>JACEST010000018.1 GCA_013911715.1 Sphingopyxis sp. | reverse complement strand
TTCCCTGATGGCGTGAAGGACACGCCGACGGCGCAGCGCGTAGCGGAGCGCGTGCGCGCGGGCGAATTCGGGCTGAAGCCCGATGAACGCCAGCAAATCCTTGTCTATTTGTCGCGTCGTTTTGGCGCCTAATTCGGCGCTGTAGCCAGCCGATCTGTTCGTACTGGCATGGTTCAATGGCGGCCTTTCGCGGCGATTGGTTGCACTTGGTCCGGGGTAATGGGGCTCGCTCTGCTGTCGCGGCAGAGCGAGCCTTCAGCCTTGGCCTATGCCCTGCTGCTCGCGGCCACGGCGGCGGGCACCACCGCCTTGCTGTGGCGGCAACAAATTGGCAGCGCTTGGCTGATCCTTGGCGGAGCGACCGTTGCCCATGCCATCACGCTGGCCGGAGCGCCGGCGTTCGAGGATGACTATTTCCGCTTCATCTGGGATGGTTGGCGCACGCTGCAAAGCGGCACGCCCTATGGGGTTCCGCCAGACAATTTCTTTGCTGGCGGTGCCGTGCCGCCGCCGCTCGAAACGGTTCTGAACGGCGTCAACAACCCTGAATATCCGACCATTTATGGCCCCGTTCTGCAAATATTTTTTGCCGCGGTATTTGCCCTGTTCGGCACTGATCCGCTTGGCCTGCAACTGCTGTTTGCGGCGACGAACCTGCTGTTGGTCGCATTGCTGCTGCGACGCCACGCGCCGGGCAAGGTCGCGCTCTATGCGTGGAACCCGCTCGTGCTGGTCGAAACCAGCCTGCACCTGCACCCCGATGGCCTGCTGGCAGCGGCGCTGTTTGCCGCACTTATGGCGGGCCGCGCGCGGCCCATTGCGGCGGGACTGCTGCTCGGCGTCGCCGCAGGGGTGAAGCTGGTGGCGCTTGCCGCCTGGCCGCTGTTACTGCGCCTGCGCCCGGCGGCGCTGCTGGCGGCCAGCGGGTCGCTTGCCCTCTTCTATCTTGTTTTTCTGGCCCAGGGGCAAGGAGCGGGCTTTGACTCGACCGCCGCTTTTGCGGCGCAGTGGCATTTTAATCCGCTGCTTTACGAACCATTGTTCCAGCTTTTCGGGTGGCAGGCAGGGCGCATTGCAGTCCTAATCTTGGCCGGACTGCTGGTCGTCTGGCTCCATGCGCGCAGCCGGTCGCCGGACGATGTCCCGCTGGCGGCGATTTTCGGCGTCATCCTGTTGTTCGCGCCCGCCGTGAACAGCTGGTATTTGCTGTGGCTGTTGCCATTTGCGGTTGGTCGCGACCATCTGTGGCCATTTGCCGCGACGGCCGCGCTGCCCTTTTCCTATCTGACCGGCCTTAACCTTGACGACCCTGCGCTGGAGGCATTTGCCGTGCATCCGCTTGCGCGCGCTGCCCTCTGGTCCATTCTGGCGCTTGCGCTGCTGCACGATTGGCGGCGGCGGCGCGATGCGGGCCGTCAGGAGTTTCGTCTGACACCGCCCATCACTGCGCCCAAAATTGCTGTCATCATGCCCGCGCTCAACGAGGAGGCCGCCGTCGGCGCGGCCGTCACTGGCATCCGCGCGGCGCTGCAGAGACAATTGCAACAGGTGATCGTCGTCGACAACGGCTGCACCGACGGCACCGCCGCCGCCGCACGGCGCGCGGGCGCGATGGTGGTGGCCGAGCCTGAGCGCGGCTATGGCGCGGCGTGCCTGGCGGGAATGGCGGCGATGGACAAGGACATCGACATCATCCTGTTCATGGACAGCGACGGTTCGGACGTACCCGGGGATGCCCCGAAAATTATCGGACCCATCGCAGCGGGCGAGGCCGATCTGGTCATCGGATCGCGCGCGCTGGGCCGGGTCGAGCGCGGCGCGATGACGGCCCCCCAGCGTTTTGGCAACTGGCTCGCGCCGCTGCTGGTGCGGATGATCTGGGGGGTGCGTTATACCGATCTGGGGCCATTTCGCGCCATCCGCCGCGACAGCCTTACCGCGCTGGCGATGCACGACCGCGATTTTGGCTGGACCATCGAAATGCAGGTCCGCGCCGCCAAACAGCAATTGCGGACACAGGAAATCGCCACTGGCTATCGGCGACGGGTTGGCGTTTCGAAAATTTCGGGTACCGTCGACGGCGTGTTAAAGGCAGGCAGCAAGATTCTGTACGTCATTGGACGCGAAGCTTTGGGCGATTTCGACGGCGGGCGCGCGCAACGTCCTCCGGTGCCCCAAGATCTGGCGGCGCGTTGAAACCTTTTGTCCTACGGAACGAACCCCGTTCGGGCCGAAACATTTCCAAGGAAGGCAAGATTGTGAAAAAACTGCTCATCGCGCTCGCCATCGTCGCGATCGCCGTCCTGCTCTATCGATTCGGCGTTGCGGATTATCTGTCGCTCGAAACATTGAAGGCGCGGCAGGCGGAATTTGCAGGCTTTTACGAGCAGAATCCGGTGCTGGTTATCGGTGTCTTTTTCCTGATCTATGTTGCGACTGCCGCCTTGTCGTTGCCTGGCGCAGCGATCCTGACGTTGGCTTCGGGCGCATTGTTCGGACTGGTAACAGGGGCGATCATCGTCTCCTTTGCTTCCAGTATCGGCGCAACGCTGGCTTTTCTGGGCTCACGCTTTTTGCTGCGCGACTGGGTGCAGGCCAAGTTCGGCGACAAATTGCGCGCGATCAACGCGGGCGTCGAAAAGGACGGAGCCTTTTATCTCTTTTCGCTCCGGCTGATCCCGGCGGTGCCCTTTTTCGTGATCAACCTCGCCATGGGGCTGACGCCCATTCGGGCGTGGACATTTTACTGGGTCAGCCAAGTGGGCATGTTCCTGGGTACGGTCGTTTACGTCAATGCCGGGACGCAGCTCGCGCAGATTGAGGGATTGAGCGGCATCGCCTCGCCGGGGCTGATCGCGTCGTTCGTCGCGCTCGGGCTGTTCCCTTGGATTGCGCGCTGGATCATGGGGATCATCAAACGCGCGCAGGTTTACAAAGGCTGGACCAAGCCCAAGCGCTTTGACCGCAACATGGTCGTCATCGGCGCGGGCGCGGCGGGCCTCGTTACCTCGCTGATCGCGAGCACGGTCAAGGCCAAGGTCACGCTGGTCGAGGCGCACAAAATGGGCGGCGATTGCCTGAACTTTGGCTGCGTCCCCTCCAAGGCGCTGATCAAGAGCGCCAAGGTCGCTCAATTCATGCGCGAGGCCGATCATTATGGCCTCGATACAACCAGCCCTATGTTTGATTTCAAAAAGGTGATGGCGCGCGTGCACGGCGCAATCGCGGCCATCGAACCCAATGACAGTGTCGAACGCTATACCAGCCTGGGCGTCGATGTGGTCGAGGGCTATGCCAAAATCATCGATCCCTTGACCGTCGAGATCAAACGCCACGATGGCGAGACGCAGCGGCTGACCACCAAGTCGATTGTCATCGCCACCGGCGCGGCGCCCTTTGTGCCGCCGCTCCCCGGCATTGAGGCCACCGGATATCTGACCAGCGACACTTTGTGGGACGAAATGGCCAAGCGCGATAGCTTGCCTGCGCGCATGGTGGTGCTTGGCGGCGGGCCGATCGGGTGCGAACTGGCGCAGGCATTTGCGCGCCTCGGATCAAAAGTGACGCTGGTGCAAAGGGCGGCGCAGGTGATGACGCGCGAGGATGCGGACGTGGCAAGCCTTGCCACGGAGGCGCTGGCAGCATCGGGGGTCGATGTCCTGACCGGACACCATGCGCTGCGGTGCGAAGGCAAGACGCTGATCGTCGAAAAGGACGGCACCGAACGGGCCATTGCGTTTGATGATCTGCTGGTCGCGGTGGGCCGCGCCGCGCGGCTGGAGGGTTTTGGTCTCGAGGAACTGGGCATCGAAACCGGCAGGACGGTTGCGGTCAACGAATATCTCGAAACCAAATATCCCAACATATTGGCCGCTGGCGATGTCGCCGGGCCGTATCAATTCACCCACACCGCAGCGCACACCGCCTGGTACGCCAGCGTCAACGCACTGTTCGGGCTGGTCCGCAAATTCAAGGCCGATTTCAGCGTCATCCCCTGGGTCACCTATATCGACCCCGAAGTCGCGCGCGTCGGCCTCAACGAACAGGATGCCAAGGAACAGGGCGTCGCCCATGATGTCACCATCTTTCCGCTGCACGAGCTTGACCGCGCCATCACCGACAGCGCGACGACAGGCTTTGTCAAGCTGCTCACCGTACCGGGTAAGGACAAGATTTTGGGCGTAACCATCATCGGCGAACATGCCGGCGAAGTGATCGGCGAATATGTCCTTGCGATGCGCCACGGCCTTGGTCTCAACAAGATTTTGGGCACGATCCATGCCTATCCGACGATGATCGAGGCGAATAAATTTGCCGCTGGCAAGTGGAAGAAAGCCAATGCGCCGGTGTGGGCATTCCCCTGGCTGGAGCGCTTCCACGCATGGCGCCGCGGGCAAGGTGCAGCAGCATGATCAGTAACAGGGCTGTGGGCGCGAAGCGGCTGGCCCTGCTGTCCGCCTTTGCATGTCTGCTTGCGGGCCAGGCGCTCGCGAATAGCAGATCCAACTGGGTTTCCGATTTCCGGCAAGGTCTAAAAGGCTGGACCGTGGTGCAGATAGACAAGAAAGTTCCTGCCACACGGTTCGAGCAGATATCGACGGGCGGCATTGATGCTGTGCAGGCGACCGCTGTCAAAAGCATGGCGTTGCTCACCCGCAAGGTTGTGGTCGATCTGGAACAGACGCCCGTGGTCTGTTGGCAATGGCGCGTGTCCAACGCACTGCGGACCGCTGACATCACCCGTAAGACCGGGGATGATCAGGCGGCGCGCATCTACATCGGGCTCAAACTTCCTGCCAACAGCATGTCGCTGGGCACCCGCACCAAGCTGGCAATTGCCCGCAGCAGAGGAGGAGACTTGGTCCCGGACGGCACGATCAACTATGTGTGGGACAATCGCTTGCCCGAAGGAACGGTGCGGCCGAACGTCTATACCGACCGTGCGCGTGTCGTTGTCATGCAGTCTGGCAATGCGAAGGCGGGTCAGTGGGTATCAGAACGGCGCAACGTCGCACAGGACATCGCCCAACAGTTCAAGACAAGCGCGGGGCGCGTCACCACGATCGCCATTTCCAGCGACACCGACAATACCGGCGAAACGGTAGCCGCGGCATTTGCCAATCTTCATTTCGTTGGCCAAGCGCAGGCCTGCGAATTCTGACCAGAGATAGGAATCATCGGCAAGGCATGGTGGTGACAACAACTGCTGACCCGCGGCTCGTCCTGTTCGCGCGCTATCCTGTCCCAGCGGCGTGCAAGACGCGGTTGATCCCGGCACTGGGAGCCGAAGGCGCCGCGGCGTTGCACCGCAATTTGACCGAACGCACGGTGGCGACACTGCGCCAAAGCGGTTGCCCGGTCACGCTGGCGTATACCGGGGCTGAGGCCGCTGCATTTGCAGCCTGGCTTGGCGGCAACATTGTGCTGGTAGAGCAGGTGGAAGGCGACCTGACCGCCAAGCTGACCGCCTGCATCGACCCTGCGCCCGTCATTTTCTTTGGCGCGGACACGCCCGACCTGGCCCTGCGCCATGTCGAACAGGCGATTGCGGCCCTGCTGACGCACGATGTTGTGATTGGCCCTGCCGAAGATGGCGGCTATTATCTGATCGGAATGCGCACGCCTCTGCCCCAGCTGTTGACCGATATGCCGTGGAGCACCGAACAGGTGCTGCCAGAAACGCTGGAGCGGCTCAACCAGCTCGGGCTTGAACCGGTGCTGCTGGAAACGCTGTCCGATTGCGATCGGCCCGAGGATCTTGCGCGCTGGCCCGATCTGACCGCATGACCCGCGTCGCCATCCTCATCCCCACCTTTAATGAAGAGAAAGCGCTGCCCGACACGCTGGCGTCGCTAGCCCAAATGGAGCCCCCGCCCGACGAGATTTTGCTGGTCGACGGCGGCAGCACCGACAGCACAATGGCAATTGCGCAGGCCGCCGGCATCAGGACCGAGCGGGCACCGCGCAAGGGCCGCGGCGCGCAGATTAATTACGGGGTCCAGCTGGCGCAGGCGGACGTCGTCTGCGTGCTGCATGCCGATTCGCGGCTGCCCGCCGATGCCGTTGCAGTCATCCGCGCGACCATGGGCGACGAGCGGATTGCACTCGCCAGCTTCATGCCGCGCATCGCCGGGCCGCAAGGCACCCGTTGGGGGTCGACCATCCACAATTGGATCAAGACCTGGTACGCCCCGCTGTTGACCCGGCCGCTGTTGTTCATGCGCGGCGTGCGATTGTTGTTCGGCGACCATGCAATGTTTTTCCGCCGCGAACATTTTTTGCGCATCGGCGGGTGCGATGAGCGGGTGGCGGTGATGGAAGAGGCCGACCTGTGCATCAAGCTGGCGCGCTTTGGTCGCACCCGGATGGTGCGCCGCTGGGTCTGGACATCCGACCGGCGCATTACCCAATGGGGCCGCTGGCGCGCGAACTGGATTTATTTCAAAGTCGGCATGATGTGGGCGCTCGGCGCTCGCGAACGGCTGGCCGACCATTATCCGGACATTCGATAGCGCGGGTCACCAATTAACCTGCGCGTTTGGCCAGTTTTGGCCAATTGCGGTCCGCTTTGGCGATGTGGCCCGGAACATCCTTTTTCCACGTCGCCAGCACGTCGGCATTGTAGTTGAAATAAAGCTTGCCGTTTACCACGGTCGCATATCTGGGATCGCCCGGGGCGATATAGCCCTCGGAAGCCGCCCATGCACAATGGCCGCCATAAAGCGGCAGATAGGCCGCCGGGTTGGCCTTGAACGCATCGGCATTGGCCTGCGACGCGAAATGATAGCGCTTGCCGCCATGGACCACCGCAAAGCGCGCGTTGCCAACGACAGGAGCGAAACCCTTTTCGAAGAAGCTGACGAGATCATAGCCGCGGACCGCAACGGCGGCGGACTGAGTGCCCGAAGCCGACGCAGCGACCACCAAGGGTCCTGAAATTGTTGCGACAGACAACGCAGCGGCCAGCACGTGGGTCAATTTCAACAACGCAAGTCTCCTAGACATCAGGCCAAACTTGTTCGTGAAACGGGCGGCCGCGGTTACAATGGACGCACCGGAGTCGCTAAATTCTTCGTCGCGCGGATGAAGCCTGCTGCCACACAATAGCGGATTTGCCGGACCAGCGCCGCATCGTCCATGACCGGAGCCGCGCGCATCGACAGCCGGGACAATTCGCTTGTTTCAAATTCGGGGTGCCGCAGAAAATATTGCAAATAGGGCCGGGCCAGCCGGTCGGCGATCCCCATCTTTCTGCCCGGTTCGGGACACGAAGGCGACGGAGCAGGACAGGCCAAGCCCGGAATTGTGCCGATCAGGCGCAAGAAATCGGCCGCCGATACCGAATTTTTTGCGGCAAGATGGCAGATCCGGCCATTGGCCGCCGGGCTTTCGACCAGATCGCAAATCGCCGCGACAACATGGTCGACTGGAACGAAATTTAGCGTGGCCAACGGTGCGACCGGGACGGCGGCGATCTTGCCCTCGGCGATGAATTTGAAGGCACGGTAAATGGTATCGAAGCTGCGGATGCGTCCGCTGGCCGCCTCGCCGACGATGATGCTGGGCCGGGCGATCACCGCGTCGGGCCGCAGCATCGCGAGCGCCGCTTCGGCGCATGCCTTTGATTTTTCATAGCCATTGCCGAACCGGCGGTTCGGATCGCACGGGGTTTCGGCGATGGGCCCATTCTTCAAGCCGCAGACATAGGCGGTGCTGACATGAATGAAGCGCGCCTTGGGCAGCAGCGCAGCGACATGGCAGGTTCCGGCCACATTGGCCGCCTCCAGTTCGGACCAATCGGCCTCGAACTTTACCAGCGCAGCGCAATGGACGACGACATCGATGCTGCGGTCCAGCGCGGCGCAGATTTCGCTTTCGAACCCGAGCCCATGCCGACGAACGTCGCCGCGCATGACCATGACCGTCCCCGGAAGCGGAGCCGTGCCTTCATATGGCATGGTCGCCAGAGGTTGCCCATCATTACCGACGATGTCGGCCGAGCGGTGCACCAGGGCGACCACGGCGTGTCCGTCTTTCACCAGGGCCGCCGCCAGCGCCCCGCCGAGCAATCCAGCGGCACCGGTCAGAAAGACATTCATCCTTCTAATTCAGCAACACGACGCTGCCTGCGGCTCCTTCGTCACATCGAAAGGCAGGCCGCCGCCGCAGCCGCCGAAAACGCCGTAGTGGCGAGTGAAATCGCCCACAAAATCGAAATGCGGTGCAAAGCGCGTTTCGGCGAGCATTTTCCAGCTGTTGCCGCAAATGGGGAAAATCCGCCCCGCCTCGATTCCATGATGTTTGTCGAGCATGAACATGCGTTCTTCGCCAGTGATGCCGCCGCGATACACCACCGCCTGGCCATAATCTTCGCACTCGGGTTCGAGCCCGTCCAGCTTGAACAGCCGGTAGGTCGCCGAGAAGAAGCGGAAGCCGTCGAGCTTGCCAGCGATTTCGGGATCGCCGATGCCGAGCGGGCGATCATTAACGAGGCGCGGATCGGCGAAGCCGGCGGCCTTGGCCAGCATCAGGAAATCACCCCAATAAAGCGCGCCCGACAGGCATTCGCCGTGCAGCACCGGATCGGCGAGCAGATGCGCGGGCACGCGGCGGTCGGCATAGACGTCGGAAAAATACATCTCGCCGCCGGGTTTGAGCAGACGATGCGCGGCGGCAAAAACCGCCGCTTTGTCGGCGACCAGATTGATCACACAGTTGGACACAATCACATCAAAACTGGCCGGTTCAAGGTCGAGCGCGCCGAGTTGTTCGATATCGCCCTCGATGAAGCGCACATTGCCCTGCGCGTAGCCAAAGCGGTCGCAGTGCCAGTCCAGATGCGCATTGGCGACGGCGAGCTGTTCAGGCGTGGTGTCGACGCCAACCACTTCGCCGCGTTCGCCAACGAGCTGCGCGAGCACATAGGCATCCTGCCCCGACCCCGATCCCAGGTCGAGGATGCGCGCGCCCTCAATCGCCGAAGGCGCGACCAGACCGCAGCCATAATAGCGCGCCTTGACCTCGTCATGCACATTGGCGAGCGCGCGGCGGACATGCGGCGGCGGCGCATCGGCCATCGTGCAGGCATCGGTCAGCAAATCGCCCGAACCCTGCAAAACCTCACCATAATAGCGGCGGCTGTTTTCAATATTCATAGGCTTGCACGGTTCCTCGCTGCGAATCAAAAGCTTCTTCGCCATCGGCGTAACATTCGTTACACCATGCCTGCCCGCCATATGGAAGGTGTAACCTTTGGACGTCCGCCGTCGAAATCAGACCATGGAACCCGCATTGTCGCCGTTCGCCCTGCGCGATGCACCGAAGCTTCCCGCCCAGAAATTCGTCGATCCACTGGTCACGGCCAAGGGCGAAGAGCGGGCATTTGTCCGCATGACCGGCCTTGCCACCTTGTGGTTCAACAGCGGCACGCTGTGCAACCTGGCATGCAAAAGCTGTTACATCGAAAGCTCGCCGACCAACGACGCGCTAGTCTATATCAGCCTGGACGAGGTGCGCGGCTATCTGGATGAAATTGCGCGCGAGCGCCTGCCTACGCGCGAAATTGCCTTCACTGGCGGCGAACCGTTCATGAACCCGGCGATGGTGCCGATCATCCAATTGTGCCTTGACCGCGGTTTCGACGTGCTGGTGTTGTCAAACGCGATGCGGCCGATGCGGCGGTTCGAACGGCAATTGCTGGCATTGGCCGGGCGCGAGCGGCTGACGATTCGCGTCAGCCTCGACCATCATAGCCAGACGATCCATGAAGCCGAGCGCGGGCCGAACAGCTGGGACAAGGCGATCAGCGGGCTGGTCTGGCTGGCCCGGAACGGCTTCAACATCGCGGTGGCCGGTCGCCACCTGGGCGATGAACCCGATGCTGCCGCGCGCGATGGATATCGCCAGTTGTTTGCGGCGCATGCCATCCCCATCGATGCGGGCGACTCGGCCCGGCTGGTGCTATTCCCGGAGATGGATGCCACCAGCGACATTGCCGAGATAACGACCAGTTGCTGGGACATTTTGCACGTCGATCCCCAAGCCATGATGTGCGCGTCGAGCCGAATGGTGGTGAAGCGCAAGGGCGAGGCCGCCCCGCGCGTCGCCGCCTGCACGCTGCTGCCCTATCAGGCCGATTTCGACCTGGGCGCGACGCTGGCGGAGGCCAGCCGCGAGGTCCGGCTGAACCATCCGCATTGCGCGCGCTTTTGCGTGCTTGGCGGCGCGAGTTGTTCGGCCTGATGTAACCGCTTGCTGTTTCAGCACGAATAATGTTTAGGGTCCCTAATGAGAGTTGACACGCAGCGGGTCTTCAACATTGCAGCTCCCCCCTTTGTCATGAGCCAGCCGCGCTCACTTTGCCCTGCGCGTCTTGACGCGTAACCAGCCATAGGAAACCAGATATGCGCATGTTTTTCCCTGCCCTTTTGCTTACCTCTTCGCTGGCGTCTGGGCCTGCCCTTGCGGCCACCGAAGTCGAGGACGGCAGCTCGTCGCAGGAAATTATTGTTACCGCGCAAAAGCGGCAGGAAGCCATTTCGGCCATTCCCTTCTCGCTCGATGCCCTGGCGGGCGAGCGGCTCGACAATGCCCGCGCCGGGGGTGAAGATTTGCTGTTTCTGGCCGCGCGTAGCCCCAGCCTTTACGCTGAGGCGTCGTCGGGCCGGATTTTCCCACGCTTTTACATTCGCGGCCTCGGCAACACCGATTTCGATCTCAACGCCAACGGGCCGGTGTCGGTCGTACTCGACGACGTGCCGCTGGAAAACCCGATTTTGCGCGGCTTCCCCTTGTTCGATGTGGAGCGGGTCGAGGTGCTGCGCGGGCCGCAAGGAACGTTGTTCGGGCGCAACACGCCGGCTGGCGTGGTCAAGATCGAAACGGTGAGGGCCGATGCCGCCAACCGCAACCTGGTCCGCGCGAGCTATTCGCGGTTCGATACGATTGACGCCGAAGCGGCGGTCGGCGGACCCATCGGCGGCGGATTTTCGCTGCGATTTTCGGGTCTGTATCAACGCCGCGATGATTTTGTCGACAACAGCTTTACCGGCGGCGAAGATGGATTTGAGGAATTTGAGGACTTTGCTGGCCGCGTACAGCTGGGTTATGCCGATGGCGACCGTTTCAGCGCCAATCTCGCCATTTTCGGGCGCGATCTGAGCGGCGGGTCGCGGCTGTTCCGCGCCAATGTGATCCGCCCCGGCACCGGCGGGCTGGTTGACGATTTTGACCGGTTTACGACCGCGCAGGACGCCACCCAGATCCTGGAGACCGACACCTTTGGGGTGTCGTTGCAGACCGAAACCAGATTTGGCAATTTCACCCTGTCGGGTGTCAGCAATTACAGCGAAGTGCGGGTGAATGCGCGCGGCGATGTCGATGGCGGCTTTGGTGCAGTTTTCGCGCCGCCTTCTGGCCCCGGCTTCATACCCTTTCCCGCCGAAAGCGCCGACAACATCACATCGCACAACCAGCGCAGCAGCGAAATAAGGCTGAGCGGCCCGATTGCGCCCGGCATCGACATATTGGTGGGCGGATTTTATTTCCGCGAACGGCTGGGCATCGAGAACGAAAGTTTTGACACGCTGAGCGGCGGCGTCCGCAACGGGCTTGCGATTCAGAATCAGAGCACCGACGCCTATGCCCTGTTCGGATCGGCGAATATTGCCCTGACGCCGCAGCTCGAACTGGCCGCCGGTTTGCGGCTGTCGCGCGAGGAAAAGGATTTTTCGGCCGAGCGGCTGATTGGTCCCTTTGGCGCGCCGCCGCTCGGGCCGATCGAACGCCGCCTGCGCGCGACCAATTTGTCGGGCGATGTCAGTCTGCGTTACGCGCTGGACGACGACAGCAGCGTTTACGCCCGTTACGCGCGTGGGTTTCGCGCGCCCAATGCGCAAGGCCGCATCGTGTTCGGCGATGCCGTGACGGTGGCCGACACTGAGACCATCGATTCGATCGAGGCCGGATACAAAGGCAAATTTCTGGATGGCAAAGTGCGCGTCAATGCCACTGCCTTTTATTACCAGACCGATGATCAGCAACTGACCGCCGTCGGCGGGGCGGGCAATTTCAACCAGCTGCTCAACGCCGATCGGGTCACTGGCCATGGTTTCGAGCTGGACGTTGCGGTTGACCCCATTGAACGGCTGTCGCTGTCAGCCGGGGTGAGCCTGAACAACACGCGGATCGATGACGCTGATCTGGAGGTCGGCATTTGCGGCGCGCCGTGCACCGTGCTCGATCCCATCAATCCGGCGACGGGCAATGCGCGGATCGACGGCAATCCTTTGCCACAGGCCCCGCGCTGGATCGCCAATGGCAGCGCGAGCTATTCCATCCCCGTCGGTCCGGGCGAGATTTTCGGATTTGCCGATTTCGCCTATCGCAGCAACATCAACTTCTTCCTGTACGAAAGCACCGAATTTCGCGACCGCCGCCTGTTCGAGGTCGGCGCGCGGCTGGGCTATCGCTTCCTGAACGGGACCGCCGAAGTCGCGGTGTTCGGGCGCAATATCTTCAACGACACATCGATCGAAGGCGCGATTGATTTCAACAATTTTTCGGGCTTTGTAAACGAACCGCGCATCTATGGCGTCGAGCTGAAAAAGCGGTTCTAGAGCGTGAATGATTTCGCGCGAACGGCGCGAAGGATCGAAGTTTCGCGAAGAGTGTGGTTTTGTCCTGCGATGGACTGGCGCTATTTTTGGTTTCGCGCAGAGGCGCCGAGGTCCGCAGAGGATGATGTTCGCGGCCGTTAGGCCGCTTGTCTGATCAGCTTTCCCGGATGACTCAATCATTCGGGGGGAATGCCGCTTCGCGGCGATTGCATAATCTTTGCGACCACTGCGGACCTCTGCGCCCTCTGCGTGAAACGAAACTTGTGCGGATCGCTCTGGGGTCAGGCAGCGTTGAGCGCCCAGTCATAAGCATAGGTGTCGATGCCGGTGGCATCAGCGAACAGGGCGCTGGTGTCGCCGCGCGCATAGCGGCGTGCGTGGGCGATGATGTCGCCCACGCTGCCCCAGTCGCTGCCATACCAATTGAAAATGCTCGAGGCGCGCAGCTTGCCATCGACGCGGGCAAAGCCGCGAGGATGGTTGATGAAGTCGATTGCCGCTTGTTCGAGCATCGCTTCCAGCCGCGCGGCGGTGTAGGCTTGGGGTGCCAGATTGGGGCAGCCAATCGACGCGCAATTGACCGCATAATGGATCCGAACGTCACGCCAGATCGGGCGCAATATGCCATGTTCGACGTCGTTGAGCGACAGACGGTTACCCGCAAGCGTGATAATTTTGCGGTCCCATGGCCCCAGGGTCAGCGGTCCCAGGTCGCGGATGGATTTGACGCCGGGCTGCTGCAAGATCAGGTCAACGGTCGCGGCATTATAAAGGTTGATCCAGAAAGCCATCTGTTCGTCCCGGGCAAGCGTGGCAGGATCCACCGCCTCAAGCGACGTCAGATAGGGCCGGAGCATTTGCGCGTCGGCGGCAGCGGCTTCGGCATAGGCGACACGGTTCACGCCATCGACCGACGCCCGCACATAGCGCGCCAGAAATGCATCCCATGCGCTATTGTCTATGACCCGGCCGGCATCCGCCGCAAATTGGCCCCAGCCGCCCCGCAAGGCTTTGGACGGACGCACACACGCCGATAGTAGCGCCACAACCGGCAGGGCGAACATGATGTGGCGGCGGCCTTGGTCGATATGCATGGATGTTTCCTGTCCTGCTAAGAAAGCTTGAGTACGCGCCCGGCCACTGCATCGAGCTTGGCCACCAATGCCGGATCGCGCTTGGCCGGCTCGGTGATCAGCGCCACGTCGAGCACGGTATCGATGGGGCTGGCATCGCGCGTCGGGGGTAGCGATGCCGCAAGGTGCGCGACCAGATTGCGACCTTTTTCGGCGTTGGCCATCAGCTGGGCGATCACGGCCTCGACCTCGACCGCCGCTTCATGTTCGCGCCAGCAATCATAGTCGGTGACCATGCCGACCAGCGCATAGGGCAACTCGGCCTCGCGCGCGAGTTTGGCCTCGGGCATTGCGGTCATGCCGATGACGTGTGCGCCCCATTGGCGATAGAGGTGGCTTTCGGCGCGGGTTGAGAATTGCGGGCCTTCCATTGCCAGATAGGTGCCGCCGCGGTGCACCTGCGCTCCGGCAGCCGCCGCCGCATCGGCGAGGAGGGCCGACAAGCGCGGGCACACCGGATCGGCCATCGAGACGTGCGCGACCAGCCCGTCGCCGAAAAAGCTTTTCGCGCGCGCAAAGCTGCGGTCGATGAACTGATCGACAACGACAAAATCGCCCGGGGCCATGGCTTCGTTGAGTGAGCCGATTGCCGAGATCGAGACAAGGTCGGTCACGCCGAGCCGTTTGAGCGCGTCGATATTGGCGCGGTAGTTGAGCTGGCTGGGCCCCAGCACATGGCCGCGGCCATGGCGCGGCAAGAACACGCAAGGGGTGCCCGCAATCGTCCCCGTCAGCAACGCGTCCGACGGGCGGCCCCACGGCGTATCAACGTCGACCCACTGCGGGTTTTCGAGCGCATCGAGCTGGTAAAGCCCCGACCCGCCGACGATGCCGATTTTCCAACTGCCCATATATGGCCCTTTCGTCATGGCGGGCGCGCGGGTTACAGCGGCGCGGGCTTGATTTTCCGACCGCGTAACCTTTGACCGACCCCGTCCGAATCCTGCACGATCAACACCCCAAATGCTTTTCGGGGACGGCAAGAGGTATCGCGCAAATGGAACATCCTCAATTGGTTTACAGACGGCGCAGCATTTTGGGCGCCATCCCCGCCGCGCTGCTGCTCGCGGCCTGTTCGAAGGCGGCAGAAACCAGCGATAAAGGCTGGGCCGTGTCGGGAACCGCCGCAGAGCCCATCGACCATGGTGCATGGGACGCGTTGCTGGCGAAATATGTCAAAGCATCGCCCGACGGGGTCAACCGCGTCGATTATGCGGCGTTCAAGCAAAAGGATATGGCGGCGCTGACGCGCTATCTGGCCGCATTGCAGGCGGTCGATATCCAGAAATATCCCAAGGACGAGCAATTCGCCTTCTGGGTCAATTTGTACAATGCCGCGACCGTCGATGTGATTTTGAAAAATTATCCGCTCGATTCGATCCGTGACATTGGGCTGCTGGGGCAGGGGCCGTGGAAGGATCAGACACTCAAGGTCAGCGGCAAACCGCTGTCGCTCGACGATATCGAACATGGCATTTTGCGCCCGATCTGGAAGGATGTGCGCATCCATTATGCGGTCAATTGCGCGTCGATTGGCTGTCCCAATCTGGCCACCCGCGCTTACACCCCCGAGCGGCTGGAGCCGATGCTGGACGAGGCCGCGCGTGCCTATATCAACCATCCGCGCGGTTTTGCGCGCGTCGATGGCGCGCTGGTCGCGTCGAGCATTTTCGTCTGGTACGGCGACGATTGGGGCGATCAGCCCGCGCTGCTGGACCATGCGCGGTCCTTTGCGACGGAGCGGACCAAAGCGATATTGGGCACGGCGCAACGGATCGACCGGCACGAATATGACTGGGCGCTCAACGACGCGGCGTAGCACAGGCAGGCGCAATCATTAGTCGAAACGGCTGCGCGGCGCGCTATATCAGCGGCAGATTATGCCAGCAGGATATTTGCGCATGACGTCCCCTCTCGCGCCATTCGCGGCCTTCGCGCCGCCGGTCAGCGCCGCCACGCCGCTGCGCGCGGCCATCACCGCCGCCTGCCGCATCGCTGAAGAAGAAGCCGTCGCCGCGTTGCTGCCCGAGGCCGATGTCGGTCCCGCTGCGCGGGAAGAGATTGCTGCAACCACCCGGCAGCTGGTCGCAGTGCTGCGCCGCAAGGGCCAGCAGGGCGGCGTTGAGGGGCTGGTCAAGGAATATTCGCTGTCGAGCCAGGAGGGCGTGGCGCTGATGTGCCTG
This sequence comes from Sphingopyxis sp., assembly GCA_013911715.1. Classification (GTDB taxonomy): domain Bacteria; phylum Pseudomonadota; class Alphaproteobacteria; order Sphingomonadales; family Sphingomonadaceae; genus Sphingopyxis. The sequence goes on along the minus strand of JACEST010000018.1, from coordinate 5,596 downwards.
GCCGAGGCGCTGCTGCGCATTCCCGACAATGGCACGCGCGACGCGCTGATCCGCGACAAAATTGCCGGGGGCGATTGGGCCGCGCATCTGGGCGATGGCAATTCGCTGTTCGTCAACGCCGCGACCTGGGGGTTGATGGTCACCGGCAAACTGACCGCAAGCCATGCCGAAACCGGGCTGGCGGCAGCGCTGACCCGCCTGATCGCCCGCGCTGGCGAACCGGTCATCCGCCGCGGCGTCGACATGGCGATGCAGTTGATGGGCGAACAATTTGTCACCGGCGAGACCATCGACGAGGCGCTGACGCGCGCGCGCAAGCTTGAGGCCGCGGGCTTTGCCTTTAGCTATGACATGCTGGGCGAGGCCGCGACGACGATGGCCGATGCCGAGCGCTATTATGCCGATTATGAAAACGCTATCCACGCGATCGGCGCGGCAGCGGCGGGGCGCGGTATCCATGCCGGGCCGGGCATTTCGATCAAGCTGTCGGCGCTGCATCCGCGCTACAGCCGCGCCCAGAGCGCGCGCGTCATGGCCGAATTACTGCCTCGGGTGCACGCTCTGGCGCGGCTCGCCCGCCAATATGGCATCGGGTTCAACATCGATGCCGAAGAAGCCGACCGGCTCGAAATTTCACTCGACCTGCTCGAGCACCTCGCGCTGGCGGGCGATCTGGCCGACTGGAACGGGCTGGGTTTTGTCGTTCAGGCCTATGGCAAAAGGTGCCCGCACGTCATCGACTGGCTGATCGACCTCGCTCGGCGCGCGGGGCGGCGGATCATGGTGCGGCTGGTCAAGGGCGCCTATTGGGACAGCGAGATCAAGCGCGCGCAGGTCGATGGCCTAGCCGATTTTCCGCTGTTCACGCGCAAGCTGCACACCGATGTGTCCTATCTGGCGTGCGCGCGCAAGTTGCTCGGCGCGCGCGACGCGGTGTTCCCGCAGTTCGCAACGCATAATGCGCAGACGCTGGCCACCATTTATCACCTCGCCGGGCCCGATTTCGCGCTCGGCGACTATGAATTTCAATGCCTGCACGGGATGGGTGAGGCATTGTACGAGGAAGTGGTCGGGCCGGGCAAACTGGCGCGCCCCTGTCGCATCTATGCGCCGGTCGGCACGCACGAGACTTTGCTTGCCTATCTGGTCCGGCGGCTGCTCGAAAATGGCGCCAATTCATCATTCGTGCACCGCATCTGGGACGAGGGCGTGTCGCCGGGCGACCTGGCCGCCGACCCGGTGGTCGAGGCGCGCAAGATCGCGCCGCTGGGCGCGCCGCACCCGGTGGTGGCGCTGCCCGCCGCCATTTACGGCGCGCGGCGCAATTCACCCGGCATCGATCTCGCCAGCGAAAGCGCGCTGGCGCAGCTGAGCGAGGGATTGCGCCAAAGCGCCGCGATGCGCTGGACGGCGCACCCGATGATCGCAGGCCCCGACGCGGCGCGCCCGACCATTGCAGTGTGCAATCCCGCCGACCAGCGCGATCAGGTCGGCGAAGTGGCCTTTGCGAGTGAACAGGATGTCGAACTGGCAGCCGCCGCCGTGTTTGCGGCGAGCGCGGGCTGGGCCGCCGCCCCGGCCGCGCGCCGCGCCGCGATGCTGGAACACGCCGCTGATCGGTTCGAAGCCGAAATGCCGCTGTTGCTGGGCCTCATCATCCGCGAGGCGGGCAAGTCGATCGCCAACGCCATTGCCGAGGTGCGCGAGGCGGTCGATTTTCTGCGCTATTATGCCGGTGAGGCGCGGCGAACGCTTGGCGCGGCCCCGGCGCCGCTGGGGCCGGTGCTGTGCATCAGCCCATGGAATTTTCCGCTCGCGATTTTCCTGGGGCAAGTTGCTGCCGCGTTGGCAGCGGGCAATGGCGTGCTCGCCAAACCCGCCGAGGAAACGCCACTGATCGCGGCCGCAGCGATCCGCATCCTCCACGCGGTGGGCATTCCGCACGACGTCGTCCAGCTGCTGCCCGGCGACGGGACAATCGGCGCGGCGCTGGTCCAGCGCCCCGAGGTGGCCGGGGTGCTGTTCACCGGTTCGACCGAGGTTGCCAAGCTGATCCAGCGCGAACTTGCCCAGCGCGGCGCGCCCGATGGCCGCCCGATCCCGCTGGTCGCCGAAACTGGCGGGCAGAATGCGATGATCGTCGACAGCTCGGCGCTGTCCGAACAGGTCACCGCCGATGTCATCGCCTCGGCCTTCGACAGCGCGGGGCAGCGCTGTTCGGCGCTGCGCATCCTGTGCTTGCAAGAGGATATCGCCGACCGCCAGCTGGCGATGCTGAAGGGTGCGATGGCCGAGCTCGTCATCGGCAACCCCGACCGGCTCGCGGTCGACATCGGCCCCGTCATCACGCCCGAGGCCCAGGAGGGGATCGAAGCGCATATCGAACGCATGCGCGCGCTCGGCTGTGCGGTGCACCAACTGCCGTTGCCCGAGGCGGCGGAGCACGGCAGCTTCGTCGCGCCGACGATCATCGAGATCGAACGGATCGACCAGATCGGGCGCGAGGTCTTTGGCCCGGTGCTCCATGTCCTGCGCTTTCGCCGCGACGGCCTCGACGCGCTGGTCGATGCGATCAGCGCGACCGGCTATGGCCTGACCTTTGGCCTGCACACCCGCATCGACGACACCATCGCGCAGGTCACGGCGCGGGCGGCGGCGGGCAATATTTACATCAACCGCAACATCATCGGTGCCGTCGTCGGGGTCCAGCCGTTCGGTGGGCGCGGCCTGTCGGGCACCGGGCCCAAGGCGGGCGGGCCGCTCTATCTGGGCCGGTTGGTCCAGGCACCGCCGGCGCTGGCGCTGGCGGGCGCGGCCCCCCTCGACCCCGCCTGCGCGGCGCTGATCGACTGGCTTGCGGCGGCGGGCCTAGAGCAAGTCGCAGACAAAATCCGTCAAGCCGCCGGGCAACAGTTGGGCGGCTATGCCGCCGAGTTGCCGGGGCCAGTGGGCGAACGCAATCTGTACAGCTTGCACCCCCGCGGCACGGTGCTGCTGGCCCCGGCGAGCGACGACGGGCTGGTGCTGCAACTCGGCACCGTGCTGGCGACGGGCAACAGCGCGGCGATCCTGAGCGATGGCGCAGCGCAGACCCGGTTTGCCGATCTGCCCAATCGGGTCGCCGAACGAATCACCTGGCTGGGCGCGCTGCCGACCACAGCCAATTTTGCCGCCGTGCTAATCGAATCCGGCCGCGGCGATGCCGCCGCGCTCATGTTGCAGCTGGCGGCACTCGCGGGCCCCATCCCGATCGTCCAGCTCGCCGGTGCCGACGGCCATTACCGCCCCGAATGGCTGGTCGAAGAAGTATCCACCTCGATCAACACCACCGCCGCGGGCGGCAATGCGAGCCTGATGGCACTGGTTTAGGGGGGGCTAACGCCCTCGACCACTGATAGTGGCAATGCACGGAATGTAAGGAAAAGTTGGAGCGGTGAAGGGAAACCAATAGGTCACGTAAGCAACTGAAATGATTTTATTTTTCACAGCCCGAGAAATAAAAGGCCCCCAATTTGGCCCCCACTTGCCCGCGCTTCTGTGGAAAAACGCGGGATGAAGAAGGACATTTGCGCCTATCGCAGCGCTTCGTCATTAGCCTGCTGAGTGTAGGTTGCCACCGGTCCGATTGGCAACTCGAATGTGAGTAAAGCCCGGCTTCAAGAGATAACGGGCATAAGAATTCGTTGGATCGCAAACAACTCGCTAGCCGACCAAAAATTGCCTCCGAATTTCATGTCTTTACGGTCCTGTGAGTTGTCTGCGGCTCGGCGCAAACCCGCTCAACTCGTAGACGGGTGACTTTCGCCCAAAACACTATTTCAGATATATATCATAGGCTTATCACCCGAAATCGCGGGGTAGGGTGTGCTCGCCAGATTTCCATTTGTGCGCGGTATGCTTGCAATCCGCAGATCCCTCGGTGCAGTCACTATGAAAAACATGATTGGTGAAAGAGCCGCGCGGCGATTGAGCGAGGCAAGTGGCCGCCTTGCACCTCTGACCCAGACATTGATGACGGGAGCTAGAGCTTCCAAGAGTAGTTGTTTGTTGAGAGAACAGGTCGGCGGTAGGGTGTATATCGGCCACTCGTTTGGGCGTTTTGCAACAAAGTTGGGCGAGAGTTCCCCAATCGTGGTTTTTGCCTCTGTATTTTTAGTTTTACCAGCGCTTTCCGTGATCCAGAAAATCCACCTTGCCGCTGTCGAGATGATAGAAGGCACCGACGACCTTGAGCCTTCCTTCGCGCTGGGGTTCAAGCAGCGCTGGCGACGCTTCTTCGCGCAATTCACGCACGACGCGTCGGACATTGCTGATCGCAGCAGCATCAACGATGTGGTCGGCCCACGGATCGGTTTCGAGTACGGCTGGCAAAAGCGATTGCAGGACCTTCGAGATGTTGCCGCTGAAACTCGCTTTGCCCCGCGCCAGCGAAACAGCCGCATTTAGCGCGCCACAGGCCTCGTGTCCCATGACGACGATCAAGGGAACTTGCAGGTTGGTAACGGCGAATTCCAGACTGCCCAGCGCGGTCGTGCACAGTGTATTGCCAGCATTGCGAATAATGAACAGTTCACCTAGGCCGCGCTCGAACAACAGTTCCGGCGGCACCCGCGAATCCGAACAGCTCAGATAGGCTGCAAATGGTCGCTGCGCCGCTGCCAATTCAAGCCGGCGCATTCGGTCCATCGAGGGCTCGTAGGTCGTATCGTCGAGAAACCGCCGATTGCCTTCCTTCAGCAGTTCCAGCGCTTCGTCTGGGGTCAGTTGGGGCGCGTCTTGCATCTGCTCAGCCTGCCTTTCCATCGCTTCGCGGTGACAGGTAAATGCCCATATTGCGCAGCAGCCATGGCAGCATTCCGAGGCAGAGAACACCCACCGATACCAGCAACGCTTCGGCCAATTCCAGTTGGAGTGCAGCCCACAACCGGGCGACTGCGGCCAACTGGACGGCACAGAAAGCAAGCCACGCAGGAGCTGTCATCGAGAGGGGCCGACCTGAATGCCCCTGAGTTACGCGGGTTACCATCGCGACAAGTAAACTTCCCGCAAATCCGATCATCAATGCGTGATCCGGGCCGCGACCCAATGCCAAGGTTGCGGTATCCAGCATGGCAAGCGTGAAGCCCATTGGAGCCCAGGCGAACCCCCAGATCAACACAATCAGAAGTCCTGGTGCGCTTGCCCGCGGCCACCACTTCCACAGCATGGCACCGGTTAGAGCCGCGAGTGCGCCGTTCGCCGTAATCGCCAGCCAACCAGTGTTCAGGAGCTCGCCTGCCAAGCGAGCCAGTAGTGAGATCCAAAGGGCAGCGATGAGCCAGTCAGGTCGCCAGCGGGCATAGCCCTCAACCACGTTGTCGGCGAAAAACGGGACCATCCGGTGCGCCACCGTCAGGAATATCGGGAGCAGGAATCCGCCGATTCCGATGCGGTTGGCATAAACCAGATAATCCGAAGAACTGCCGCCGATAAATGCGATTGTCGAAAGCAGACCGGCAAGGCCTAGTGTCAGACCGGCAAGTGCAGACCATGCGTGCCAACAGGGAGGCTTCCCAGCTTTCATCCCACGCCACAACACGCCAACTAATACCAGCAA
>JACEST010000017.1 GCA_013911715.1 Sphingopyxis sp. | reverse complement strand
GGGCATGACCGGGGCGACGGGGACTTTCCATACCCAGCAGGCGCTGGCCTATGGCACGCAAATGGTCGGCGGGGTTACGCCGGGGAAGGGCGGGACGATGCACGCCGAAACTGGCCTGCCGATCTGGGATACGGTGGCGCAAGCGCGTGATGAAACCGGGGCGGATGCCAGCGTCATCTATGTCCCGCCGCCGTTCGCCGCCGATTCGATTCTGGAGGCGATTGCCGCCGAAATCCCGCTGATCGTGTGCATTACCGAGGGCATTCCGGTGCTCGACATGGTCCGCGTCAAGCGTGCGCTCGTTGGCAGCAAATCGCGCCTGATCGGCCCCAATTGCCCCGGCGTGCTGACGCCGGGTGAATGCAAGATCGGGATCATGCCTGGCAGCATTTTCTCGAAGGGCAGCGTCGGCGTCGTCTCGCGCTCGGGCACGCTCACCTATGAAGCGGTGTTCCAGACCACCAATGTTGGCCTCGGTCAGACCACCGCGGTCGGCATCGGCGGCGATCCGGTCAACGGCACCAATTTCGTCGACGTGCTCGAACTCTTCATGGCCGACGAGGCGACCAAGTCGATCATCATGATCGGCGAAATCGGCGGCGATGCCGAAGAACAAGGCGCACAATTCCTGATCGACGAAGCCAAGCGCGGACGGACGAAGCCGATGGTTGGCTTTATCGCAGGCAAGACCGCGCCGCCCGGCCGCCGCATGGGCCATGCCGGCGCGATCGTGTCGGGCGGCAAGGGCGACGCCGACAGCAAAATCGCGGCGATGGAAGCAGCGGGCATTAAAGTTTCGCCGTCGCCGTCGTTGCTGGGTGAGACGCTGGCCGGGGTGCTGAAAGAGCGGGTGTGATGCTGCGCGGTGGTGCGGGCGCAAATTTAGGGACAGTCCCTGTGGCAGCGGAATGCGCACCGATCATCGCCTGACATTGAACAAGCTGGGATAGGGACTGTCCCTAAATTTGCGAGACACAAAGCAGATGAACATCGAACGCCACAGCTTTGACGCCGACGAGGTGCAGGCCGGACCTAGCTGGGCGCGGACCGGCTGGCCGCTCAATGACGCCGATGATCTGACCGCCAGCCTTGACCCAACGCAAATGCAGTTGGCGGTCAAGGCGGCTGCCGCCAAGTCCGGTGCGCCCATTTCGGATGCCGAAGTGGCGCGTGCCGCCGACGATTCGATCCGCGCGATGATGCTGATCCGCACCTATCGCGTGCGCGGGCATCTGGCAGCCAAGCTCGACCCGCTGGGCATCCAGAAACAGGAAATCCCCGCCGACCTTACTCCCGAATATCATGGATTTACGGGCGCGGCGCAGGATCGGTCCATCTATCTCGGCGGTGCCCTTGGCCTTGAACGCGGCACCATCCGCGAAATCGTCGCCATCCTTCAGGCCAATTACTGCGGCACCGTCGGCCTTGAATATATGCACATCGCCGACGTCGAGGAACGCCGCTTCCTGCAGGACCGGATGGAAGGCGCGGGCAAGAGCATCGATTTCAGTATCCTCGGCAAGAAAGCCATCCTGGGCAAGGTGATCGAGGCCGAGGAGTGGGAAAAGTTCCTCGCGCGCAAATATGTCGGCACCAAGCGCTTCGGCCTCGACGGCGGCGAAGCGATGATCCCGGCGATGGAGGCGATCATCAAATATGGCGGCCAGCTGGGCGTCAAAGAAATCGTCTATGGCATGGCGCATCGCGGGCGGCTCAACATGCTCTCGAACGTGATGGGCAAACCCTATCAGGTCATCTTCCACGAATTTTCGGGCGGCAGCGCGAACCCCGACGATGTCGGCGGGTCGGGCGACGTCAAATATCACCTCGGCACCAGCACCGACCGCGAATTTGACGGCGTGTCGGTGCATATGAGCCTCGTCCCCAATCCATCGCACCTTGAGGCGGTCAATCCCGTCGTGCTGGGCAAGGTGCGCGCGCAGCAACTGGTGCGCGGCGACCTCGACAAGCATGAACAGGTGCTGCCCGTGCTCATCCACGGCGACGCGGCGTTCGCGGGGCAGGGGATTGTCTGGGAATGCCTCGGCTTCTCGGGCATTCGCGGGTACAATACCGGCGGCTGCATCCATTTCATCGTCAACAACCAGATCGGCTTTACCACCAGCCCGCAATTTGCGCGCTCGTCGCCCTATCCCAGCGACGTGGCCAAGGGCGTTCAGGCCCCCATCCTCCACGTCAACGGCGACGATCCCGAAGCGGTGACCTTTGCCTGCAAGCTGGCCATCGATTTCCGCCAGCAATTCAAGCGCGATATCGTCATCGACATGTGGTGCTATCGCCGCTTCGGCCATAATGAAGGCGACGAACCGAGCTTCACCCAACCATTGATGTACGCCAAAATCCGCCAGCACCCGGCGGTGTCGAGCATTTATGGCCAGCGGCTCGAGGCCGAAGGCGTGATCGCGGCTGGCGAGCTTGACGCGATGCGCGGCGCGTTCATCGCGCGGCTCGAGGGCGAATTCGAAGCCGCAAAATCCTATAAGGCGAACAAAGCCGACTGGTTCGCGGGGCGCTGGTCGGGGCTGCACATGCCCGCCGATCCCGAAGGCGCGCGGCGCAACATCCCGACCGGGGTAGCGGACAAATTGTTCGACAGCATCGGCCGGACGATGACGACGATCCCCGACACGCTGGAAGTGCACAAAACGCTGCGCCGCGTGATCGACGCTCGGGCAGCGATGTTCGCGGCCAAGGACGGCGAGGTGTTCGACTGGGCCACCGCCGAAGGTCTGGCGTTCGGGACGCTGCTGTCCGAAGGCTATCAGGTCCGCCTGTCGGGACAGGACAGCGGGCGCGGGACGTTCAGCCAGCGCCACGCGGTCTGGGTCGATCAGCGTAGCGAGGAAAAATATATCCCGCTCACCACCGTGCCGCATGGCCGGTTCGAGGTGCTCGACAGCCCGCTATCCGAATATGGCGTGCTCGGTTTCGAATATGGCTATGCCATGGCTGACCCCAAGGCGCTGGTGCTGTGGGAGGCGCAGTTCGGCGATTTCGCCAATGGCGCGCAGATCATGATCGACCAGTTCATCGCGGCGGGTGAGGCCAAATGGCTGCGCGCCAACGGGCTCGTCCTGCTGCTGCCGCATGGGTATGAAGGGCAGGGGCCGGAACATAGCTCGGCGCGGCTCGAACGCTTTCTGCAGCTGTGCGGTAACGACAATATCCAGGTGTGCAATATTTCGACCCCGTCGAATTATTTCCACGTGCTGCGCCGCCAGATGCTGCGCCCGTTCCGCAAGCCGCTGGTCATCATGACGCCGAAATCGCTGCTGCGGCACAAGCTGGCGGTGTCTTTGCGCAGCGATTTCATCGGCGATGCCCATTTCCGCCGCATCATGTCCGACCGCACGCCCCCCGCCGATGCCGATGTCAAACGCGTCGTGCTGTGTTCGGGCAAGGTCGGTTATGACCTGATGGAGGCGCGCGATGCAGCGGGGCAGAATGACACCACCGTCATCCGCATCGAACAAATCTATCCCTTCCCCGGCGATCCGCTGGCTGTTCGTTTGAAACGCATGTCCAGCCTTGAGGATATCGTGTGGGCGCAAGAAGAACCGCGCAACAATGGTGCCTGGTCCTTCGTCGAACCGCTGATCGAAGAATCGCTGATCGCCGCAGGCAAGAAGGGTATGCGCGCGCGCTATGCCGGGCGCTTGGCGTCGGCATCGCCCGCGACCGGCCTCGCCTCGCGCCACCAGACCGAACAGGCCGCGCTGGTGGCCGATGCATTGGGGCTAAGCCGGCGGGCGGAAATTCGCCGGACGCGCAAATAGCCGCCGCCGGGATAATTAGGGACAGTCCCTAATTGTTCAGGATCGCAGATTGAGGGCGGCGAAACAGGAACATGAATAATTAGGGACTGTCCCTAATTATCTGATGCAGAGTTGAAATGATGAGCACCGAAGTCAAAGTTCCCACATTGGGCGAAAGCGTCACCGAGGCGACCATCGGCGAGTGGTTGAAGCAGCCGGGCGAAGCGGTCGCCGCCGACGAACCCATTGCCAGTCTTGAAACCGACAAGGTCGCGATGGAGGTGCTCGCGCCTGTCGCAGGCGTGATGGGTGCACATGGCTATGCTGTCGGCGATACCGTCGGCGTCGGTGCGGTGATCGGCAGCATCGAGGCGGGCGGCGCGGCTTCTGCCGCAACTGTGCCCGCACCCGCGCCCGCTGCCAGCGCGGCTCCCGCTGCAGCAGCCGAAACCGACGGCATCACGACCCTGTCGCCGGCCGTTCGCCGTCTCGTGCTCGAACATGGCCTTGACCCGAGCAAGATCAAGGGCACGGGCAAGGATGGGCGACTGAGCAAGGAAGATGTGCTCGCCGCCGCCAATGCCGCGCCCGAAGCGCCCGCTGCCGCTCCTGCCGCTGTGTCTGCTGCGCCCACCGCTGCTGCCGTTCCGGGCCGCGGCGAAGAGCGCGTCAAGATGACGCGTCTGCGCCAGACCATCGCGCGCCGCCTGAAAGAGGCGCAGGACACCGCCGCGATGCTGACGACGTTCAACGATGTCGATATGTCCGAAGTCATCAAAACGCGCGACCGCTACCGCGACCTGTTCGAGAAAAAGCATGGCGTGCGTTTGGGTTTCATGAGCTTTTTCACCAAGGCGGTGGCGCTCGCGGCCAAGACCATCCCGGCAGTCAATGCCCAGATCGACGGCGATGAGATTGTCTATTTCAACTATCTCGACGTCTCTGTCGCGGTCAGTGCGCCCAATGGACTCGTTGTGCCGGTCGTGCGCAGTGCTGACGCCATGGGCTTTGCCGAAATTGAAAAGGCCATCGCCGACCTGGGCAAGCGCGCCAAGGAAGGCACGCTGACCATGGCCGACATGACCGGCGGCACCTTTACCATCTCCAACGGCGGCGTGTTCGGCGGGCTGATGTCCACCCCGATCATCAACCCGCCGCAGTCGGCGGTGCTCGGCCTTCACCGCATCGAAGACCGTCCCGTGGTGCGCGACGGCGCGATCGCCATCCGCCCGATGATGTATCTCGCATTGAGCTATGACCACCGCCTGATCGACGGGCGCGAGGCGGTGACGTTCCTGAAAACGATCAAGGAAGCGATTGAGGACCCGGCGCGGTTGCTGATTGATCTATAAGGGAATTGAGCTCCGGCGTAGGCCGGAGCATTGGAAGGCATAGATGAAATCTGGCTATGCGTATTTGATGGCTAATCATCGTCGTGGCCAGACGTACTTGGGTTCAACGAGCAACCTGTCGCAACGGGTCTGGCAACACCGAAGCCGGATCGTTGAAGGACACTCTAAGGCGAAAGGGTGCACGATACTTGTCTGGTGTGAATATTTCAGCGATTTGCAGGAAGCGCGCGCTTGCGAGTATCGTATGAAAAAATGGAAACGTGAATGGAAGATCAGGCTGATCGAGGAACGAAATCCGGAATGGCGTGATCTGTTTGACGAGTTGAATTGGTAATAAAACATCTTTGTGCTCCGGCGAAGGCCGGAGCGTTGGCCGAAAACACGGCGCTCGCCTGACAACGCTCCGGCCTGCGCCGGAGCACAATAAAGGTTAAAAATGGCGGACACCCCCTACGACCTCATCGTCATCGGCGCTGGCCCCGGCGGCTATGTTGCCGCGATCCGCGCGGCGCAGCATGGGCTGAAGGTCGCTTGCGTCGAAAGCCGCGCTACGCTCGGCGGCACCTGCCTCAATGTCGGCTGCATCCCGTCGAAGGCATTGCTCCACGCTTCCGAACTTTATGACGAGGTCGCGGGCGGGCATCTCGCCAAATATGGCATGACCTTCGGCACCCCGAAGCTCGACGTCGGCGTCATGCTGGCGGAAAAGGACAAGGCAGTCGGCGAACTCACCGGCGGAATCGAATTTCTGTTCAAGAAGAACAAGGTCGACTGGCTGAAGGGCCACGCCGCCTTCACCAGCGCCAGCACCATCGATGTCGCGGGCACCAGCTACACCGCGAAAAACTTCATGATCGCCACTGGTTCCAGCGTCACCCCGCTGCCCGGTGCCGAGGTCGATAACGCCAAGCATATCGTCGTCGATTCGACCGGCGCACTCACGCTGCCCGCCGTGCCCAAACATATGGTCGTCATCGGCGGCGGCGTGATCGGCCTCGAACTCGGCAGCGTGTGGCGGCGGTTGGGCGCGGAAGTGACCGTGGTGGAATATCTCGACCAGATATTGCCAGGTATGGACGAGGATATTCGCAAGGAAGCGAACAAGATTTTCAAGAAACAGGGTTTTGTCATCAAGACCGGCACCAAAGTGACCGGCGTGACGGTGAAGGGCAAAACCGCGACGCTGACCATGGAACCGGCGAAGGGCGGCACGGCCGAAACGCTGACTGCCGATGTCGTGCTGGTTGCCATCGGCCGCCGCCCCAACACCGACGGGCTGGCGCTCGACAAGGCGGGGCTCGGCACCAATGCGCGCGGGCAGATTGAAATCGACCATGATTTCCGCACCGCCGTGCCCGGCATCTGGGCTATCGGCGATGTCGTCCCCGGTCCGATGCTGGCGCACAAGGCCGAGGATGAGGGCGTCGCCTGCGCCGACAATATCGCGGGGTTGACCGGCATCGTAAACCACGCCGTGATTCCGTCGGTGGTCTATACCTTTCCCGAAATCGCGGGCGTCGGCCTGACCGAGACCGAAGCAAAAGCGCGCGGGAGCGTCAAGGTCGGCAAATTCCCGATGATGGCCAACAGCCGCGCCAAGACCAACCGCCAAACCGATGGGCTGGTCAAGGTCATCGCCGACGCCGACAGCGACAAGGTTCTGGGCGTGTGGATCATCGCCAGCGTCGCCGGATCGATGATTGCCGAAGCCGCCGTCGCGATGGAATTCGGCGCAACGAGCGAAGACATCGCGCTCACCTGCCACGCCCACCCGACGCATGCCGAGGCGCTGAAGGAAGCGGCGATGGCGGTGACGGGGAAACCGATTCATATTTGATGCGCTGGACTTGCTCCCAAAACCGTCTGTGCTGAGCCTGTCGAAGCATTGTTCTTTTCTTCTGCGACGCCGGAAGTAACAACAACCCTTCGACAAGCTCAGGGCGAACAGTGTAAGGTGTAGGGTGTGATACCCGACCTCGACAGCGGCCCGCTCATCCGCCTGCTCGATGTCGCAATCACCAGGATGTGGTATGAGCCGCACTCAACATCAAGCGGTGCGGCGGCAAGCCGCGCTGCGCCTGACCGAAAGGCTCCTCGTGCAGACCGAAAAAATCGCCGCGAACGGCATCGAAATCACATATGAAGATGCGGGACCCCGCGATGCACCCGTCATTCTGCTCATCATGGGGCTGGGCGGCCAGCTGACGCTGTGGCCTGACGAATTTGTCGCGGCGCTGAACGATCGGGGCTTTCGCACCATCCGCTATGACAATCGCGATGTTGGCCATTCGACGCGTTTTGACGCGGCGGGGGTGCCGAATGTCAAATGGATGGTGGTCAAATCGATCTTTGGCCTGCGCCCGACCGCGCCCTATGGCATCGCCGACATGGCAAGTGATGCGACCGGCTTGCTCGACGCGCTCGACATCAACCGCGCGCATGTGGTTGGCGCGTCGATGGGCGGGATGATCGCGCAGCATGTCGCCGCGCGCGCAGCCGATCGCGTCTTGTCGCTGACATCGGTCATGTCGAGCACCGGCAACCGCCGTCTGCCGCGCGCGCAGCCCGAGGCGATGAAGGCGCTCGCGGGCCGCCCGGCGACCGGCGACAAGGAAGAGCTGATTGCCTATATGAAGCGCGCCGCGCGGACCATCGGCAGCCCCGGCTATCCGCCGACCGACGAACGGCTCGATTGGCGGGTGCGGCGCGATTTCGACCGCGCCTGGTATCCGCCCGGCTTCGCGCGCCAGATGGCGGCGATCATTGCCGACGGCGACCGGCGTCCGTTGCTGCGCACGATCAAGGCGCCCACGCTAGTGATCCACGGCGAGGATGATCCGCTCGTCCCGCTCTCGGGTGGTCAGGACACGGCGGACAACATCCCCGGCGCGCGGCTGCTCACCATCGCGGGCATGGGGCATGATTTGCCGCTGGCGCTGGTCGATACGCTCGCCGACGCGATTGCCGACCACGCGCGCGCCGTCACGGCGGGTCTATCTGACGTCATCACGGTCTAATCGAGCAGGCGAAGCAGCCAGCCCGTCTCCTTGCTCGCCGCGCGCGGGGTTTGCGGCATCCAGCCGCGGCATTCGAGGCAGGCGGCCTGGACCGACGGATTGGCGGCGAGCAGGGTCATGTCCTGCACCAGCCGTGCCTGCACCAGCTGGCGGTTCAATCCGGCGAGCGCGAACCAGCCGCGCGGCGCGCCAGCTGCCGGGGCGGCCTGCATGAAACCGGTCAGAAACTGCGAAAACGGATCGGGCGCTTTTTCTAAGTAGAGCGGGTAGAAATCGCCCTCGACCTTGGCGAGCTTGGCTGCATGGGCGACGGCGTCGTCGATCCCGCCAAACTGGTCAATCAGCCCAAGTTGGCGCGCGGTGCCGCCTGCCCAGACGCGGCCCTCGGCGATTTCGCGCACCTTGGCGATGTCCATCTTGCGCGACCGGGCGACAAGGCCGGTGAAGCGCGCATAGACATTCTCGACGCTGGCCTGCGCCATCTGGTTGAACTCGGGGCTGACCCCGCCCAGAATATTGGGCTCGCCCGACAACGGCGTCGTCTTGATGCCGTCGGCACCGATGCCGATCTTGCCAAGGGTGTTTTCAAAGCTGGGCAAAATGCCGAACACGCCGATTGAACCGGTAATCGTATCGGGTTCGGCAAAGATGCGGTCAGCCGGGGTTGCGACCCAGTAACCGCCCGATGCGGCGACATTGGCCATCGAAACGACGATGGGCAGCTTTTTCGCTTTGGCGCGCAGCAACGCCTGGCGAATTTGTTCGGATGCCAGCACCGATCCGCCGGGGGAATCGACGCGCAGGACGATGGCTTTGACATTCTGATCAGCCATGGCGGTCAGGATATGCCCGGCAATGGTGTCGCCGCCCGCCGTGCCATTGGGGTGGTCGCCATCGACAATTTCGCCGACCACCGGGATGACGGCAATCGGCGCGCCATCGGTCGGAGCAGGGTTGTTCGCCAGCCAGGCATCATATTCAATGGCGTTAAAGGCCCAGGGTTGTTTATCGTCGGGGCGACCGGCGATCTCGCCGACGCGGCTCTCGAACGCCAGCCGTCCGCCGACGCGGTCGATGATTCCGGCATCGAGCGCGGCCTTGGCCAGATCGCCTTGCGCCGCCAGCGTCGGCGCGACCGGATTGGCGATAAAGCTGGCCAGCTGCGCCTTGGGCCGCGCTTTCGCGACATCGGCCTGCCATTTGGTCCAGATGACATCGACATAGGCGCGCGCTGCGGCTTCGGCCTCAGGCGACTGGTCGCTGCGGATAAAGGGTTCGACCGCGCTCTTGAAGGTGCCGACGCGGTAGACATTGGCGGTGACGCCCAGCCGGTCGAGCAATTCCTTATAATAAAGGTTCGACCCGCCAGGGCCAGCGATCAGCGCGCCGCCGATGGGATCGGCCCAGATTTCACTCGCATGCGCTGCGAGCTGATAGGCATCGTCGCCATAGGCGGTGGCAAAGGCGAGCACCGGCTTTTTGGCGGCGCGCACCGTGCCAATGGCCTCGCCCACCTCGGCCAGCGCGACCTGGCCGCCGCCCAGAAAGCTGTCGAGATCGAGCACGACCGCCTTAACGCGGTCGTCCTTGGCTGCGCTCTTCAGCGCCTGCACCACATCGCGAACGCGATATTCGCGCACCGGCGCGCCGCCGGCACCGCTTAGCGCGGCAAAAGGATCGATATCGGCGGGCTGTTCGCTGAGCACGCCTTCGAGCTTGAGCAGCAGCGCGCCTTCGCTGACGGGCAGCGCCGCATTGGGCCGCGCGGTCAGCAGCCCGGCGATCACGACAAAGAAGAGCAGCAGGAACAGCAGCGCGAGGCCATCCTTGATGGCGACCAGCAGCCGCCACACCTTGCGCGGAAAGCTGACACCATCGGTGGGTGGCGGCGGCGACGGCACGCGGCGCGCCGGGGCCGATGGCGGGACAGAGGCAAGGGCGGGCGCTGTGATATCGTTCATGGCGCTATAGCTAGGATCAGGCGGGGCGCTTGGCAATGGCGGGTTCGACATGCATCTGTCCCACGCCGACCAGCGTCAGCGCAGCCAACCGGCGGCGCGATACCATGCGGCGGTCGCGGCAAGACCTTCGGTGAAGGGGATTTTTGGGGTCCACAAAGCCGGATCGGGCCGCTTGGCCGGGTCGCTGACCCAATCAGGATGCGCCATATAGGCGGCGCGGTCGGGGGTGAGTTTGGCCTTGTCGCCGCGCACCAGCCGGTCGCCATGCGCGGCCAGTTTGATCAGCGGGCGCGGTGCGCTGAAACGCAGGGCGCCCGGCCTGCCCACGGCGGCGGCGATGGCTGCGCCCATGTCGCGATGCGAAACGCCGCCGGGTGCGCCGTCATCAACTTCAAAGAGTGCGCCTGCCGGGAGAGCGGCGGTAGTGGCCAACGTCACCAGCAAGGCGGCCAGATCGGCAGCGTGGATCCACGACCCGCGTCCCGCTGGTGGCAGCAGGATGAGCCCCTTTCGCGCCATCGCGAACAGTTCCAGCATGTCGTGATCGCGCGGGCCATAGACACCGGGCGGACGGACAATCGCCCATGGCAGCGGCGCGGCGCGCACGACATCCTCGGCATCCGCCTTGGACCAGCCATAGTTGGACAGCGCGGGCTCGCGCGCGGCCAGGCTGCTGACATGGACAAAGCGGGCGGCTCCGCCGCGCATTGCCGCATCAACCACCGCCTGCGTGCCTGCGATATTGGCGGCGGCAAAGGCGGCGCGGCTGGGTACATTGACGGCACCGGCGATGTGGAGAAGGGCGCTCGCGCCCTCGCACAGCGCGTCGAGCGCGGCGGCGTCATCGAGTGCGCCTGCAATCCATGTGACGGCGTCGCGCTGTGGCTGCGGCTTGCGGGCCAGTGCGCGCACCGCCACGCCCGCTGCCGCCGCCGCGTCGAGCACATGGCTGCCGACAAAACCCGTCGCGCCGGTGATAGCGATGGTCATAAAAATCCTTCCCGGAACGGGGAGGTGGCAGTCCGAAGGACTGACGGAGGGGGCGGGTGCGGTGAAACGCAATGACGCGGCTCTGCGCGCGCACGATAGCGACCCCACCACCACCGCTTCGCGGCGGTCCCCCTCCCCGTTCCGGGAAGGATTTTCGTCTGCCCCCTCACAGCAGCACCAGATGGTCGCGGTGGACCAGCGCGCTGCGCGGCGCATAGCCCAATGCGGCTTCCTGCGCGTCGCGGCCCAGTCCCTTGATGCGGATCGCGTCGCGCACCGGATATTCGGACAGACCGCGCGCGATGGTGCGCCCATCGGGTCCGTCGATTTCCAGCACGTCGCCGCGTTCGAACTGGCCGGTGATGGCTGTTACCCCGGCGGCGAGCAGGCTGGCACCGCCACGCAGCGCCTTGGCCGCGCCGGCATCGATGGTCAGCCGCCCCTTGGCGGTCAGCCCGCCCGCCAGCCACGCTTTGCGTGCGCCCGCGTTCTTGTCGGCGACGAACATGGTGTGGCGTGCGGCGGTGGAAAGCGGCCGTTCGATCCTTCCCGATACGATGGCCAGGTCACACCCCGCGCTCGCGGCGATCCGCGCGGCGGCGATTTTTGACACCATCCCGCCCGATCCCATGCCGCTGGCCGAACGATTGTCGGCCATCGCCTCGATGGTCGCGTCGATGCGTTCGACCCGCGCGATATGCTGCGCAGCAGGGTCGGCGGGGTTGCGGTCATACAGCCCGTCGATGTCGGACAACAGGATCACCCCGCCCGCCCCCGCCGCCTGCGCCACGCGCGCGGCGAGCCGGTCATTGTCACCGAAGCGGATTTCTTCCGTAGCCACGCTGTCATTCTCGTTGATCACCGGCACGACGCCCAAACTGAGCAGCCGGTCGAGCGTTGCGCTGGCGTTCAGATAGCGCCGCCGATCCTCCAGATCATCGAGCGTGACCAACATCTGCGCCGCCGTCAGCCCTTCGGCCCCGAGCAATTCGGCCCATACGCCCGCGAGCGCAATCTGCCCGGTCGCGGCGGCGGCCTGCGCATCCTCAAGGCTCGCGCGCCCGCCCTTGGGCAGGTTCAACCGCCGCGCGCCCAAAGCAATTGCACCCGAAGACACCACCGCCACCTGCTGCCCCGCGCGGGTGCGCGTCGCAATGTCAGTTGCGACCCCGGCGAGCCATGCGCGCCGCACTGCGCCCGCACTGTCAACTAGCAGCGCGGAGCCGATCTTCACGATCAGGCGCGGGGTGGTGGTGGGGGAAAAAATCATCATCGTGCCGCAGCCGATAGCTGCGCTTCGCTTGCACGCCAATGCCTGAGTGATTCGCGTAACAATGTTGCAAAGTTCACGAAGTTCACACTACGTTCCCCTCATCTTGTAGGGGCTGAAAGGGGTGGCGCGGCAATTTTCGGTGAGCGCCGGGCAGAGTGCGAGCATCATGGCACGGGGGTGCTAGGCAGTGGCGATGATGTAGGAAAGCGAAAACGCCTTTGGTCGCCGCTTTGCCAATCAAAATCTCGTCGCCCCGCACTTGATGCGGGGCTGGGCTTTTTGGTGCTGCCAACGGAGAAGCCTAACCCCGTGTCAAGCACGGGGTGACGCTGCTTTGGGTTAAACCGGCGACCATTCCCCCACTGCATCCCCCATGCCGTCATCCTTGTCGCCGAAAATCGCGTCCTGCAACGCGTCAAGCACAGCCGGGATACCTGCACCGCTCGCCCCCGACAGCGCGAACACCGGTGCGCCGCTCGCCTCCGCCAGTTCGGCGGACAGCGCGGCGATGAGTTCGGCGTCCAAGGTATCGACCTTGTTGAGCGCGACCACGACGGGCTTGTCGGTCAGCCCCTCTCCATAGGCCTCGAGCTCGTCGCGGACGATGCGGTAGCTGGTGGCGACATCCTCATCCTGCGCGTCGACCAGATGCAGCAGCACCCGGCAGCGTTCGATATGGCCGAGGAAGCGGTCGCCGATGCCCGCGCCGTCGGCGGCACCCTCGATTAGGCCGGGGATGTCGGCGACAACAAATTCCTGGCCGCGGTGGCTCACCACGCCCAATTGCGGGCGCGTGGTGGTGAAGGCATAGGCGCCGACCTTGGCTCCGGCATTGGTCACCTTGTTGATGAAGGTCGACTTGCCGGCGTTGGGCAGGCCGACGAGCCCTGCATCGGCGAGCAGTTTCAGCCGCAGCCAAACAAAAGATTCCTCGCCCGGCCAGCCGGGGCCATGCTGGCGCGGCGCGCGGTTGGTGGAGGATTTATAGCTCGCATTGCCGCGCCCGCCGTCGCCGCCGCGCAGGAACATGACCTGCTGGCCCGGCTCGGTGAGGTCGAGCAGCAGCGTGCGCTCGTCATCATCGGCGAGCACCTGCGTGCCCACCGGCACCTTGATGATGACATCGGGGCCGCCCGCGCCGGTGCGGTTGCTGCCCGCGCCGGGGGTGCCGCGCGGGGCCTTGAAATGCTGAGTATAGCGGAAATCGATCAGGGTGTTGAGGCCGGGGACAGCTTCGAAAATAATGTCGCCGCCCTTGCCGCCGTTGCCGCCGTCGGGGCCGCCATATTCGATGAACTTTTCGCGCCGGAAAGCGACGGCGCCGGGGCCGCCGTCACCGGACTTTACGAAAATCTTGGCTTGATCGAGGAAATGCATGGAATTCTATCTATTGCCAAATTCCCGTTCGCCTCGAGCGAAGTCGAGAGGCCTTGAGGTCGTGGGCGCCTTCGGGGTGTCTCGACTACGCTCGACACGAACGGAGTGGGATTGGCGGCTCCCTTAGGCGAGGCGGCGCGAAAACGCGAGTCTGGCGCACTGCGCTCCGGCGTAGGCCGCAGCTTTGGCGGGTCAGCATTGCTCTTGCGGCCACAGTTCCTGCCTTTGCAGGAGCACTGTGGTTGCGAATTCAGCAGCAATCCTTGTCGGTTTTAGTTGCATGAAACTTGGCAACGCGCCCCTCGATCAGCTCGCAGGCGAGCGTGCGCGCGGTGTCGCGCGGCAGGCCCAATGCAGCGGCCATCGGCGCGCCCATCTGCGCATCGCCCAGCGCCATCAGCACCAGCACCAGCGTATCTTCGCGCATCAGTTGCTTCTCGGCCGCGTCGGGGGTCAGGTCGTCGATCAGCCGGTGCACTGCCGCCACCACGGGGTCGAGCGCATCTTCGTTGCCGGTCAACAGCATCCAGCTCGCCAGTGCGCCCGCGCCGCCTTCGTCAAAGGCATTGAACGCCATATCGACAATCGCGCGGACGTTGCGGTTGCCGAGCTCGCCTTCGCGCATCGTCTCGGCAATCGTCGCGCACACGCCTTCGGTCAGGAAACCGGCGAGATCCTTTTGCAGCCCCGCCGCGCTGCCGAAATGGTGGAGCAGATTGGCATGGGTGCGGCCGATGCGTGCGGCGACGGCTTTGAGCGTTACCGCTTGGGGCCCGGCCTCCAGCAAAATGTCGCGCGCCGCCACCAGCGCCTGTCCGCGGCTTTCCTCGGGCGACAGGCGTTTGCGCGGGGCCAGTTCAACTATTGACATAAATGTAAGTTACCCGTTAAACCCTTGGCGGTTATTCCGCTTTCTTCCGATTCTCTTTTCGCGTGGAATGTCACAATGTCCAGCCCCTCACACATTTCGGCGCAAACCCCAACGCCGTCTGACCTAGCTATCACCCCGCGTGACCGCCGCTTTGGCCGCGAATCTGTGCAAAAGCGCTGGTGGCTGGGCGGCGACCCGATTGGCAGTTCGCTTTTCAACGCGCTGTCAGTGACCTTTCCGCAGGGCGAGGCGATGTTCATCGAGGCGGTGAAGGCGCACCGCGACGGCGTGCCGCCAAAGCTCGCGGGCGAAATCCGTGCCTTTGTGCAGCAGGAGGTTATCCACAGCCGCGAACATGTGGCGTTCAACAAGAAAGTGGCGGAAACGGGCTATGATCTTGCCCCGCTCTATGCCGACGTTGATCATGTCATGGCGCTGATCAAGGAGCGTCCGGCGATCATCAACCTCGCCGCGACGATTGCGCTCGAACATTATACTGCCGTGCTGGCGCAGCTGTTCCTCAAGGAGCAGAGCCTGTTTTACGGGGCGGACCAGGAATGGGCCGACATGTGGCGCTGGCATGCGATCGAAGAGATTGAGCATAAGGGCGTCGCCTATGACACCTGGCTGCACGCGACGAAGCATTGGTCGCGCTGGAAACGGTGGAGCGTGAAATCGCGGCTAATGCTGATCATCACCGGCATGTTCTGGTACAAGCGGATCAAGGGCATGAAAAAGCTGTTGGCGCAGGACGGGCTGACCGGTTTGCGCGTCAATGCTCGCATCGCCTGGTTTATGCTGGGCAACCCCGGGCTGCTGCGGCGCATTTTCGTTCCATGGGCGGCCTATTTCCTGCCCGGCTTTCACCCGTGGAACCACGACGACCGCGCGCTGATCGGCAAATATGACAGTGCCTATGCCGACGCCAAAATGCCGTCGAGCGTGGAGCTCGCCAAGGCGGCCTGATCCAAGATCCCGTTCGTATCGAGCGAAGTCGAGACACCCGGCATGCTCGCACGGTGTCTCGACTTCGCTCGACACGAACGGAGAAGACTTGGTAAGGCGGGCAAATGGCCCAGCCTGTCATCGAAACCGCCCGCCTGCGCCTGCGCGAACATCGCCTGTCGGACAAGGACGACCATGTCGCGATGTGGGCCGACGAGCGTGTCACGCGCTTCATCGGCGGCGAACCGCGCGACGAAACATTGAGCTGGAGCAAATTCCTCGCTGCCGCCGGGCTGTGGCCGATTATGGGCTTTGGCTATTGGGTGTTCGCCGACAAGGTGAGCGACCGGCTGGTCGGCATGGGCGGTCTGAGCTATTTCGCGCGCGGCATAGTCGAGCTCGAGGGCGTGCCCGAGGCGGGCTGGGCGTTTGATGCCGACCATTGGGGGCAGGGCCTCGCGACCGAGGCGATGACGGCGGTGCTGGCCTGGGCCGACGCGCATTTGGGCGCGCCCGAGGTGCGCTGCATCATCAATCCGGGCAACGACGCTTCGGAAAAGGTCGCAGCCAAACTGGGGTTTGCGCTGTCCGGGTCGAGCGACGCGCTCGGCGATCCGGTCAATCTGTGGGCGCGGCCGCGGACTTAGGCCACAAAATCAGCGTCAAATCAACCCGTCGCCCCTGCGCAGGCAGGGGCCATTGGCCGTGATGAGCCCATGGCAACGGTGCTTTCCCGATAGCGGCCCCTGCCTGCGCAGGGGCGACGGTTGATGCTTAAGCCAACTCCACCACCAGCGAGCCGCCCTCGGCGCTGACCACGCGCACACGGGTGCCGACGGCGGCGTCGGGGCCGCGTACCGGCCATTCGCCATCGCCGATTTTCGCGCGCCCGCGCCCGTCCTGAATGGCGGTGACTAGCGTCACCACCTCGCCGATATAGCGCGATCCGCGCTGGTTGAGCAGCGGGTCGGTGCTTTCGATGGGATTGTCCTTCAAATAGCGCCGCGCCCAGAACACCGCGCCGATGGCGAGCACCGCGAACAAGGCGACCTGGCCGACAAAGGGGATCGGCAGCACCCACACCACCAGCCCGGTGATGATTGCCGCGCCTGCGAGCCAGATCAGGAAAAATCCCGGCAGCAGCATTTCGAGCACGCCCAGCGCGAGCCCGATCGACAGCCAGAACCAGTGCGGGTCAATTCCTTCGAGCCAAGCATTCATGTTCAACGCCCCTCACCCATTTTGCCGATGGCGTCCTTGGCAATCTCGCCAATGCCGCCCAGCGTGCCAATGAGCTGCGTCGCCTCGACCGGGAACAAGATGGTCTTGGCATTGGGCGAGGTTGCAAACATGCCGACCGCCTCGACATATTTTTGCGCGATGAAATAATTGATGGCCTTGGCATCGCCGCCGGCGATGGCGTCGCTGACCAGCTTGGTTGCGGTCGCTTCGGCCTGCGCCGCGCGTTCGCGCGCTTCGGCGTCAAGGAAGGCTGACTGGCGGCGCCCCTCGGCTTCCAGAATCTGCGCCTGTTTCAGGCCCTCGGCGCGGTTGATTTCATTCTGCCGCGCGGCTTCAGATTCAAGGATGGTCGCGCGCTTTTCGCGCTCGGCCTTCATCTGCCGCGCCATCGCGTTCGAAATATCGGCGGGCGGGCGGATATCCTTGATTTCGACGCGGGTGATTTTGACCCCCCACGGCGTCGTCGCGTCATCGACGACGACAAGCAGGCGGGCATTGATATGGTCGCGTTTGGACAATGTCTCGTCGAGGTCCATCGACCCCATCACCGTGCGCAAATTGGTCGTGGTGAGGTTCATGATGGCGAGATAGAGATCGCTGACCTCGTAGGCGGCTTTTGCGGCATCGAGCACCTGAAAGAACACCACGCCATCGACCGCGACCATGGCATTGTCCTTGGTGATGATTTCCTGCCCCGGAATATCGAGCACCTGTTCCATCACATTCACCTTGCGCCCGACCCGGTCGACGAAGGGGATGATGAAATTGAAACCGGGATAGGCGGCGTGGGTGAAACGGCCAAAGCGTTCGACCGTATAGACAAAACCCTGCCGCACCACTGTGACGCCCATCATCAGAAAGATGATCGCGAGCCCCAACAGCACCAAAACGAAATATTCCATGGTCAATCCCCCGTTGATTGCCGTGTATCATTGCCAAGCGCGGTGGCACACGCCAAGCATATTCGGACATGAACCTTAATTTTACCCCGCCGCCGCGCAGCTTGCTCTATGTCCCCGCCGCCAATGCGCGCGCGCTGGGCAAGGCGCGCGGCTTGCCCGCCGACATGCTAATCATCGACCTCGAAGATTCGGTGCCGGCCGATCGCAAGGCTGAGGCGCGCGCGGCCATGCGCGCGGCTTTGGCGGATGGCTATCCCGGCAAGTGCGTCGCGGTGCGGATCAATGCTCACGGCCATAGCGAACAGGCGGAGGACATTGCGGCGCTCGCCGGGGCCGCGTGTGATGCGATTGTGGTGCCCAAGGTTGACGCGCCGGGCGAACTGGCGGTGCCTGCTGCGCTCGGCAAGCCGCTGTTCGCGATGATTGAAAGTCCGGTGGGGGTTTATGCCGCGCGCGAAATCGCCGCCCACACTGCGGTGGCGGCTTTGGTGGCGGGGCTCAACGACCTCGCCATCACCCTCAAACTGCCCGACGTCACTGACCGTTGTGCGATGAGCCTTGCCATCCAGACCATCGTGCTGGCGGCGCGCGCGGGCGGCAAGCTCGCGTTCGATGGGGTGTATAACGTCATCGACGATGCCGCCGGTTTCGCTGCCGAAGCCGCCGAGGGCCGGCGGCTGGGGTTCGACGGCAAGACACTGGTGCATCCCGCGCAAATCGACCCGTGCAACGCCGCCTTCGCGCCGACTCCTGCCGAAATCGAGGAGGCCGAGGCGATCATCGCGGCGGCGACCGGCGGCGCGCAGCGGTTTCGCGGCCGGATGATCGAGGATATGCATGTGGCGCAGGCAAGGGCGCTGTTGGGGCGTGCAATACGCTAACGCGCGCCGTTGGGGCGGGGTATACCCCAACAATTGTCTCCCCCGCGAAAGCGGGGGCCCAGGGTTGACATGGCTTGAGGCCGCCCTGGGTTCCCGCTTTCGCGGGAATGACAACAGGATTGTGGAACTTGCCTACTCGTCTCTAGCATGGCAACGCTGCGATCCATGATCCAACGCGCCCTGCTTGCCGCTGCTGCGGCCTTCGCCCTTACACCCGTCGCTTATGCCCTGGCCGACAAGCCGGTCACCGAGGCCGAACTCGCCGCGCATATCGATGTGCTCGCCAGCGACGCCTTTCAGGGCCGCGCGCCAGGGACTGAGGGCGAGTATCGCACCATCGCCTATGTCACAGGTGAATGGGCGCGCGCGGGCTTGATACCGGTGCCGGGCAGCACCACGCCATGGCTCCAGCCGGTGCCGCTGGTCGAGACCAAAAATCTGGGTGGCAGTGCAACGTTTCGCCGCGACGGGCGGCCGATCACGCTTGAGGACGACAGCATATTGCTGACCAGCCGTGCCGCACGTGCCGAGCTCAAAAACTTGCCCGTCCTGTTCGTCGGCTACGGGGTCGACGCCAGCGGCAAGGTCACCGCCGATGTGCGCGGCAAGGTGGCGGTGATGCTGTTCGATAATGTTCCCTATGGCACAAACCTGCCGCGTTTCCGCGATCGTCGGCGGATGCTGGCCGAAGCGGGCGCAAGCGCGGTGCTCATCGTCGCGGGTGAAGCCTTACCGTGGGCGCAGCTGAAAAGCGCGCTGGGCGGGTCGACCACCACGCGTGCGACCAATGCGGCGAGCGGCCCCGAAGTCAGCGGTTTTCTGGCACCGGCTGCATTCGATAATTTGGTGACGCGGGCGGGCGCAACTGCCGACGAGTTGCGCACCGCTGCCAAAAATCCCGACTTTGCGGCACGCGATCTAGGGATCAGTGTTGATCTGACCGCATCCAGCAGCATCCGCGCCTTCGACAGCCACAACATCATCGCCAAGCTGCCGGGTGCCAAACCCGACGGCAAGGCCATCGTCATCATGGGGCATTGGGACCATCTGGGGATCTGCCGTCCCGAAGGCGCGGCGGACCGCATATGCAACGGTGCGGTCGACAATGCCAGCGGCATCGCCGTGATGATCGAAGTCGCGCAGCGGCTGGGGCAGAGTGCGCGGCCCGACCGCGACATTTACTTCCTCGCCACCACGGCCGAGGAAAGCGGATTATTGGGTGCCTATCATTTCGCCGACAATCCAGTGGTGCCACTCGGCGACATCACCGTGGCGCTGAACATCGACACGATTGCCATTGCGCCGCGCGGCACGCCAGTGGCGACGATTGGGCGCGGTTCGGCTCCGCACGATGCGGTCGTCGCGGAGGTGGCGACCAAATTGGGCCGCAAAATTGATACCGACGGAGAGGCTGACGCCTTTGTCCAGCGGCAGGATGGCTGGGCGTTCGGGGCCAAGGGCGTGGTGTCGCTGATGACCGGCGGCAGCTTTTCGGACATGGCGCTGCTGCAGGCCTTCCTCGGCAGCGACTATCACGGCCCTGCCGACCAGCCGGGCCAGCCCTATCCGCTGGGCGGCGCCGCCGAAGATGCCGACTTGCACGTTGCGCTGGCGCGCGCCTTTGGCAGCACCAAACGGTGGGCGGGGAAGCCCTTACCTTAAAATCCTCCCCGGAACGGGGAGGTGGCGCGAAGCGACGGAGGGGCCGGGTGCAGCGTCGCGCAGCGGTGCGGCATGGCACTGCACCGATAGCGACCCCTCCACCATCCACTTCCGCTTCGCTCCAGCGGACGGTCCCCCTCCCCGTTCCGGGGAGGATTTGTTTTCTTAAGCCGCGACCTTCGCGCGCTCGGCCATTTCCTGGTTGAGCATTTCGGCGAGCAAAAACGCCAATTCCAGCGACTGCGCGGCGTTGAGGCGCGGGTCGCAGTGGGTGTGATAGCGGTCCGACAATCCTTCGTCGGTGATCGCGACCGCGCCGCCGGTGCATTCGGTGACATTCTGGCCGGTCATTTCGGCATGAATGCCGCCGGCGTGCGTGCCCTCGGCGCGGTGCACCGCGAAAAATCCGCGCACTTCGGCGAGGATGCGGTCGAATGGGCGCGTTTTATAGCCGCTTGCCGCCTTGATGACATTGCCGTGCATCGGATCGCACGACCAGACGACGGGGTGGCCCGATGCCTTGACCGCGCGCACCAGCTTGGGCAGCCCGGCCTCGATCTTGTCGTGGCCATAGCGCGTGATCAGCGTCATGCGTCCCGGCACATGGCCAGGGTTGAGCGTGTCGAGCATCCGCAGCAGCGCGTCGGATTCGAGGCTCGGCCCGCACTTCATGCCAATGGGGTTGCCGATACCGCGCAGATATTCGACATGCGCGCTGCCCTCGAACCGGGTGCGGTCACCCACCCACAGGAAATGCGCTGAGGTATCGTACCAGCCGCCGGTCAGCGAATCCTGCCGCGTCAGCGCCTGCTCGTAAGGCAGCAGCAATGCTTCATGGCTGGTATAAAAGCTCGTGCCCTTGATCGCGGGCACGGTTTCGGGGGTCACCCCGCACGCTTCCATGAACGCCAGCGCTTCGGAAATACGTTCGGCCGTTTCCTGATATTTCTTGGCCCATGGGCTGCGACCCATGAAATCATGGGTCCAGCTGTTGACCTGGTGCAGATTGGCATAGCCGCCGTTCGCAAAGGCGCGCAGCAGGTTGAGCGTCGCGGCCGACTGGCTGTAAGCCTTGACCATCCGCTGCGGATCGGGCTCGCGCGCTGCCGCTTCGAAGACGATGTCGTTGATGATATCGCCGCGATAACTTGGCAGTTCGATTTCGCCCTGCCGTTCGGTGTCGGTCGAGCGCGGCTTGGCGAACTGGCCCGCCATGCGGCCGACCTTTACCACCGGCAATTTCGAGGCAAAGGTCAGCACCACCGCCATCTGCAGGATGACACGAAACGTGTCGCGGATATTGTTCGGGTGGAATT
>JACEST010000016.1 GCA_013911715.1 Sphingopyxis sp. | reverse complement strand
GCCCGGCGGTGTCCCGGGTCGTGGCGTTCGGCAATTGCGATGCCGCGAGCGCACTTGCGCTGCACCAACCGCTCGCCGTCGATGCGCTGGTGCTCGCCAATCCGTGGACGATTGAGACCGATGCCGGTGACGACACCCCTGCCCTGCCCCCCGCCGCCGCGATCCGCGCGCGTTACTGGCAGCGCCTGCGCAATCCGGCGAGCCTGCTGCGGCTGCTGCGCGGCGAGGTTAATCTGGGCAAGCTGGCGCGCGGGGTCGCGGCGCTCGCGGGTGATACGCCGCCTCCGAACGACCTCGCCAACCGCGTCGTCGGGGCGATTGCTGCCGTTCCTCAACCAGCCACAGTACTGCTGGCAAGGGGCGACCGCACTGCGCAGGCCTTTGCCGCAGCATGGCGCGGAGTTGACAAGGGCGTCAGCGCGCGGGTTGCGGTGCTGGAATTGGCAAGCGCCAGCCACAGCTTTGTCGGCGATGATGGCGACTGGCTGGCGCAGCAATTGCATACGGTGCTGGCGCGTCAGCCCTGACACTTGGGCGCGAGCCCTTCGATCAATCGGCGGAGCGCTTGCTTAAGCGATTCGACATCGACGCCCTTTTCCCCGCGCGCGAGCGCGAAACCCGAATTGTTCATCGCCCCCATCACCAGCACCGCAAGCGGCTTGGTCGGGAAATCACCAATGCGTCCCTTGGCCTTCAGCATCGCCAGACCGCCGGCGACGGTTTGCAGGCCCATGCGCGAATCAATGGCGCGCCATTCCTCTGTCCCCAGCACGACGGGGCCATCAACGGTAATGATGCGGTGAAAGTCGGGCTTTTCGGCAAAACCCAGCGCCACGCCGAACGAGGCGATCATGGCGTCGAGCGGATCGTCGGTTTTGGCATCGCGAAAACTGGCGAGCGCAGCATCGTTGAGTTCACCAAGCAATATTTCAAATACCGCGCGAAACAGGGCCGCCTTCGACCCGAAATGATGGAACAGCGCGCCGACCGTGACCCCGGCTTCAGCGGCAATATCGCGGGCGGACGCGCCGCCATAACCATCGATTGCGAACTTGCGCCGCGCCGCATCCAAAATTCGTGTGCGGGTTGCCGCTGCATCCACCGCACTTCGCCGCGCCATGCGCCTCTCCTGCACTCGCCCGGGTTCTTTGCCCACGTTGACCCACGCTGAAACAGCTTAGTATCAGATGCTTGACGTGGTGCAAATGGCTGATACATATCATCGCTATGTAAAACTCGCGACTCGGCTGGTTGGCAGGTCTTATCCAGCCAAAGCGCTTGTTTTGCTGGCCCGGCGGGCATTGCGACCCGGCCGTCGGGTCATGGAGCCCCCCTTGCGCCTTATGGCGCAATGGGGGTTTTTTTCAGCCCGCGTGGAATGCAGCCTCAGCCAGAAAGCGTTCGGCGTCGAGCGCGGCCATGCAGCCCATGCCCGCCGCCGTCACGGCTTGGCGGTAAATATGGTCGGCGACATCGCCCGCGGCAAAGACGCCGCGGATATTGGTGCGCGAGCTGCCCGGCTCGACCAGCAAATAGCCACCGTCATCCATCGGCAGCTTGCCCGCGAACAATTCGGTCGACGGTTTGTGGCCGATGGCGACGAATGCGCCGTCAGTGGCAATATGGCTCGCCGCGCCGGTGACGGTATCGGTGAGATCAACACCGGTCAGGCCCGCTGAGCCCTCACCGCCAACAAAACGGTCGACCTTTTTGTTCCACAGCACCGAAATCTTCGGATTGGCGAAAAGCCGGTCGGCGAGGATTTTCTCGCAGCGCAGCGCATCGCGCCGGTGGATCAGCGTCACATCATCGCTGTGGTTGGTGAGGTAAAGCGCTTCCTCGACCGCCGTGTTGCCGCCGCCGATGACGACGACTTTCTTGCCGCGAAAGAAAAAGCCATCACAGGTCGCGCACGCCGACACGCCCTTGCCGCCCAGTTCGGCCTCGCCCGGCACGCCCAGCCATTTGGCCTGCGCACCGGTGGCGATAATGAGCGTGTCGCCCAGATAGACATCGCCGCCATCGCCGGTGGCGCGGAACGGGCGCTGCGTCAGATCAACATCGACGATGGTATCCCAGATCGTTTTGGTGCCGACATGTTCGGCCTGCGCCTGCATTTCTTCCATCAGCCACGGCCCCTGGATGACGCTGCGGAAACCGGGGTAGTTTTCAACATCGGTGGTGATGGTGAGCTGGCCGCCGGGCTGGATACCCTGCACGACAATCGGCTGCATCCCCGCGCGCGCGGCATAAATGGCGGCGGTATAGCCCGCCGGGCCCGAACCGATGATCAGACAGCGGGTGGTGTGCGTGGTTGGCATGATGGTCCTAGCTGATTTCGAAATGCGGCGAGTCTGCGCTCGCCATCCGCGCTAGCAACTGGCATCATCATGGCCAAGAGGGAGAGCGACATTGTCCAACTGGTGGGACCACCATATCGTGCCGCGCCTGATCAAATGCGCCTGTTCGCAGGGGCAGATTATGAAGGTGCGCAGCAAAGTTGTGCCGCTGGCGCGCGGCGACGTGCTCGAACTTGGCTGCGGCGGCGGGATAAATTTGGGATTTTACGATCCGGCACAGATCAGCAGCCTTTCGGGCATCGATCCGTCGCCCAAATTGCTCGAGATGAGCCGCGCCGCCGCCGCCGCGCGCGGTATGGCCGCCGACATCAAGGGCGGCGTCGGCGAGGCGATGCCCTTTGCCGATGCCAGTTTCGACACGGTGGTCACGACCTTCACGCTGTGTTCGGTCGATGACGCGGCGGCGGTGCTCGCCGAAATTCGCCGTGTGCTCCGGCCGGGCGGAACCGCCCTGTTCCTCGAACATGGCGCAGCACCCGATGCTGATGTGGCGAAATGGCAGCGCCGCATCGAGCCTGTCTGGAAGCGCATCGGCGGCAATTGCCACCTGACGCGGCCGATCAGCACCGCATATGCCGGCGCGGGCTTTGCCGTCGAGAAACTGGGCGAAGGCTATATGCCCAAATCGCCGCGCCCAATGGCGTGGGTTGAATATGGGACGGCGCGGGTGCTAGCGCGCTAGTTTTTCTCCCCCACCTCAACCAGCTCGTGCCCCACGCTCACGCGCTCGTCGAAGACGAAGCAGCTGCCGTGCCAGCGGCTTTCAGTTTCCGGGATTTTTTCCAGATAGTTGAGGATGCCGCCCTTGAGATGCACCACATCCTCGACACCCTCCGCGCGGAGGAAGGCGGTGGATTTTTCGCAGCGGATGCCGCCGGTGCAGAACATCGCGATGCGCTTCCCAGCAAACTGGTCGGCATGGGCACGCCACCAGTCGGGGAATTCGCCAAAGCTGGTCGTTCCAGGATCGATCGCCCCGGCGAAGCTGCCATAGCCGACCTCGAAGCCGTTGCGCGTATCGATGACTATGGTGCCGGGGTCGTCAACCACGGCGTTCCAGTCGGCGGGGTCGACATAGGCGCCGACGTCGCGCGATGGATCGATCCCCGACACCTTGAGCGAGACGATTTCGCGCTTCAACCGCACTTTCATGCGCTGGAACGGCCCGGCCGCGGCGCGCGAATATTTGACGTCGAGATCCGCGCAACCGGGCAACGTGCGGATGTGCGCGATGATCGCCGCGACGCCGTCCGCGCTGCCCGCAATGGTGCCATTGACCCCCTCGCCCGCGAGCAGGATGGTGCCGCAAATGCCGTGAGCTTGGCAAAGTTCGAGCAGCGGCTGGCGCAGCGAGGCGGGATGGTCAAACGGCGCGAATCGATACAGAGCGGCGACCGTGAACATCG
Organism: Sphingopyxis sp.; assembly: GCA_013911715.1. Lineage (GTDB taxonomy): Bacteria > Pseudomonadota > Alphaproteobacteria > Sphingomonadales > Sphingomonadaceae > Sphingopyxis. The sequence goes on along the minus strand of JACEST010000016.1, from coordinate 18,201 downwards.
GCGCAGGCCTTAGCCAAATCGCGCGCGCAGCTCAAATTTCAACACTTTTCCGGTCGCATTGCGCGGCAGTTCGTCGACAATTTCGAGCCGTGCAGGCTGCTTGAAGCGCGCGAGCCGGTCGCCGCAAAAGGCGCGCACATCCTCGAGCGTCGGTACTGCGCCGTCAGCAGGCACCACCACCGCGCAGCCGACCTCACCCCATTTGGGATCGGCAAGCCCAATCACTGCGACCTCGTGGATTGCGGACATTTCGAACAGGATGTTTTCAATTTCCGCCGGATAGACATTTTCGCCGCCCGAGATGTACATGTCCTTCACCCGGTCCTCGATATAGAAATAGCCATCGGCATCGCGCCGGCCGATGTCGCCCGAGCGGAACCAGCCATCGACGAAGGCCGACGCATTGGCATCGGGCCGGTTCCAATAGCCGGGGGTGACATTCTTGCCGCGAATCCAGATTTCGCCGAGCTCGCCGGATTCAGCTTCGCTGCCATCGGCGCGCGCGATATAGGCATCGCAGAAGCGGTTGGGCTTGCCCGCTGAACCAATTTTATGCGGAATATCGCAGTCACTCAGCGACAGGCAGCCCGCCGCCGTTTCGGTCATGCCAAAGCCTTCGCGGATGGTAACGCCGCGATCATACCAGGCGCGCAGCAGGCTTTCGGGCACGCTTTCGGCCCCACACATGGTCGCTTTCATGCGCGAAAAATCGGTGGCAGCGAAGTCTTCGTGCGCCTGCAGCGCGTTGAAAATGGCAGGCACACCAAGGAAATGGGTTACGCCTAGAGCGGGATCGTTGAACATTCCCAGCATTTTCCCAGCGTCGAAATTGCGGACAATGACGGAAGTACCGCCAAAATTGGCCGCAACCAGGCCCCACGCCATCAGCCCGCCAATGTGAAACAAGGGCATCACAACCAGCCCGACCATCGCATCCGACGCGCTCAGCCCGGCCACCGCGCCGGCACAGCTATAGATGATCTGGCGGTGGTGGAACATCACCCCCTTTGGCGTGCCCGTGGTCCCCGACGAATACATGATCATGCACAGATCGTCCTCGCCTTGCGGACAAAAATCATAACGCGGCGGCGCGGTGGCGACGATGGTTTCCAGGTCGCTGGGGCCGCCCATCGGATCGAGGGCAATCCAGTGCGCAACGTCAGTTTTGGTCCGAAGCGCCGGGATCACCTCAGCCAATTCGGTGTCATAGAAAAACGCCTTGGCCCCGCTGTCATCGACCATGAAGGCCAGTTCGTGCGCGGTCAGGCGAAAGTTCAATGGCGTGTAACATGCACCCACCCGCCAGCAGGCAAATTGCACATCCAGCATGTCGGGCGAATTCATCGACAGCATGGCAACGCGGTCGCCCTTCATGATGCCGATACTGGTCAGATAACCGGCAATGCGTGCGACGCGCTCATGCATGTGGGCATAGGTCGTCCGGCGACCGCTGTGGACGTCGATGGTCGCCAGCGCGTGGGGGCGGCGGGCAGCATGATCGGCGATCCAGTCAAATACCAAAAGATCGTCACGAATCGCTTTCGCCATCGACACATATCCCCCCGGCCGTTGCGACCTGACGTCATGACTGCGCCAGATTCGGTGCACCGTCTAGGGTCGTTGGCAGCATTTGGGCTGCGTCATGCCAAAATGATGATATTGTCCGCGCGCTGCATCGCGCGGTCCAACGTGACATGCTTTACCAGCGAGCCATCGGTCCGGCTGAGCAATGCGTCGAAGCTGGCAAGGGCAATCCCGTCCATCGCTGTGATGCTGCTGTGCATCCGCGCAAACATCCACAGCGCGTGGACGGCACTGCGCCGTTCGATGTGGACTCCACGCCATCCGAACGCGACCGGACCCAGCGATGGATGCACGCGGCGGGCACCGTCGAGCGACACTGGGGTGCCGGCAGGCCGACCCGCGACCCATGCGTTGAAACATGCCGCATCTGCCGCCAGCCCCGGCAGCCAGTCGCGCCACGCAAGCGCGATTACTGGCTCGAGCGTCGCGGGGATGGCGTCGTCAGCAGGATATTCTTCGGCGCGACCAGGAAATTCGCCGTCAGATATTGGCATCAGGTTCATCCGCTCGGTCCAGCGCGCGACATTGGGAGCAATACGCCTCATGATCCCGGCGGGCACCGGATCGCGGCCAAGATGCGCATAAAGCGAAGCCATCAGCCCAAAATCGCCGCGACAGGGCCGCCCCCCGAGCAGATAGGGGTGATGGTGAAAATGGGCGTCGAGCAGGGCCAGCCATTCGTGGTAGCTGGCCTCAATCGCGGGGATGGCTGCGTCCGTGACGCCCAGCCCCGGCAATGTCCCAGCAAAGGTCGCCATCGCGCGGCTCGCCATGATGCGGCGCTCTACGGGGTCTTCCCCCACCACCAGCGTGCGGCCAAATTCGCTCGCCAGAAAATCCTCCTGCTCGGCGCGCACCGACCAGCGATAGTGCATCGCATGAGGCAGCAGAAATTCTGAACCAATAACGTCGAACAACAGCGAAATCGTGCTTTGCACCGGGGTGACCGGGTCCAGCGGACGTTCGGGGTGCTGCCCCTCCAGCCAGTCAATAATGTCGCCCGAATCTTGAATTATCGTGCCATCGGGCGTTTCGAGCACAGGGATCACAAAATGCCGCACATGCGGCAAAACGCGCGCGGCAAAGTCAGGGTCGCCGGGATTGCGTTCGCGCCAATCCAAGCCTTTCTTAATCAGATAGGCCCGCGCCTTGCCTGTATAAAGCGACGGGGCCGAACCCCACAAAATATAGGTCAAATCGCGCTCTCCATTCGGCATATCGGCTGGCCGGTTCAGCCCGCCTGTTTCGCTGCAGTGCGATAGGCATGCAACAGCGGTTCGGTATAACCCGACGGTTGGGTTACGCCCTCGAAAACAAGGGCCCTGGCCGCCTGCATGGCGCTGCTGTCGGCGGTCAACGGGCGATAGGTCGGATCGCCCGCATTTTGGGCATCGACCTTTGCCGCCATGCGGGCGAGCGCGGCATCGACCTGCGCCGCCGTGCAAACACCATGGAGCAGCCAGTTGGCGAGCGCCTGCGATGCGATGCGCAAGGTCGCGCGGTCTTCCATCAGCCCCACATCATTGATGTCGGGAACCTTCGAACAGCCCACCCCCTGATCGACCCAGCGCACGACATAGCCCAAAATGCCTTGGCAATTATTGTCGAGCTCGCGCGCGACTTCGGCGGCATCCCAGTTGCGTCCGGTGGCGACGGGGATGGTAAGGAGGTCGGCTAGACTTTCTTCCCGTTCGTGCTGAGCTTGTCGAAGCACTGTCCTTTCTTCTTCGACGTCGGAAAAAAAAGAACGACCCTTCGACAAGCTCAGGGTGAACGGGTTGGTGGACGCAATTTCGCGCTGGCGCGCGAACACATCGACTGCATGATAATGTATCGCGTGCAGCGTCGCAGCGGTCGGCGAAGGCACCCAGGCCGTGTTCGCGCCGCTTTTGGGGTGCGCGATCTTCTGTTCCAGCATCGCCGCCATCAGGTCGGGCATTGCCCACATGCCCTTGCCAATCTGCGCGCGTCCCGAAAGGCCGCAAGCAAGGCCGATGCGGACATTGCGATCCTCGTAACTCGCAATCCAGCGGCTCGCCTTCATCTCGCCCTTGGGGATCATCGCCCCGGCCTGCATGCTTGTGTGGATTTCGTCGCCGGTGCGATCAAGGAAACCGGTGTTGATGAACACGATCCGGTCCTTCACGGCGTGGATGCAGGCGGCGAGATTGGCGCTGGTGCGGCGTTCCTCGTCCATCACGCCGACCTTGACCGTGTGGCGCGGCAGGCCGAGCATATCCTCAACCGCGTCGAACAGACGGTCCGTAAAGGCGCACTCGTCGGGCCCGTGCTGCTTCGGCTTGACGATATAGATGCTGCCGGTACGGCTGTTCTGGAGCGTACCAAGGCGCTTCAAATCGTGCAGCGCGCACAGGCTGGTGATCACCGCATCGCAAATGCCTTCGGGCGCTTCGCTGCCATCGGACAGGCGCACCATTGGCGTGGTCATCAGATGGCCGACATTGCGCACAAACATCACGGCGCGGCCCGGCAGAATGAATGCTGAGCCATCAGGCGCCGTCCAGTTGCGGTCGGGCTCCATCGCGCGGGACAGCGTCTGCCCGGCCTTTGTAAAATTTTCGGTCAAATCGCCGCGCATCAGGCCGAGCCAGTTGCGATAGCCGAGCACCTTGTCTTCGCCATCGACCGCCGCGACGCTGTCTTCGAGGTCAATGATCGTGGTCAGCGCGGATTCGAGCAGGATGTCGGCGATGCCCGCCGGATCGCCACTGCCGATCGCGCTTGCGGGATCAATCACCAGTTCGATGTGCAAGCCATTATGTTTCAGCAAAATGCCTCCGGACTTGCTGCCCGCCCATTGGCCCGGATCCGCGAGCGTCAAATTGCCGCCGGTCCATTCGGCCCATTTCCCCGAGGCGAGAGGTACGGCTTCGTCCAAAAATGCCTTCGCGCGTGCGATCACCGCCGCACCGCGTTCCGCATCATAGCCGCCGGGCCGCGCTGGCGGGGCATCAAGCACATCGGTGCCATAGAACGCATCATAAAGGCTGGCCCAGCGCGCATTAGCAGCATTGAGCGCAAAGCGCGCATTAAGTGCGGGGACAACGAGTTGCGGCCCCGCCATCGTCGCGATTTCGGGATCGACGTTGGCGGTGCCAACCTGAAACGCCGCTGGCTCGGGAACCAGATAGCCGATCTCTGTCAGAAACGTCTGATAGGCGGCGGCGTCATGCGCCTGCCCAGCGCGGGCGCGGTGCCAATCGTCAATCTGTTGCTGCAGTTCGTCGCGTTTCGCCAACAGCGCCCGGTTATCGGGGGTGAAGCCGTTCAGAATCGCGGCAAAGCCGTTCCATAAGACCGCCGCACCGATGCCGGTTCCCGGCAGTGCCGCCGCTTCAACAAAATCGGCAAGCCGCGCATCGACAGATAAACCGGCGCGGTCGACATAGACAGTCATGCAAAACACCCTTTGGCTGAACAGTATTGGCTGTTTCCGGGGGAGGAAGGGTGTCGGCGCTATGGCGCGGCAAATCGTGATTGGCAATTGCCATCTAGTTTGCCCGAGGGCCCGGTATTTGCTAGTTGGTCAGAAAGTTGGTCAGGAGCCGTATCGTGGACAATTACAATATCGCCGAGGCCAAAGCGCACTTAAGCGACCTGGTCGCGCGTGCCGAAGCCGGTGAGACGGTCAATATCATGCGGCGCGGCAAGCTGGCCGCGCGGCTAGTGCCGGTTAACGATCTGCCGCCGCGTAAGCCGATTGATGTCGCCAAACTACGTGCTCTGACAGCTAGTTTGCCGCCCGGACAACAGGATGCAGCCGATCTGGTGCGCGAGATGCGTGACAATGATCGCTACTAAGTGAGATTCTATCTCGACACATCATTGCTTGTTGCAGCGCTGTGCAGCGAAAGCAAAGCGGAAGCGGCATATCGCTGGCTAAATGCCCAGCCTGTCGGCAGCTTGGCAATCAGCGTCTGGTCACAACCTGAATTTGCCAGCGCGTTGGCCATCAAGGTCCGAACCGGGCAGATCGGATTGCCCACCGTGGCAGTCATTAAGCCAGTCTGGGACGAGATGCAGCGTGATATGCTTACGACGCTCGTGCTTGAAAAAGCGGATTTCACTCGCGCAGCGAACATGATCGCAACCTCGATTGTTCCGCTTCGGTCAGGTGACGCACTGCATCTGGCAGTCGCCGAGCGAACCGGCTTGGCGCTCGCGAGCTTTGACCTTCGCATGTTGGCCGCCGCAGAAGCATTCGGGATGCTGGCTGTTTCGCCTTGAGCGGCTATACCCAATCCATGACCTCTTTCTCTCCAGCCGATCAGTCCGTCCTCGACCATGCCGCCGCTGCACCAATGCTGGCGCAGGTCGAACGCTGGGCGGCGGTGAACAGCGGGACGGGCAATCTGGCGGGGCTGAAGACCGTTGCCGGGTTGCTCGCCGATGGTTTTGCGGCGCTGCCCGGCGATCTCCGTTTGGTGGCACCCGAGCCGGTCGAGGCGGTGCGCGGCGATGGTACCGTGGAAAGCATCGAACGCGGGTCGCATCTGCATCTGTCGGTGCGCCCGCAGGCGCCGGTGCAACTGCTGCTGACCGGCCATATGGACACGGTTTTCGCCGCCGATCACCCGTTTCAGACGCTGAAGTGGCTCGAACCCGGCGTGCTCAACGGCCCCGGCACCGCCGATATGAAGGCGGGGATTTCGGTCATCCTGGCTGCGCTGACCGCGCTTGAGGCATCGCCGCTGGCGAACCGCGTGGGCTATGATGTGCTGATCAATTCAGACGAGGAAACGGGCAGCCATGCCTCTGCTGCGCTGATTGCCAAATTGGCGCAGGGCAAGGCGGCGGCGCTGACCTATGAACCCGCGCTGCCCGATGGCACTCTGGCAGGTGCGCGGCCCGGCAGCGGCAATTTTTCGGTGTTGATCCACGGCAAAAGCGCGCACGCCGGACGCAACCCCGACGATGGGCGCAACGCGCTGATCGCCGCCGCCGATCTGGCGCTGCGGCTGAACGCACTCAAGTCGGACGCGTTAATGGTCAACCCAGCCAAGATTGATGGCGGCGGGCCGAATAATGTCGTGCCTGATCAGGCGATCTTGCGCGTCAACCTCCGCCCGTCGACCCCCGAAGCGATGCTGGATGCCGAGGCAGCCTTGCGCGCCGCCATTGCCGCAGTTGAGCGCGATCACGATGTCCATGCGCAGCTGCACGGCGGCTTTAACCGTCCGCCTAAGCCGATTGACGCCAAGGCCGAACGATTATTCGCGCTGGTCAGGGATTGCGGCGCGGCGCTGGGTCTGGCAATCGGCTGGCGGGCGACCGGGGGCGTGTGCGATGGCAATAATATCGCGGCTTGCGGCGTGCCCGTCGTTGACACCATGGGGCCGCGCGGCGGCGCCATTCATTCGTCCGACGAATTTCTGATCGTGGACAGCTTGCCGGAACGGGCGCAGCTGTCGGCGCTGACGCTGCTGCGACTGGCGGAACGGGGGACGGTGTGAGTTTTATCATAAGGTCGGCACGCGAAGCCGATCTGCAAAGCCTGTATGAAATGGCCAAACGCACCGGGGGCGGGTTCACCAACTTGCCGCCCGACAAGCCGTCGTTGGCGGCCAAGCTTGGAATATCGGCAGAGGCGTTCGCACGCGACGACGACAGCCTCGCACCCGACCTGTTTGTGTTCGTGCTGGAAAACACCGCGACCGGCGAAGTGCGCGGGACGTGTCAGATTTTCAGTCAGGTGGGCCAAAAATGGCCCTTTTATTCCTATCGCATGGGCGTGCTGACCCAGCATAGCGTCGAGCTCAACCGGACGTTTCGCGCCGAAATGCTGAACCTGTCGACCGATCTGGAGGGCGCGAGCGAAGTTGGCGGCTTGTTCCTCCACCCCGGCGAGCGCGCGGGCGGACTGGGGTTGCTCATTGCCCGCAGCCGCTATCTGTTCATCCGTGCGCACCGCGCCCGCTTTGGCGATCGCTGTATCGCCGAGCTGCGCGGCGTAATTGACGAAGCCGGGGCGTCGCCCTTTTGGGATGGGGTTGCGGGCAAATTTTTTGGCATGAGCTTTCAGGACGCCGACGAATTCAACGCCAAGCATGGCAACCAGTTCATCGCCGACCTGATGCCCAAGCATCCGGTCTATATCGCCATGCTTTCCGACGCTGCGCGCAGCGTGATCGGGGTGCCGCACCCCAGCGGGCGGGCCGCGATGCGGATGCTGGAAAATGAAGGCTTCGCCTGGGAAAAATATGTCGATATTTTCGACGGCGGCCCGACGATGACGGCGCGCACCGACCAGATTGCGAGCATCAGGGATGCGGTGGATGCGACGGTCACCGCCGTCGATGATGCGCTGGCCGGTGAAGCGGCGGACGCTCGGCTGATTTCGACCGGACGACTGGCCGGATTTTGTGCGGCTTATGGCCAAGTCGCGGCGCATGGGGACGGGGTGGCGATTGATCGGGCAACGGCCGACCTGCTGGACGTCGAGCCAGGGATGACCATTACGCATGTGGGACGGTGATCCTCCCTGCGCCGCTTGCCCTGAGGAGCCATTGAGCCTGTCGAAATGGCGTCTCGAAGGGCCACACGCCCAGAGGCCCTTCGAGACCGGGCTTCGACAAGCTCAGCCCCTCCTCAGGGCGAACGGAAAATAGAAACACTGGAATATGAGCTACCTCATGCTGACCGAAATCAATTTCGACGGGATCATCGGCCCAAGCCATAATTATGCTGGCCTGTCGCCCGGCAACATCGCGTCGGCCTGCAATGCCGGTGACGTATCGCAGCCGCGCGCAGCTGCGTTGCAGGGGCTCGACAAGATGCGCGCCAATCTGGCGCTGGGGCTGCCGCAGGGCTGGTTCATGCCGCTCGCGCGCCCCGATGCCGACTGGCTCGGCGTGCTTGCCACCGATGAGGCACACGCCGAACCGCATCTGCGCGCGCAGGCATGGTCGGCATCGTCGATGTGGGCCGCCAACGCCGCGACCATGTCGCCCGCGCCCGACACCGCCGACGGCAAATGCCACCTGACGGTTGCAAATCTGGTGACGATGCCGCACCGCAGCCATGAATGGCCGGGAACGCTGGCGCAGCTGCGGCTCGCCTTCGCGCACGACGCCTTTGCAGTCCATGCCCCAGTCCCTGCCCCCTTTGGCGACGAAGGTGCCGCCAACCACATGCGGCTGACGCGTGCCCATGGGCAGCCGGGCGTCGAAATCTTCGTCTATGGTGTCAGCGGAGGCCGTTTCCCGGCACGGCAACATATCGAAGCGTCGAAGGCCATCGCGCGGCGCCACCAGCTTGATCCGGCGCGCACTTTGTTTATCGAGCAGGCCAAGGCGGCGATTGCCGGCGGCGCGTTCCACAACGATGTGGTTGCCGTGGCCAACGAGCATGTGCTGTTCACCCACGAAAGTGCATTTGAAGACCGTGCAGGGGCGCACGCCGCAATCCGCGCCGCTGCCCCATGGTGCGAGATTGTCGAGGTGCCGACCGCCGCTGTCAGCATGGCCGATGCGATCAGATCCTATCTGTTCAATGCGCAGCTTGTCACGCTGCCCGATGGCGGCGGCATGGGGCTGGTGTTGCCCACCGAGGCGCAGGACACGCCCGCCGTTTGGAGCTGGCTGGAAACGATGGTCGCGGGCAACGGCCCCATCCGCCGCCTCATCCCCGTCAATGTGCGCCAGTCGATGGCCAATGGCGGCGGCCCAGCGTGCCTGCGGCTGCGGGTGGTGGCCGATCCGGCAACGATCGATCCGCGCTTCATGGCGAGCGAAGCACGGATTGATGCGGTCGCCAAGGTGGTCGCAGCGCACTGGCCCGAAGCTATTGCTCCCGCCGATCTGGCGTCGCCCACGCTTGCCGCCGATGTGCGCAAGGCGCGCGCCGCGCTGCTGCAGGCGCTTGATTTGACCGAAGTTGGTTAATTGCTTTGACGGCCCCGCAGCTGTCGGATTAACGTCCATTTAACCATGCTGGCGCGTCCCGGAATCACCGATTTCCGGCGCTGGCACGGCAATTGCGAGTTGGTCTGCATGCTGAAAAAAATAGGTCGCCTGTTCGTCATCAAAACCCGGTTCGAGGCGTGCCTGATCATTTATGCGCTGGGCGTCGGCGCGATGGCGCGTGGGATGCTCTATCTTGACCAATATCCCGGCACGGGCGGGGTGCTGTTGCTGTTCGCCTGCACCGGCTCGGTGTTTCTGGCGGGGGCGAAGATTTTCGACTGCATTCGACTGGAAAACCGACTCGCGCTGGCCGAGGCGGGCGGCGCGTTACAGCCACAGCGCGAACCCGCCTGAAAAGCGTGGCCCCTGCCCCCGTGCCGCAGCGCGCGCCGGATGAGCGGCGCGACATGCATGCGGGCGGGTTCGATCTGCGCGTGTCGATGTGGCATGGCGACGACGCCAGCGTCGCACCGCCGCTGCTCTTCCTCAACGGCATCGCCGCTGACAACCGGCTGGCGGGGGCATTGCTCAGCCGCATCGGTGGCCGCACCCGGCTGACTATCGACATGCCGGGGCTGGGCGGCGCGCCCGACCGGTTGTTCCCCTATAGCATCGCCGATGTGGCTGCGGCGCTGACCGACATGATGGCGCAGCTTGCGCACGAATCATTCGATGTTGCGGGCTTCAGCTGGGGCGGCGCGGTGGCGCAGCAATTGGCGCTGAGTTTTCCGGCGCGCGTGCGGCGCATGGTGCTGATCGCGACATCGCCAGTGATGCCCGCACCGGGACTGGGTGCGGCAGCCTTGTTCGACGCCGATGTGCTGACCAGCGGGATGCGGCTGACCGGCACCAGCCTGATCGGCGTCGGCGCGCAATTAATGGCGGCAAGCGGTTGGTCGGTGGTGAACGCATTGCCGGGCCTTTCCGGCGTGCCGACGCTGGTGTTGGGGGCGAGCGGCGACATGGTGGTGCCGATCGCGTACGCCCAGTGGCTGGCGCGGCTGATCCCCGGCGCACGGCTGGAAGTGATCGACGGCGCGCACCTGTTTGCCTTTCGCCAGGCCCAGAAAATTGGGCCGTTAATTAGGGCGTATCTGGACGAGGCGTAACGGGCAACAATGGCGGTTCGGTTCGCCGTTGTGCCAGAAAGGCGGCGATGGCAGTGGCGGTTTCATCCGGGGCTTCCTCCATCGGCAAATGGCCGATACCTGGCAGCAGCACGACCTTTGACCCCGCGATGCGTTCACCAAAACTCTGCGCCGCACTGGGGTTGATGATGCGGTCTTCGGCACCGAACAAGACGAACGTGGGCGCTGTGATTTCACTTATGCGATCCGCCATCGCCGCGTCGCGCGGCAGCGTGGCGCGCTTGGCCGTCGCCTGGCGGTTGCCGGGGAAGCGCAGCAACTCCCAATAGCGATCGACCGCAGCATCGGTGACGATCGCGCGGTTGCTGACCGATTGTTCAAGCGAGCTTTTGACGAGGCTGCGCGGCGTAATCTGGCCCGCGAGCCAGCGCCCCACGCTGTAACGCATGATGCGAAAGCCGATGTTCGACGCCGGCGCTTTTTCCCCGTTGCGGGGCGGCATACCAGAAGCGTTGAGCAGGAGCAGCGCCTCGACACGTGCGGGCTGCGCCAGCGCATAGCGCCAGCTGACTGCGCCGCCCATCGAATTGCCGCCGAGAATGAAGCGGTCGAGCTCGAGTTCAGCGGCGACGACATCCACTGCCGCCATCATGCCACCGGGGCTGTAATCGCCGTCGGGGGTGCTGCCGGTCAGCCCATGGCCGGGCAAATCGAGCGTCACGATGCGATATTGTTTGCCGAGCCGCGCCACCAGCGGTTCCCACGTATGCAGGCTGGCGTTTGACCCATGCAGCAGCACCATGGCCGGACAGGTACGGCACCCCTGATCGCGATAGTGGATCGATTGGCCCGCCGGACCGCGCGCAAAGGTCGTCATTCCACCGGAATTGCCATATTTGGCAATCATCGCGTCGTGATCCGTGTCGGGCGTGCGCAGGGCGAGGAATATCAGGACAACCGCCACCAGAGCGCCGAGCGGCCAGAGCAGCCGCTTTTTTCGCCACCAACGGCGCGGCGGCGGGGTGGTCACAAAGTCGTTGTCGTCGATCTGGATTGGTTGTTCGTCGTCGTGGCCGCTCATAATCTGCCCCCAATTGTGGGGCCCAATAAGCAGCAAAGGCCGGGGTTTGGCTAGCCCCTTACACAGTGTCATTCCCGCGAAAGCGAGAACCCAGGGCGATCATATGGATAGTCCGCCCTGGATCCCCGCTTTCGCGGGGACGACAAATGGAGGGTTAAAGCCTCAACGTCCGCCGAATCGGCGATTGCCGTCGGGGCGTCCACCGCCGCCGCCCTGGGGGCGTCCACCGCCGCTGGGGCGACCGTCGCGCTGGCCTTGCGGGCGCGCGCCGGGCTGACCCTGCGGGCGGGCATCGCGCTGGACATGTGCCGGACGCCGCTGGCCGCCGTCGGCGCGGGCCGCGCCTTCACCCACAGGCGGGGTCCAGCCGGTTTGCGGCGCGGTAAATTCGCCGCGCGGCGGCCGCGCATCACTGCGCGCCGAGCGGTCGCCGCGTACCGGGTTGGCGCGCGGGCCGCGGTCATCACTGCGGCCATGGCGCGCGTTGCGGTTGGCAAAATGCGCATCATCGCGCTGGCGTGAGGGGCTGCGGCCCTTCGACCCCGTGTCCTTGGGCGGCGCGGCGGGCGCGGGAAGGTTGCGGACGAGTTCGTTGAACCCGGCGGGCAACGGCATGGCTTCGGCCTTGCTGCGCGTGACGCGTTCGATGGCTTTCAGATAAGGCCGCTCGTCATCGGCGACAAAGCTGATCGCCATGCCTTCGGCCCCGGCGCGCGCGGTGCGGCCGATGCGGTGGACATATTGTTCGGCGACATTGGGCAGTTCGAAATTGATGACATGGCTGACCCCCGACACGTCGATGCCGCGCGCGGCAATGTCGGTTGCGACGAGCAGACGAGTATCGCCGCTGCGGAACGCCTGAAGCGCGGCGGTGCGCTGGCCCTGGCTCTTGTTGCCATGAATCGCGGCGGCCTTGATGCCCGCGCCCATCAGGTGGCGGACAACGCGGTCGGCGCCGTGCTTGGTTCGGGTGAAAATCAGCGCGCGGTCAATCTCCTGCGTCTGCACGACATGGTGGAGCAGCGCCTGCTTTTCCTTTTGCTGGACAAAGGTCGCATATTGGCGGATTTTTTCGACCGTGGTCGCCTGCGGCGTTACCGACACTTCGACCGGATCGTTCAGGAACTGGCTAGCCAGCGCGCGGATTTCTTTTGGCATGGTTGCCGAGAAAAACAGATTCTGGCGCTGCGGCGGGAGCAGCTTGGCGACGCGTTTCAGGCTGTGGATGAAGCCCATGTCCATCATCTGGTCGGCCTCATCGAGCACGAAAATCTCGACGTCTTTCAGTGTCAACGCGCGCTGATCGATCAGGTCGAGCAGACGCCCTGGCGTCGCGACAAGAATGTCGAGTCCGCCCGCCAGCTTGTTGATCTGGCGATTGATCGGCACGCCGCCGAATACCGTGTCGACCGAAATCTGGGCAAAGCGGCCATAGTCACGGCAGCTTTGCGCAATCTGGGCCGCGAGCTCGCGCGTCGGCGACAGGACCAGCATGCGGCAACCCTTCAACGGGCGCGGCTTGGGGTTGGAAATCAGCTTGTGGAGCGAAGGCAGCGAAAAAGCCGCCGTCTTGCCAGTCCCCGTCTGCGCGATGCCGCACAGGTCATGGCCCTTCATCAAGAGCGGGATAGCCTGCGTCTGGATCGGCGTGGGGGTGGCGTAGTTTTTGCTGGCCAACGCGTGCATCAACACTTCGTTCAGGCCGAATTTGGAAAAATCAGTCATGGATATACTCAAAATATGGCTCGCCCGGCGGCATGGCAAAACACCACGCCCGACAGGTTCGCGGGGGTGAAATCAACCCGCGTGAATGGGAAGCCTTCGAAAAGGGAAACGCAAACATCCGGCCCATCTGCGGGCCCAGATGGCCCATGGTCACGCTGCCGGTGCGAGGGCGGCTTTATCTGCCGCCAATGCTGCGCTGCAACATATATGGCATAGCTGCGGCGATTTGGCAAGGGGGCGGCAAGAGACTTCCATTTTTCCTTTGACCCGCTCGTCCTGAGCTTGTCGAAGGACTGTTCTTCCTTCTACCATAGTCGAAGAAAAGGACGCCCCCCTCGACTGACTTGACAGTCGCTCGGGACAGGCTTCGACAAGCTCAGGGCAAGCGAAAAGAAGGGATGAAAGCTTGACGGACCACATCATCGTCATCGACGAAGGCACGACATCGACCCGCGCGATGCTGTTCAGCGCGGAGGGCGCACCGCTCGGCAGCGCGCAGCGCGAATTTCGGCAATATTATCCGGCGCCGGGGCTGGTCGAGCATGACGCCGCCGAAATCTGGGACGCGACGCTGGCATGCACCCGTGACATGATCGCGCAAGCGGGCGGGGCCGACCGCATCGCGTGCATCGGTATCACCAATCAGCGCGAAACCATCGTCTTCTGGGACCGCACCACTGGCGAACCGCTCGCCCCGGCGATTGTGTGGCAGGACCGTCGCACCGCCGATGATTGCGCCGCGCTGAAGGCGGCGGGGCACGAGGCGGCGGTCCAAGCCAAAACCGGCCTGCTGCTCGACCCTTATTTTTCGGGGAGCAAGATTGGCTGGGCACTGCGCCATTGGCCGCAATTGCGCGCGGCGGGCGACCGGCTCGCGGTGGGAACCATTGAAAGCTACCTCATCTTTCGTCTCACCGGCGGGGTGCATGTGACAGATGCGACCAACGCCTCGCGGACGCTGCTGATGGACATCAATGGTGCGGGCGGCTGGGACGAAGGGCTGTGCGATCTTCTCGGCGTGCCGCGCGCGATTTTGCCCACTATTGTCGGCTGCACCACTGAAGTCGGGCGCACCAACCCCGCGCTGCTTGGCGGGGCGATTCCGATTACCGGCATGGCGGGCGATCAGCAGGCCGCGACCGTCGGTCAGGCGTGCCTGACCCCGGGACAGACCAAGGCCACCTTTGGCACCGGCGCGTTCATCCTGACCACCAGCGGCACGACCCGCCCGCATTCGACCAACCGGCTGCTTGCCACTGTCTTGGTGCAGGATGGCGACGCGCGCCACTATGCGCTCGAAGGTTCGGTGTTTGTTGCCGGATCGCTGATCAAATGGCTGCGTGACGGCCTCGGGCTGCTGGCGAGCGCCGCCGAAAGCGAAGGGCTGGCGCGGTCGGTGGAGGATAATGGCGGCGTCTATCTGGTCCCGGCGCTAGCAGGCCTCGGCGCGCCGCATTGGCGGCCCGATGCACTGGGCGCGCTGTCGGGTCTGAGCTTTGCCAGCACCAAAGCACATGTCGCGCGCGCGGCGCTGGAGGCGCAGGCCTATCAGGCGCACGACCTGAAATCGGCCTTTGCAGCCGACGGGGTCGACTGGGCCGAGTTGCGCATCGATGGCGGCATGGCGGCAAATGACTGGATGGCGCAGGATCTGGCCGACATGCTGAAGGTGCCGGTCGAACGGCCCGATTTCGTCGAAAGCACCGCGCTTGGCGCGGCAATGCTCGCGGCGACGGGGGCGGGACTGTTCGCATCGCTGGGCGATGCGGCGGCGGCGCTGCGCGGCACCGCGACACGCTTCACCCCGTCGATCGCCGAAGACACACGAAAGGCGCGCCTTAACGGGTGGCAAAGCGCGCTTTCGAAAGTGCTGGGCTGATGCAGCGGGGACTGTCCCTTTAGGGACTGTCCCTCAGCCCGGCGCTGGCGGCATAGGGGACAGTCCCTAAAGGGACAGTCCCCGGCGCGCTCAACGCTTGAGCGACAGGCCGCCGAAACGCTTGTTGAACTTCGCGACCTGGCCGCCCGCGTCGAGCAGACGTCCAGTGCCGCCGGTCCAGGCCGGGTGCGCGGTGGGATCGATTTCGAGCGCGAGCGTGTCGCCCTCTTTGCCCCAGGTCGAACGCGTTTCATAAACGGTGCCGTTCGTCATCTGGACCTTGATCATGTGATAGTCGGGGTGGATGCCCTGTTTCATCGTCTTAATGCTCCTGTGCCGCTGGTTACCGACCAGCTGCGTTGAGTCCCTTGCCATTTGGCGGAAGCGCGGCCCTTAATGGGGGAAGCGTGGAAACGCAAGCCGCTGCGTCTGCATTTACAATTTGCCACCCCAACGCCGTCTTCCCTGAGCGTGTCGAAGCCTGTCCCGAGCGACTGTCAAGTCAGTCGAGGGGGGCTGTCCTTCTTCTTCGGCGAAGGAAAAAGGAAAAACGGTCCTTCGACAAGCTCAGGACAGACGGAATAGAGAAAGAGCTTCAGCTCTGCGGCGGATCCGCAATCATCGCGGTAAACTGGCATTCCGCCGCAACCGCGCCGTCGAGCAGCGCGCGCCCCGCAAATTTGCAGATCGTCCGCTTGTTCTGAACAATTTCGACGTGCAGGTCGAGCAGGCAGCCGGGTTCGACCGGCTTGCGGAACTTCGCGCCGTCGATCGCCATGAAATAGACGAGCTTGCCCGTTGCAGCGAGGCCCAGCGATTCGACCGCGAGCACCGCTGCGGCCTGCGCCATCGCCTCGATAATCAGCACACCGGGCATGATCGGGCGGCCAGGGAAATGGCCCTGGAAAAATTCCTCGTTCATCGTCACGGCTTTGACCGCATGAATCGCGGTATCAGGGACCAGGCTGACCACCCGGTCGACGAGCAGCAGGGGGTAACGGTGCGGGATCGCCGCCATGATCCGCCGGATATCCATCGGACCCAGCGTCTTCGCCGCGCTTACCGTTTCCCCCTGCCCGCTCATTTTCGTCCTCAGCGCGTCTGCGGCTGTGCTGGCGGCGGCGTGGTGGCGGGCGTGGCGCGCGCGGCGTTGACCAGTTCCTGATTCTTGGCCTGAACCAGCTGGCCTGGCTGGTAACCAGCGGGCGGAACAATGCCGACGTTGGGCAGGATCGCGTTGAGGTCGGCCACAACCGCGTCGGTGATATCGACGGCGGGTTCGCGCGCCAATACGCCCTCGGGGTTCAGCAGCAGATCGACCTTCAACCGCTTCATCGCCGCGCGAATGGCTTCATTCATGCGAAGGCTGATCTGGTCCTCGACATAGGCGATAGCGAGATCGACCTGCTGGCCGAGTTGGCTGATTTCGGCGGTGGCGGCAGTCCGCTTGTCCTGCACCGCTTTGGCGGCGGCCTGCACAGTGGCCTGATTCGGCGTCGGTTTGCGCGCTTCTTCGTTATATTTGGCAACCAGCAGGTTCAGTTCGGCCTGCAGCGTCTGGGCGCGGCTGTCGCGTGCATCAATCTGAGCCTTATAGGTGGTTTCGATCTGCTGGGCAGCGGTCGTGAACGCATTGGAACGCGCAGCGGCAACGCGTACATCGGCGACGGCAATGCCGGTTTTGGACTGGGCAGCGGCCGGAACCGCAAACAGCGGTGCGACGGTGAGCGTTGCGGCGGCAAGTGCCGTCGCGGCAAACAATTTTTTCATCAGAATTGGGTTCCTACGTTGAATGAAAATCTCTTGGTATCGTCGCCCTCTTCTTCGAGGAGAGCATATGCGAAATCGATGCGGAACGGCCCGAACGGCGAATTCCAGTTGACGCCCGCGCCGATGGCGACGCGCGGCTTGATCGTGTCGCCAAAAAAGCGTTCTTCGAACGGGCTTAGGTTGGACGTGGTACCGGCGGGGCAAAGATTGAAGAGATTTTGCGTCGTTCCATCCGCCAACACATTTGAACCAAAGCTGATGCCGCCTGTCGCGGCATTACGGCAAAGATTCTTGGTCCGCCCGTCGGCGGGATCACGGAAATCGGCAAGCGTCGTCAGGACGGGCCGACGCACCTGAAACACCGATCCCACGTCAAGGAAGACCGACGGACGCAAGCCCAGTTCCTTGGCTCCCGACCCCAGCGGAATATCAACCTCGACCCGGCCACGATAATAAGCGCGGCCGCCCAGCGCGTCATCCACCAACCCCTGCCGGTTCGACAGCGACGTGTCGAGCACCGGATTGAGCGTATCGGTCAAGTCTACATCGGCAAAGCGGATCACGCGGGGGCCAACGCCGCGAATGTCAAATCCGCGAATCTGTGGTTCACCAAGGAAGAAACGGTCGGTCAGCCGCACCCGGTCGCTGGTTGGCGTCGGCCGGTTCCCGAAGGAATAGATATAGCCGCCTTCAACTGCGGTGGTCAGAATGAAACCGCTGCCCAGATTGAAATGCTTGCTCGCGTTGACCACCCCGCGCAGGTATCGGACGCTGCCGCCGAGGCCGGCAAGATCGGTGCGCAGCGACACCGCTTGGCCGCGGGTCGGCCGGATGCGGTTGTCGCGATTGTCAAAAGCGACGGTCAACGCCAGCAGCGATGTGGTGCGCTTGCCAATGGCGTCGCACAAGAAGCGTCCCGCGACCAGCACATCGCATTCATCGCCAAAGAAAAAAGTATCGCGGTCGAGCGATACGTCGTCGATGCTCAAGCTGTAGCTGGCAAAGGCGGAGAGAAATTCGGTGAGCGGAACCCCGATATTGGTCTGAAAGCCCGTGGTTACCTGCTCAAAGGTGGTTTCGCGGTTGTTGCCGACAAAGTTGAAGCTGTTGAGGTCGCGCCGGAAAATTGAACCGCCGACAGAGATATTG
>JACEST010000157.1 GCA_013911715.1 Sphingopyxis sp. | reverse complement strand
GCGCTATGCCGACAGTCCCCACCCCAACCCCTCCCCTGAAGGGGAGGGGCTTATGCCATCACACCTTGCCCCGTTCCCCCGCAATCCAATCCTTGACCTGCACCTCCAGCACATCGAGCGGCACCGCGCCCTGGCCCAGCACGACATCGTGGAACGCCGCCAAATCAAATTTCGCGCCCAGCTCCTTCTCGCCCAGCGCGCGCAGTTCACGGATCTTGAGTTCGCCGATCTTATACGCCAGCGCCTGCGCCGGCCAGGCGATATAGCGGTTGACCTCGGCCTCGATATTGCCCGCCGACAGCGCGGTGTTGTCGGTCATGAAAGCGATGGCCTGCGCCTTGCTCCACCCCTTGGCGTGGATGCCGGTGTCGACCACGAGCCGGCACGCGCGCCACATTTCATAGGACAGGCGGCCCATATCCTTGGCCGGGGTGTCATACAGCCCCATCTCGATCCCCAGCCGCTCCGAATAGAGCCCCCAGCCTTCGACAAAGGCGGTAAAGAAGCTGCCAAATTTGCGAAACGGGTGCAGTGTCAGTTCCTGCTGGATCGCAATTTGCATATGATGCCCCGGCACCGCCTCGTGCACGCTCAGCGCAGGCACCTCCCACAAGGGCCGCTGGTCCAGTTTCGAGGTATTGACGAAATAAAAGCCCGCAATGCCTATGTCAGGCGACCCCGGATTATAATAAGCGGTCGTCGTCCCCTCGGCGATCTCAGCCGGAATCTCCTTGATGCCATAGGGCAGGCGCGGCAGCCGGTGGAACAACGCGGGCATTTTGCCGTCGATGATCTTGGTCAGCCGCGCGACCTTTTCCATCAACTCCTCGGGCGTTTTCGCATAATATTGCGGGTCGGTGCGCAAATGCTGGATAAACGCCTCGCGCGTCGGATACCCTGCCTTTGCTGCCACGGCCACCATCTCGGCGCGGATGCGCGCAACTTCGCTCAGGCCAAGCTGGTGGATTTCCTCCGCGCCCATGGTGGTCGTGGTCATCTGGCGGATGCGATAATCATAATAGGCCGCGCCGCCGGGCTGCGCCGATATGCCGGGGGCCTTGGCGCATTTGGGCTTATAGCTGGCGACATACCAGTCGGCCTGCTTTTTCAGCTCGGGGTATATGGCGTCGCGGATGGTGGCCGCCGCTGCATCACCAAGCGCCTTGAAGTCCGCCTCGCTGACGCCGTCAGGGCGCTTTCCCGCATAGGGCTGGAAAAAGCGCGTCGAGCGCGGGTCGGCGGCGATCAGCCCGGTAATGCTCGCCTCATAACCGCCGAGCGAATCGCACGGCAGCGTATAGCCGCCCTTGATCGCCTGATTGGCAACCGCGGCAGCTTGCGCGTTGACCCGCGGGAATTGCGCCAGCCGCGCGTTATAGCTTTCGAAATCCGCCTTGGTCTTGAAGGGCAGATTGTCGCCCATCCCGGCGAACTCCTGGTGCCAGCCCGACCGGTTGGTGAAATTCATCGCGCGCTGGCCAAAGCCGTTGCCCTCGACCTGTTCGGCGAGCGTGCGGTGCAAGATGCCGTGGTTGACGCGGTCGCTCGCCGACAGTCCGGCCAAGCTGATCATGTTGAGCCGCGCCAGCAGTGCCGCTGCGGTCGCCGCCTGCCGGTCGGCCCCAGCGAGCGAATAATCGCCGACCTGCCCCGCATAGCTATCATTGCCCAGCGACGAGGCGAACACCGGCGCTTCCTTGAGCACAAAGTCCCAATATTGATCGACCAGTGCGGCAAGGCGGGGATCGGCAATCACGGGCGCGCTGGCCGCCTGCCCCAACGCGGGTGACGCGCCCAGGCCCGATACCATCAGCGCGCACAAGACGGCAGTTCCCAGTTTCAACGAACGGCGCATTATCATCTCCCTGATTGCCCTTGCATCATCATGGACAAGCTTGTCGGCAGGCACAACCGGCTTCGTCACGACCCCCGAACAGCGCGAATCACCGCACGACCTGCGCCCTGGCACGACCTGCGCCCTGTCCGGCCGCCGCACCGCCCAAAAATGGCATTTCCGCTAAGATTTTCGCGCTTCCAACCGGAAAAATGCATCAATTCGCCCGATATTGTCACTTTTCTTAACCATTTGCGCGGCACCATCCTTGACTCAAGGGCGAGGCGATGAAACTTCACGCTTCATGGGGATCGCACTGGCCCGATAGAGGCTGCTTATGGCAACGAGTTTTTCTTCGCGTGAGTGGGCGCGTAGCGCCAATATGCTGCCGCGCGCGCGGCATCTGGGCAATCAGATGTCACGCCATGCCGCCGTCGCCGTGATTATTTTTGCCGTGATGCAAATCTGGCTGGTCGGTGCCGCGATTGAAGCGGGCGCACCGCGCGGTATCAGCGTCATCGCCATGCTCGTGCTGCTCGCTGCCGCACTGCCCTATGCCCGCATCGTCGAGCGGCGTTGGCAGACACTGGGACAACAGGCGCTGCCGTCGCCCGCGCTGCTGGACCGTTTTCGCGGTGATCTGCGGCGACTGTGGCTGCTCACCGCCATCGTCCCCGCCATGTGGACGGGCGCGGCGGCATTTTTCCTTTAGCAGTTGGTGCGCTCCGGCGTAGGCCGGAGCCTTGGCAGATAGGACTGATGTATCTCGCCAAAGCTCCGGCCTGCGCCGGAGCACAGCGGCCTTTCACCCGCGCGGTGCCGCAGCGCGCAGCAGACGGTCATTGATCGCTGCGCCCAGCCCGCTGTCCGGCACTGTCGCCACCGCAATCCTTGGCTTCGCGCTGGCTTCACCGCAATGCAGCGCATCGAAGAGCCGCGCTGCTGCCTCAACGACAGCGCCTGACCGGCTCAGATTGTCGTCACCATCCAGCGCGCCGAAACCAATACCCCATTCGTCATCGGCGAATTGCGCGGCATTCAGCCGCAGCGGCTTCGACGGGGCATAATGGCTGGCCAGTTGCCCCGGAGCGACAATCGGGCCTTCACCCGCTGCCACCACTTCGAGCCCACTCACCTCGGCCAGCCGCGCCGCCGTCACGGGCCCGGGGCGCAGCACGACCACACGCCCGTCCACCACGCGCGCAATCGTCGATTCCAGCCCCGCCGCGCACGGGCCATCGTCGATCACCAGCGCCACCCGCCCCGCCAGGCTGGCGGCGACATGGCCGGCGCGCGTCGGACTGATCCCTCCGCTGGGATTGGCCGAGGGTGCCGCCAAGGGTCGCCCGCTCGCCGCAATCAGTGCCTGCATCGCGCGGTGCGCCGGCACCCTTAAAGCGATCGTATCGAGACCCGCAGTCGCCAGGCTGGCCACCGGACAATCGGCGCGGCGCGGCACCACCAAAGTCAGCGGCCCGGGCCACAGCGTTGCTGCCAACGCACGCTCTGCCACACCAAAAACCCCCAGCGTCTCGGCCATCGCCAGATTGGCGACATGGACGATCAGCGGGTTGAACGCTGGCCGCCCTTTCGCCGCAAAAATCCGAGCGACCGCGTCCGAATTACCCGCGTCAGCCGCGAGTCCATAGACTGTCTCGGTTGGCACCGCGACCGGCTGGCCCGCGCGGATCAGCACCGCCCCCGCCGCAGTCGCAGCGTCGCCGTAGGGGCGCACCGCAGGCCAGTCATGGCGGTTTGAAGCATCGGTCATGCCGCGCTATAGGCGCACGCACTCCCTTTCCGCCAGCCCCGCCGGAGCCGCGCATGACCTATACCCCGCCGACCGCCGAACAATTGTTCGTCCTCACCCACATTGCGCGCATCGACGCGCTTGCAGCGCATGACCGCTTTGCCGCAGCGACGCCTGATCTGGTCGCGGCGATTGCCACTGGTGTTGGCGAGTTTGCTGCCGATGTCTATGCCCCGCTCAACCGCGTCGGCGACACCAATCCGCCGCGCTGGGACAATGGCAAAGTCATCATGCCGCCGGGGTTCAAACAGGCCTATCAGGCCTATGTCGACGCGGGTTGGGGCAGCATCGACGGCGCGCCCGAATATGGCGGCATGGGCCTGCCCTTCACCCTCGCCGCGCTGGTGACCGAGACGCTGGGGACCGCCGACATGGGCTTTGGCCTGATCTCCATCCTTACCCCCGGCGCGATCCACGCGCTGATGGGCCATGGCAAAGACGAGCAACGCGCGCGCTGGCTCCCCAAGCTGGTCAGCGGCGCGTGGAACGGCACGATGAACCTCACCGAACCGCAAGCGGGCAGCGACGTCGGCGCGCTGCGCAGCACCGCCGAACCCGTGAACGACGGGTCGGGCCTCTACCGGATCAAAGGCCAGAAAATCTTCATCACCTTTGGCGAGCATGACCTCACCGACAATATCGTCCACCTGGTGCTCGCCCGCACCCCCGGCGCGCCCGAGGGGACGCGCGGCATATCTTTGTTCCTTGTCCCCAAATACCGTCTCGACGCCGATGGCCATCCAACGATCGACAATGGTGTTCGCTGCGTCTCGATCGAACATAAACTTGGCATCCACGCCTCGCCCACCTGCGTCATGGCCTATGGCGACGATGGCGACTGTCTGGGCGAGCTTGTCGGCACCGAAATGGGCGGGATGCGCGCGATGTTCACGATGATGAACAACGCCCGGCTGATGGTCGGGTGCCAGGGCGTCCAGATCGCCGAACGCGCCACCCAGCAGGCGCGCCGCTTCGCCGCCGACCGTATCCAATCGGCGCTCGCCGGTTCGCCAGACAAGGCCGCTGTCGCGATCGACCAGCACCCCGATGTGCGCCGCATGCTGTGGACGATGCGCGCGCAGACCGAGGCCGCACGGGCGCTGGTCTATTACGCCACCTCGCAAGTTGATTTCGGCAAACTCGGCGACGAGGCCGCCGCCTTGCGCGCCGAAATCCTGACCCCGCTGGCCAAAGCGCACGCCACCGACATCGGCTGCGAAGTCGCCAGCATCGGCATTCAGGTGCACGGCGGCATGGGTTTTGTCGAAGAAACCGGCGCCGCACAGCATTATCGCGACGCGCGCATCGCGCCAATTTACGAAGGCACCAATGGCATCCAGGCCGCCGTGCACCTGAATGCCGA
>JACEST010000156.1 GCA_013911715.1 Sphingopyxis sp. | reverse complement strand
GGGCCTGACCCCCGCCGATGTCGAAGCGGCGTTGCGCGCGCAAAATGTCGAGCTGCCCGCCGGGCGGGTCGAGGCGCGCGACCGCAATGCCACCATCCGCGTCGAGCGCCCCTTTGGCGATCCCGAGCAGTTCCACCAGCTGGTCGTCGCGCGCGGCGGCGATGGCTATCTCGTCCGGCTGGGCGACATTGCCCGGGTCGGGGTCGAGGCGGAAAATCCTTACACCGCCTTTCGCCTCAATGGCGGCTCGGCGGTGGGCATGGGCATCGTCCGCCAATCGGGCGCCAACACGCTGGCCGTCGCGGATGCAGCCAAGGCGCTCGCCGACCAGATCCGCCCGACTTTGCCGCAGAGCATGACCATCACTGTCGGGTCCGACGATTCGCAGTTCATCAGCCGCGCGATCGACGGCGTGTGGATTACGCTCGCCGAAGCAGCCGTGCTGGTGGTGCTGGTCATCTATCTGTTCTTGGGCAGCCTGCGCGCGACGATCATTCCGGCGGTAACGGTGCCCATTTGTCTGCTCGCGACCTTTGCCGTGCTGTGGTTCCTCGGCTTTTCGATCAATTTGCTGACCCTGTTGGCGCTCGTGCTCGCCATTGGGCTGGTCGTCGATGATGCGATTGTTGTCCTCGAAAATGTCTATCACCGCATTGAAGAAGGCGAACCGCCGCTCGCTGCGGCCGTTAATGGGACGCGGCAAGTAGCCTTCGCCGTTATTTCCACCACCATCGTCGTTTGCGCGGTGTTCGTGCCGGTGATGTTTCTGGCGGGGCAAACCGGCCTGTTGTTCCGCGAACTCGCTGCGGCGATGATTGCCGCCATCGCTTTTTCAGGCTTTATTGCGCTCAGCCTGGCACCGATGCTGTGCTCGAAGCTGCTGCGGCAGGAAAAGCGCGGGCGATTGGCGCAAGCGGTTGATGACCGGTTTCGCGGGATCGAGGAACGCTATGGCCGCCTGCTCGACCGGGTGATTGCCCGGCCCTTGCTCCCGGGTTTGGCCATCCTTGGCTTTCTTGGGCTCGCGGGCTTTCTGTTCACCACGCTCGATAACGAACTCGCCCCGGCCGAGGATGTCGGCATCTTGCAGGCCAGCCTGTCCGCGCCCGAAGGCACCAGTTTCGCGGCGATGGACCGCTATATGCTCGAATTGCAAAAGCCGATGCTCGAATTGCTCGACAAGGGCACCGTGCGTTCGATCATCCAGCGCACCCCCGGCGGCTTTACGGCAAGCGACGATTTCAACAGCGGCACATTCGTTGTCTTCCTAAAGCCATGGGAAGAGCGCAGCGAAACCACCGAGGATGTTGTTGGCCAGGTCAACCGCATTTTCGCGCAGAACCCGTCGCTGCGCGGCAACGCGGCGGCGCGCAATTCATTAAGCCGTGGGCGCGGCCAGCCGCTCAATTTCGTGATTGCCGGCAACAGCTATGAGGCATTGGCCGCGGCGCGTGACCGCATGCTGGCGGCGGCAGCGAACAATCCCGGCATCATCAATCTCGACGCCGATTATAAAGAAACCAAGCCGCAACTGCGCGTGACCGTCGACACGTCACGCGCGGGTGATCTTGGCGTGTCGGTCAGCGACGTGAGCGAGGCGCTCCAGTCGCTGCTCGGCTCGCGCCGTGTCACCACTTTCATCGACCGCGGCGAGGAATATCGCGTGATCGTGCAGGCCGAGGCCGCCGACCGCACCTCGCCCCAATCGCTGGCCACCATCCATGTGCGCGGGCGCGGCGGCACGTTGATCCCGCTCGCCAATCTGGTGACGGTCAGCGAATATGCCGGCGCACGCGATCTCGGCCGCTTTAACAAGCTGCGCGCCATCACCCTGTCGGGCGGGCTGGCACCGGGCTATTCGATGGGCGAGGCGCTGGCTTTCCTTGAGAATGCGGCCAGCAAAGAGCCCGAGGTGCAAGCTGTCGGCTATCGCGGCGAAAGCCAGGCGTTCAAGGAAACCGGCGGGTCGATTGTCGTCATTTTCCTGCTCACTATCATTCTCGTCTATCTGGTGCTCGCCGCGCAGTTTGAGAGCTTCGTCCATCCCCTGACCATCATCACCACGGTGCCGCTGGCGGTGGCCGGCGGGGTGATTGGCCTTGCGCTGATGGGTCAGACGCTCAACCTTTACAGCCAGATTGGCATCGTCATGCTGGTGGGTCTTGCCGCCAAGAACGGGATTTTGATCGTCGAATTTGCCAACCAGCTGCGCGACGAGGGGATGGAGATTTTGGCCGCGACGCGCGCCGCCGCGACGCGCCGCCTGCGCCCCATATTGATGACGTCGATTGCGACCGTTGCGGGCGCGGTGCCGTTGATGCTCGCATCGGGCGCAGGCGCAGCGGCACGCTCCGCCATCGGCGTGGTGATTGTATTCGGGGTGACGCTGGCGACGCTGATCACGCTGGTGCTGATCCCGATCATCTACGCGCGGCTTGCTCGCTACACCGGCTCGCCGCTGGCGGTGACGCGCCAGCTTGAGGCGCAGTTGGGCGCGCAGCCGCAGGCCGCAGAGTAACACCCAACCCGTCACCCTGAACTTGTTTCAGGGTCCATGGCGCAAGGGTGCAACACAACGCCATGGATACTGAAACAAGTTCAGCATGACGAACAATGCATGAATTTGCGGAGGAAAAGGTGGGACGATTCTGTTGCCCGGCTCGTCCCCAGCCGCTGGTATCCGATTCTGTTGCCCGGTTCGGTCCGAACCGCGCTCTCTTTGCTTAACCTTGGGCCTTGCGGCTTTATTGGTTAGGCAGCCAGAGCGAGTGCTTCATTGTCATTGGCACTTGTGAGTTTTGAGCCTTTAACGGGTTACTCAGCCCGGAAGAAACCACCGTCTTTCAACGCACGTCGATCCTAGTTCGGCCCCATCAGAACCCCGCCAATTGCGGGCTTGTGGTGGAGCCGCCGGGTACCGCCCCCGGGTCCATTACGTCTATTTCACGGCACCATTTATCCTCATAGCCGGATTGCTCCGGCCCGATGGATATAGGGGCTTTGGGTTAAAAATGCAAAGGGGCGGGTCAAACGCGCCCAAACGTCGCCCCTGCGCAAGCAGGGGCGACGGAATATATTATTTCTTCAGCGCATCGCGAATTTCCGCCAGCAATTCGACCTCGGTCGGGCCAACTGGCGCGGGCGGCGGCGGGATCATCTTGTTTGCCTGCCGCACGATCAGGAAAATCGCGAAGGCGAGGATCAGGAAATTGATGATCGCGGTAATGAACGCGCCATAGCCCAGCATCGCCACCCCAGCTTCCTTCAGCTTGGCATAATCAGTCGCCGATACGCCGTCAGGCACCGCACCCAGCAGGATGAATTTGTTGGTAAAGTCCACGCCGCCGAAAATTGCCGACACGACCGGCATGATCATATCCTCGGTCAGCGATTTGGTGATGGTGGCAAAAGCGCCGCCAATGATCACGCCAACCGCCAGATCGAGCACATTGCCGCGCGCGATGAATGCCTTGAATTCGCTGATCATAAACTCTCCCCTCGGCTGACGGCACCGTTCACCGTCGTTTGAAACTCTGCGCCAGCGATTGCAGCGGTGCAAGCACCAACCTATGGTAAGGCGTGACGCGGCGCTGCGCCGCATCGAGGGAGCCATCTGCCATGACCGTTCGCCCGCTTGCCATATTGTCGCTCGCCGCTGCCGCGCTGACGCTGCCTGCCTGCGGCATCAACAGCGTGCCGACCAAGGAAGAGGCCGCCAAGACCGAATGGGCCGATGTCCAGGCCGCCTATCAGCGCCGCGCCGACCTGATCCCCAATCTGGTTGAAACGGCGAAGGGCGCGGCGCAGATTGAGCAATCGACGCTCGAAGGTGTGATTCAGGCGCGCGCCTCGGCGACGCAGGTCCAGCTCAATGCCGATGATTTGAGCGACCCCGCAAAGGTCGAAGCCTTTCGTGCAGCGCAAGGCAATGTGTCGAGCGCGCTCGGCCGGCTGCTCGTCACGGTCGAACAATATCCGCAATTGCAAAGCCAGCAGCGCTTCGCCGACCTGATGACCCAGCTCGAAGGCACCGAAAACCGGATCAATGTGACGATCCAGGATTATAACAAGGCGGTGCAGGATTATAACACCACCATCCGCACCTTCCCCGACATCATCGGCGCCAAGATTATCCATGGTGCCGAGCCGATGAAGCCGTTCGAGGCGGTATCGCCGAACGCCAATATTGCGCCCAAGGTGGATTTCGGGACGAAGTGAGGTGCGGCTGCTGCCGCTAATCCTTGCCGTGCCGATGCTGGCGGCCTGCACCCCGGCCCAGCCACTTGAAACGGTGGCATGTGAAGGCGTGCCGCAAATCGAACTGGATGGACGGCTGCATGATCGCGCCGCTATGCTCGACACGGCGGGGCGAAACGAAGTGACGCAAGCGTTGGCCAACTATCAGGCAGCAACCGGGCGTCAGTTGGTGATCGCGACAGTGCCCACGCTGAATGGCCGCCGCGTCGATGACTATGCCCATTGCCTCGGCAATCGCTGGCGGATTGGCGACGCGAAACGCAACGATGGGGTGTTGATTCTGCTGGCCAAAAGTGATCGGCAGATGCGCATCGCTACCGGACGCGGAGCCGAGGCTTTGCTGACTGATGATGAGGCACTGTCCATCGTCAAGCAGATGACGCCACGTTTTGCTAATGGTCAGGTCGCGGCAGGGCTGCTGGTAGGGATCAATGGAATCAAGGCCGAGATGGGAAGCGCACGATGATCTGGTTACGCGCACTTGCAACGGTGGTGGCGGGCGCGATGCTCTCCACCGCTGCAGCCGCGCAGGACTTCCCCAAACTCAGCGGGCGGGTGGTCGATCAGGCCGAATTGCTGCCGCCTGCCGATGAAGCGGCGCTGACCGACAAACTCGCCGCATTCGAGGCGCGCAGCAAACAACAGGTGGTGGTTGCGACCGTCGCCAGCCTGAATGATCGCGACATCTCCGATTACGGCACCCAGCTCGGGCGTGCATGGGGCATCGGCGCTGCCGGGCGAAATGACGGTGTGCTTTTCCTGATCGCTCCCAATGAACGAAAAATG
>JACEST010000155.1 GCA_013911715.1 Sphingopyxis sp. | reverse complement strand
CTGATATGGTACGACCGCTATGCCCTGTCGGTCGTACCATATCAGTCGGCCTTGTTCGCGGATGCGGCTATGGTCGGGTTGGTCGCGCCACGCGCGGGCAGCGGCGTCGTCCTGCCAAAAGCTGAGCGCAATGCCGACCCCGTCGGCACCGCGCGCCGCGACAAAACCCAGATAGCCGGGCTGGCGCGCGGCCAGTGCTTCCATGGCGGCTGCTGCTTCGGCATAGCCATCGTCTGACTCTGCACGCTTTTGCGATACGAACGCTACGACCACGGCACCGGCGGGAGGGCAAGGAAAAGGCATGATTTTGCCTTTTCACAGCAACCATTGACTGTCCAGCCCCCGCACGGACCGGCCAATGCCATATGGCGGTTCCGCGCTAATTGGCTTGCACAAACAAGACAATTTTGCGACTGATCTATGTCCATATAGCAGTCCGGAACCCTTCATGACGCAAAGCCGCGCCAAGCCGCGCATCGCACAACGCCTGACCGATCGTTTGATTCGCAAATTGGGTCCATGGGGCCAGTTTCTGAAGGGATTTGCGAAGCATCCGGTGATGGTGGGGTCGATCATCCCGTCATCGCCGACGCTGATCGCCGCCATGTTGGCCCCGGTTCAATGGGATCGGGTCAAGCTGTTTGTCGAATATGGTCCTGGCGTGGGCACATTCTGCCGCCCGATTCTGGAGCATTTGCCCGGTGATGCGATGCTGATCGCCATCGATACCAATCCTGACTTCATCGACTATCTCAAGGCCGATATCCGCGACAGCCGCTTTGTTCCCGTCCTGGGATCGGCTGCCGATGTCGAAGCGATCGTGCGCGCGCACGGCTTTGACCATGCCGATTATGTGGTGTCGGGATTGCCCTTTTCGACGCTGCCGGCGGGCGTGGGGCCCGCTATTGCGGCCGCAACGCACCGCGTCTTGCGCCAGGACGGCGCCTTTCTGGTGTACCAGTTCCGCGCCCGTGCGCGCGATTTTCTGGCGGCGCATTTCGCACGCATCGACAATGGCTTTGAATGGCGCAATGTCCCGCCGTGCTTTCTCTTCTGGGGCTGGAAAGATTGATCCGGCTCAGGTCTGATCGTCTTCGAGCCCAAAATTCAGCCGCCGCGCGACATTATAGTCAAGCGTGCTCACGACGAACCAAGACAATATCCAGCGCAGGCGGGTCAGTCCGCCACCGCGCCGCTTGACCCAGTCGAGCGTCACAGCTTCGCTGTCTGCGACCATATGATCGATCAGCTCGCGCGCTTGCGCAGCTAACCGGGCGTCTTCAATTCGCAGCATCAGTTCAAGATTGACGAACAGGCTGCGCATGTCGAAATTGGCCGACCCGACATAAACGATGTCGTCGACGACAATGAGCTTCATGTGCAGCCGTTGCGGCTGATATTCGAAAATCGCCACCTGTTTGCGGAGGAGGTAACGATAAAGCAGCCGTGCCGCGCCAACCGTCGCACCATTGTCGGAACGCGCCGCTGTCACAATGCGGACCGGCCCCCGCCGTGCCACCCTGGCCAACCGACGCAACATCCCGCGCCCCGGGGAAAAATAGGCCATCACCATATCGATGCGCCGCGCCACCGTCAGGTCGGTCCGAATTTGCCGGGTCCACGGGGAAAGCCGCTCTGTGGGGCCGCCCATCAGCCAGCGGAATGGCCGATGCGCCCGGCTAGCGGCGTGCCAGTCGCGCATCAATCGGCGCAGCTTTAGCCACTGCCCGTCATGGTTGGTGGCGAAATCGAACAAGCGGTCGAACCAGTCAGCCATTTCGGCCGCCACCGGACCAAAAATGATGATGCCCAGATCACTCCACCCATGCGCCTGGCTGTTATCGAAATAGCTGCTCGCCAGATTGAAACCGCCGATGAACAGCTTGTCGCCGTCGACAAGCAACAGTTTCTGATGGTTGCGGATCAGATAGGTTGATCGCCAGCGCCGCGAGAAAAATGCCGCGGTCGCGCCCGCTTCGCGCAGCGGCGCAAAATAGGCGTCGGTGGTATCGCCCGAACCAAAGCTGTCGACGATGAGCCGCACGTCGACGCCGCGTGCTGCCGCCGCGACCAGCGCATCACGGACCCGCCGCCCGACTGCATCATCGTCGAGGATATAGATTATGATGGCAACCGAATGCGCAGCACCGTCAATCAAACCGATATATTGGTCAATCCGGCTGCGGCTGTCGGCCAGCAACTGAACGCGATGCCCGTCGATTGTCAGCGGGGCGCCATCGGGCAGGGCAATGATTTTGCGGGCGTCGGTCACCGCTCCGCTATCGACGGGGCAACGCGCGCCGGCAAGGGCGTTTGATTGACTCGCGGTGCGCTTGCTGCTAGCCGCGCCCGCTAGCGTGCGGTGTTGCACCGCATCATTCCCCATTCCACAAGGATGAAAAATGGCCCGCGTTACCGTTGAGGATTGCGTTGACAAGGTTCCGAACCGCTTTGATCTGGTGTTGCTGGCGGCGCACCGCGCCCGTGAAATCTCGGGTGGCGCCGAACTGACCATCGACCGTGATCGCGACAAGAACCCCGTCGTCGCGCTGCGCGAAATTGCGGAACAGACGGTACGGCCCGATGATCTGGGCGAAACATTGGTCGGCACGCTTCAGAAAGTCGTGATCGACGACGATGACACGCCCGATGAAATCAGCTCGATTTCGCGCTCCGCCGAAGCGCTGCGGTTGACCGCAGCAGCGCCGCCGCGCAGCCCGGCAGGCGGCGGCGGCGACTTCGATTGATCAAACTGACATTCAGACAATGAGACAGGGGACGCAGCCAGGCTGACGTCCCCTTTTTCATGGGTGGAGCGGCGTGCGATGCCTTCGCGTCGCTGATCTCAACGGACCCGAGTGAAAAAGCTTACCGATCCGCGTGCGCCGGGCGCTACAGCGGTAGGCAGCACCCACATGACATGGGTGATGTCAGCCAAGGTTGCCGGGCGCGGTGGTGCGCCATCGGCGGCGATGGTCAGATCGGCAAGCTGGCCCCAGACAGTGCCGCCATCGACCGAAAGGCTGAAACCCGCACGGTCGTCGGTCCCGTCAAACTGCAATCCGTCGGGAATCGGATTGCGCAGTTTCAAATTCTGGATGGAGTCGCGCGATCGATTGTGGAACTGCAAAGTGATCCGCACCCGGTCCCCGGGGACCACCACGTCGGGCTTGGTATAGCGCGTCGTTACCGTGCCGTCTGCGGCCGTTTCGCTTTTGGCCAGTTCGACCAGACTATCGAGCACCAAGCTGTCGGCCTGCTGCGCCAAGGCCGGCGTGACCATGAAGATTGCAGAAATCAGGCTCAGCAGCAATTTTCGGGTGGCAATCATGTCAGTCCAATTCTTGGTAAGCCATTTGGCCGGCGAAAGTTTCTACGGTGTGGACTCATGTCCTGCAAGAACGGCCCAAAAGCAAACACCGCCCCTTGCTTCTGGCAAGGGGCGGTGTTGTTGCTTGGGTCGGCATTGGGCGCGTCAGGCGCCTTGTGTCGATGCATCGCCAAAGGGTTTGGGACGGCGCTTGACCTGCGGCAAAGAGCCGACGTGGCCGGTAATGGCCGCAATCCCGCTGTCGCGATCATCATCGCGGCCAACGGATTCGCCCGCAATAGCGCGCTTGGCTTCATCGCCGGACAAGGTTTCATATTCGAGCAATGCCGCAGCCAGACGGTGCAGCTCGTCGATATTGTCGGTCAGCACCTTGCGTGCCGCAGCTTCGCCTTCCTCGACAAAACGGCGCACTTCTTCGTCGATCAGCCGCGCGGTATCGGCCGAAATGCTCTGGGTCCGCGCGACGCTGTGGCCCAAGAACACTTCTTCCTGATTGTCGCGATAGCGCAGCCAGCCCAATTTTTCGGACATGCCATATTCCATCACCATCGATCGCGCCATGTCGGTCGCCTGCTGGATGTCGTTGGCCGCACCGGTATTGAGTTCGTCGGCTCCATAGATCAGCTGTTCGGCGATGCGACCGCCGAAGCAGAGCGCAAGGCGCGCCTTCATCTGCTTCATGTTCATCGAATAACGATCGCGTTCGGGCAGGTTCCAGGTGACCCCCAGCGCGCGGCCGCGCGGAATGATTGTCACCTTGTGGAGCGGGTCGCAACCATCGACGTGCAGTGAAACCAGCGCATGCCCGGCCTCGTGATAGGCGGTGGCCTTCTTCTCGTCCTCGGTCATGACCATCGAACGCCGCTCGGCGCCCATCATCACCTTGTCCTTGGCTTCCTCAAATTCGTCCGCGGCGATCAGGCGCTTGCCTTTGCGCGCCGCCAGCAGAGCAGCTTCGTTCGCCAGATTGGCCAGGTCTGCGCCCGAAAAACCGGGGGTCCCGCGCGCAATTTTGCGCAGGTCAACGTCGGGAGCGAGGGGCTTTTTCTTGGTGTGCACGCTCAAAATCTTTTCGCGGCCGTCAATGTCGGGACGCGGCACCACAACCTGGCGGTCAAAGCGGCCCGGACGCAGCAGTGCGGGGTCGAGCACGTCGGGGCGGTTGGTCGCCGCGACGATGATGATGCCTTCATTGGCCTCAAACCCGTCCATCTCGACCAGCAACTGGTTGAGCGTCTGTTCGCGCTCGTCATTGCCATTGCCAAGGCCCGCGCCGCGATGGCGACCGACGGCATCAATTTCGTCGATGAAAACGATGCACGGGGCGTTGCGCTTGGCCTGTTCGAACATGTCGCGCACCCGGCTGGCGCCGACGCCGACGAACATTTCGACAAAGTCAGAGCCTGAGATGGTGAAGAAAGGCACGCCGGCTTCACCCGCAATCGCGCGTGCGAGCAGGGTCTTGCCCGTTCCCGGCGAACCGACGAGCAGCGCGCCCTTGGGAATCTGGCCGCCCAGCTTCGAAAACTTTCCCGGGTCCTTCAGAAATTCGACAATTTCCTGGAGCTCTTCGCGCGCTTCGTCGATCCCGGCGACATCGTCAAACGTCACGCGACCCTGTTTTTCGGTGAGCAGCTTGGCGCGCGACTTGCCAAAGCCCATCGCTCCCGAGCCATTATTCTTCTGCACCTGGCGAAAGACCAGATAGGCAATTCCAATGATCAGGATA
>JACEST010000154.1 GCA_013911715.1 Sphingopyxis sp. | reverse complement strand
GCCAAACCCCAGCTTGACCGCAATCCCAATGAGCAACAGCGCCAGGCACCCGCGCACCGCCCAATCGACCGTCGCCTTCCACGCGCTGCGCTTGGCATCACGCCACGCTTTCAGCAGCTCGCGCAGCTCGCTCACATCATCGCGCGCCGCCTCGTCGGCCAGCCCCAACCGTGCGAGCGCCCGCCGTGCCCCCAGCTCCGCCGCTTCCTCCACCGCCGCGCGCCAAACCACATCATCGGGCGCAGCCGCATCGCTCAGCAGGCGCGCCAACGCCGCTTCCTCGTTCATGGCAATTCTCCGTGAATTCGGGTGGCCCGAAAGAAGGGGCCAAAACTATTTCAAAAACCCCGTCTGTCCTGAGCTTGTCGAAGGACTGTCCTTCCCTTCAGCCAGCGGAAGAAGAAAAGGACGGCCCTTCGACAAGCTCAGGGCAGACGGTTAAGGGGCGCAAAGGGGGAGTCTGGCCCTCACGCCACCCCCACGAGTCCCCGCTTCTCCTCGCGCGTCAGCCATTCGGCGCTCGCGACCATCGCCCACAGCCGCTCGCGGTCCTCGGCCATCGCCGGCACCTTATCGACATCGACGCGCAGTTCTGCCCCCGCAAACCACGGCGCCAGTGCGCCCGCAATCCCGCCCAAAATCTTGCCCGCCAGCGGCAACACCGTTTGCCGCCACAGCGCGCGATTGGCCTCGCGGTAATTCGCGTAAGTGGCATCGCCAGGCAGCCCGAGCAGCATCGGCGGCACCCCAAACCCCGTCGCAATCTCGCGCGCTGCGCTGTCCTTCAGCGCCAGGAAATCCATATCGGCGGGCGACAGCGACAGCGGCTGCCATTTGAGGCCCCCCTCCAGCAGCAACGGCCGCCCCGCATTGGCCCCGCCCGCAAAACTCTCGGTCAGCTCGGCGCGCAGCCGGTCAAACTGTTCGGGCGACAGCGGCAATCCCCTGTCGCCATCATGCACCAGCGCCCCCGACGGCCGCGCCGCATTGTCGAGCAGCGCGCGGTTCCAGCGGTTCGCCGCATTATGCGCCGCCACCGCGCCCGAAACCGCCGACAAACAGCCCGCACCATAATGGTCATCACCGGGATGCAGCCCCTGCAAATGGACGATGCACGCCCGCCCCAACTCATCGACCGCATCGAGCAAAATCACCTGCCCGCCGACACGGTACCGATACGCCACCGGCCACCCCCGCGCATCGGCCTCGACCGCAACCCGCTCAGGCCGCAGCGCAAACAGCTCACCCGGCACGCCGTCCGCCCCGCCCAATATCTGCACATAGGCATTGCCGTGCAGCATCAGCTGCGCAGCCAAAGTCTCCAGCAAAGCCTGCCCACCACTCGCGCGCCGCACCAGCGCAACGAGCGCCGGATCGGACGCCACCAAAGGCGCTTCACCAACAGCCTCCGCCACCATCCGCACCGCACGCGAAGCAATGGCATTGGAAAGATAAGCCTCCCGAAACTGCGCCTCATAAGACGGCGCCGTCACGGTTGAGGCCCCCGAAAAACGCGACAAAAAAGGCCGCGCCGAGGACGGCGCAGCCTTACGGCTCCAGAATTTCATTGGTTTGCTCCTATTCTGACATTCGATAGGTCATGTGTCGGCCAAACTACGCTAAGCGCGACTCAGTCCGCCTATGTGTTCGGCAGTCGGAAGCGATCCATAATGCCGATAATCGAGAAGTTTGCCCAGCATTGCCGCGAGAGATGGGCACCCGTTGGCGGGAAGCTACCGTGGATGACCTTGATGCCCTTCGACTGAAGAAAATTAGCAACTGGAACGAAATCACGATCAGCAGAAATTATTACAGCCACATCGTATCCGTTCGACCAAGCAAGGCTCACCATATCGGTAGCTATTCGCGTATCGACGCCCTTTTCTTCCGTACCACGCAAGTCAGCACCACAGATGCAGCAATTCCGATTTTCCTCATGACAAGAGGGGCATTTCGCGTAGTTCCGCTTTTTCTGCCGCTCCAGCAGGATGGCTTGGACGCCAGGAAGCCGGTCAAGCCAATTCAAGAACCAGTTCTTGAATTTGCCATCAGCAGGCTTGGCTGGGTCATATGAACCGTAAATGTGCATGGCTTCGTAAATTGCGGACTGACCCAGTAGCCTAGATGCCTCTGACACAATTAATGATGCAACTGGTCGCCAATCTACTTTAAACGCATCGTCTTGCCGACGCAGCGAGAGTGAGAAATTCCAGAAATCGACAAAGATTCGCACCCGCAACGGTTGAACAGGATTTTCGAGTGCTGACATTACGATCCCTCAAAATGATGCGGGGGCGCACGAGGGCGCCCCCGGGGTCATTATGCTCGCCCGATTGAAAACGCAAAGTTTCCCGAACGAGGGGTCGTTATTGAAAGGCCAATTAGCGATCCATGCATTAATATCAAGTGAATTCGTCCAACAAGTCGGATGGAATATTCAAGGCGGAAGTTTCAAACTGCAACACTTGGACACCGGTGGCCAACCGCCGCCTAAACCACCCTAACCTTAACCCCATCCCCCACGCGCTGTCCTTCCCCCAACTCCATCAGCGCCCACACGCACGCATCGGCCCGATCCGGCGAGCGCCCCGGCCCGGCATAGCCGCCGCCGATCACCAGACCGCAAAGCTCGTCCTCCAGCGCGGGAAATACCCCCGCATGCACCACCTCGCCGCGTTCATAGCGCAGCGCGACCGGCTCGGCGCGCGCGCCCTTGCCGTGCGCCGCCCACACCAGCTTCACCGGCAAGGTCGCATCTGCGGTCAGCAGCACCTCGGCCACCATCGCCCCGCCCTGGTTGCGTTCGGCGACCACGCGGTCGGCGCCCCAGCGCGCCGCCGCTGCGCTCACCGCCTGTGCCCAGCCCGCCGGGCCAAGGCCCGACACGCTCGCATCCTCCAGCACCGCCAGCCGGCCATCGCGCAAGGTCCCGCATACCACAATCCCGCACGCATCGCCGCCAGAGCCATTGGCACCAGCCCCGCCGCCCGCGGGCGGATCAACGCCCACCACCACGCGCACCGGCACGCCCACATCGCCCGCCGCCACGCGGCACGCCTCTAATCCAGCGCGCGTCCACAGCGCGCCCTCGGCATCCTCCAGCAACTCGCCGTCGAGCTCCTGCCGCCCCAGCCGCGTGCCGCCATACAGCCGCTCCATCGCCGCAACCCAGCCGCTATCCATGTGGAGCCGGTTCGCCTGCGTCTGCCCGCGCGTCACGACCACGCCGGTTTCGGCGACCAGCCGCCGTAGCAGCGGCCCACCGCGCGGCGTCGTCGTTGCTACGGCGCGTGGCCGCGACCCGCGCCGCAGCGTCAGCATCAAATTGTCCCACGCCGCCACCGCATCGGGCCATTTGCCGATCTCGTCGCACCAGGCATAATCATGTTCGGGGCCGCGCAAACTGTCGGGGTCGCTCGCGCCATAAAGCATCGCCACGCTGCCGTTCGGCCACAGCAGCCGCCGCAAACTGCTTTCAAATTCGGGGCGTTCATCGGCCGCGCCGATGTTCAGTAGGCCGCTCACCCCCTCCACCATCACGCTGCGCGCCTCCGCGGGGCTGGCGGCCACCAGCGCGATCCGCGCGCCCGGCCGCGCCCGTGCCACTTCACCAACCCATTCCGCACCCACCCGGGTCTTGCCAAAACCGCGCCCAGCCAGCAGCAACCAAATGTGCCAATCGCCGGGCGGCACGCGCTGGTCATCGCGCACCCAATTCGCCCAATCGGCCATATAGGCCTCGGCCCAGACATGGCTCTTGGACTTTAACTTGGCTGCCCGTTCCTCGGCGGACAATGCCGCATATTCGGCCGCGGTCAGCTTGATGGCCTGGCGCCGTGCCATCAGTCGGCGACCCGCTTGGCGTCGCCGTCGGCCACATCGGCGGTGCGCGCCGCCATCAGATCAAACTTCTCGATCAGCTCGGCCTTGGCCCGCTTGCCGCCACTGCGCTGGACCAAGATCCGGTCTCCGCGCTCACCGCGAACCGACGCGCGGTGCGCGGTGAGCAGCGCCAGCTGCAGCCGATGCTTTTGCGCCCGTGCCTTCAGCATCCCCTCGCTCGTCGCTGCCGACGCGCGGGTCAGCGCCTCTTCCAGCATCATCGTCTCCAACCGGGCATAGCCCTCGCACAGCGCCGCATGCCATTTGGCGCGGAATCCCGCATCGCTGGCGCGCAAACGATAGACCGCAGTCGTCGACATTGCTCCGGCTTTGGCCGCCGCCGTGACATTGGCGGTGCGCGCCAGCTCTGCCAGAAAATTGGCGCGGTTGGCTGCGCTCGCTCCCTTTGCCTGTGCCATCGCCCGAACTCCTCCAAAGCATAAGGGCCGCCCGATCAGGGCAACCACCCCGACCGACCGGCCCGACTCGCAATTCTCGATGTTCCTTATTTGTGCCAGATCAGCGTGACGCTGTCAAGCAAAATAACCTATCTGGTTAGACGTTATCCAGGGACACGCTATTGCGTGTCCCTGTTTCGCACGCCGCTAAACCCTCACCGGCACTTCAGCTCGCCGCGATCAATCTCGCGGCCCAGCAACCCGCCGCCGACCGCGCCCAAAATCGTTCCCAAAGTGCGATCCCCACGGCTGTCGATCTCGCGGCCGACCAGCGCGCCGACGCCGGCGCCGATGATCAGGCCGGTGGTGCCATTTTCGCGGCGGCAATAATATTTCCCGTCTTTCCCGCGCCAGACATGATCATCGCGGCTCATCCGGCGCGGCTCATAATAACGACCGCTATCATCATACACCCGGTCCTTGGCGCGCTTGCCATGCGCCGGCGCCCAGGCAGGCGGATCGGCAAAGGCCACGCCCGGCCCAGCCACCGGCGCCATCACGCACGCCGCCAAAATCAGTCCCAGCGTCTTTTTCATCTCGTCCTCCGTCTGCATTGCGCATCTAGCCTGTGCGCGCGTCAAATAGGAAACGGCCCACGCCGCCAAATGTTCCGCGACCCGGTGGCCGCCGTGCAGCGAAGCTATCGGCGGCGGGTTGCTGGGCCGCGAGATTGATCGCGGCGAGCTGAAGTGCCGGTGAGGGTTTAGCGGCGTGCGAAACAG
>JACEST010000153.1 GCA_013911715.1 Sphingopyxis sp. | reverse complement strand
GTTGGGGGCGTCGCGGCGGCGCGCATCTATGATCTGGTCGAGCGCGAACGGCGCGAGGACGCGATCATGGGGCCGGGCGAATATCAGCGCGGGCGCGTGACCATAGCGCTGATCGCGCCCGAACGCCCGCCGCGCGCGCGCGAAATCCCCCGGCTGGCGCGCCATGTGCGCGATCTGCTCGCCGAAAATGGCCTCGCGGTGCGTTCGGTCCGCGCGTGGCATATGGCCGGATCGGGGCGGCGGCGTGGTGACGACGAAGCGGCGGCCGGTGCGCCCCATATCCCGCCGCGCACGATTGTGACCGTGTTCGACGGCATCCGCTGGATCAGCATACGCAGCCGCGCGCCGCAAACGGGTGACCAGCTGTCGGCGCTGTTGATTGGTCAGACATTGCTGCTCTATCTGGTGCTGCTCGTGCCGATTGTGCTGATTGCGTGGCGCGTGTCGCGGCCCTTGAACGAACTCACCCGGTCGGTGCGCGGCGCGATGCCGGGCGACCGCGCCGCACCACTCGCGCCGCGCGGCCCTGCCGATGTGCGCGACCTGATGGGCGCGTTCAACCTGTTCCGCGCGCGCATCGACACGATGCTGGCCGACAAGGATCGGATGCTGGGTGCAGTGGGCCATGATTTGCGCACGCCGCTTGCGTCCTTGCGCGTCCGCGTCGAACAGGTCGGCGATGAAGCGCTGCGCGGCAAGATGATCGCGTCGATCGACGAACTGGCGGCGATGCTGAACGACATATTGGCGGTGGCGCGCAGCGGGGCGGGCGTCGAGGCGGCAAGCCGCATCCGGCTGGGGCCATGGCTCGATGCACTGGCCCTCGAATATGCCGAGCGCGGGCTGGCGGTGACGCGCGTTGCGGGCGCTGACGACGCCGCCTTTGTCGGCCGCGCGATGCTGCTCGCGCGCGCGGTGCGCAACCTCATTGATAATGCACTGGCCTATGGCGAGCGGGCAGAGGTGCGGCTCGATAGGGTGCGCGATGATGTCGCTATCGTCATCGCCGACCATGGACCCGGCATCGATCCGGCGCGCGTTGCCGACCTGATGGAACCCTTCGCGCGCGGCGAGGAATCACGCAGCCGCGCCACCGGTGGATCGGGCCTCGGCCTCGCCATCGCCAAGATGGTGGCGGAAGGCGA
Organism: Sphingopyxis sp.; assembly: GCA_013911715.1. Classification (GTDB taxonomy): domain Bacteria; phylum Pseudomonadota; class Alphaproteobacteria; order Sphingomonadales; family Sphingomonadaceae; genus Sphingopyxis. The sequence continues at coordinate 3,944 of JACEST010000153.1, read as the reverse complement.
GGGCGGTCGACTTGAACTTGCAAACCGCGCCGATGGGGCGGGGTTGGAAGCGGGGATTATTTTGCCATTGCCCAACTAGACGTCGCCCCTGCGAAGGCAGGGGCCGTTGGCAGTAAGGTGCGTCGCTAGCGGATCTTGTCCGGCCGAGGCCCCTGCCTTCGCAGGGGCGACGATTTGCCTCAACAATAAATCGCCACGCCCTGACTGCCCGTCGCCACCGCCTCACCGGCGCGGTTCCAGATCACCATGTCCTGCACCGAAAATCCGCCGCGCGCATAGGGGCTGGTCGCCGACAACAGCCACCAGCCACCGGCATCACTCACGGGCGTGTCGGTCAGCATATTGACGGTCCAGTTCATCGAACTGATTGGCCCAAATTCACGAAACAGGTGCAGCGCGGCGGGCGGCAGCGCGTCGCCGAGGGCCAGCAGCGCGACCGCCGGGTGACAGGCGGGGGTTTCGACAAAGCGCACCCAGGTCAACATTTCGGCGCGATCCTGCCGCGTCAGCAGGCGTGGTCCGCCGACCGGGCGCATGTCGAAATGGCGGGTGAATATGGGGCGATATTGGCTTGGCGGAACGGGCTCTAGGCTTTCGGGCGGCGGCACGTCGGGCATGGCGAGCTTGCTGTAATCGAGATGCGACGCGCGCGCGCCGCTGAAGGTGAACAGTCCCGCTGTGCCGAACCCGTCCGCACTCGATACCCCCGCATCGACAAACAGGCTGGATTTCGACTGGCGCAGCGCCCGCGTCGCCACCCGGCATTCGCCGCCCACTGGGCCGACAAAGCTGATCTGGGCGCTGCGCAGCGGCTTTTCGGGCGCATATTTTTGGATGACAGCGGCGAGCGCCACCGCGCTGCTGATCCCGCCATAGGCGGTGCGGCCCTGCATCCAGCTTGGGTCGATCGTGGCGGTGATATCGTCTCCGTCGCTGGTGAGCGTGGCGAGGAGGGTGTCGAGGGGGGAGGGGTTCATCGCTTGCCTTTGATCACATGGAAACTAACCCATCGTCGCCCCGTGCTTGACACGGGGCTTGGCTTTTTGCGAGAGACTGGAAAGCCAAGCCCCGCATCAAGTGCGGGGCGACGTGGAGAATTTTATTCTTCTATCGCGAATGCCAGCCCCGCATGTTCGGTCAGCCGCGCGATCAGCGCATCGCCCAGCAGCGCGCCCGGGGTCCATACTCCGCCCGCGCCTTTGCTCGCGAGCAGCGCCATCCCCGTTTCGGCCAGCATCTTCGACGTCGAGCCATAGCCCGGGTCGCGGTCGCCGGTCACATTGGCGGTCAGTTTGGTGCCGTCGGAAAATTCACCGATGAACAATATGTCGTAAAAGCCGTTCTCGCGCGCTTCCTTGCTTGGCCCGTCGCCGGGTTTCAGCTTGGCATCGCCGAACGGATTGGCCTTGGCGATAGCCTCGGCCATCGCTTTCCCGGCATCGCCGATGGTGGTCATCACCATTTCGTCATAGACCAGATCGGTGCCCCATTTGTGCCCGAGCAGGAAATTGGTGCGGTGGACATTTTTGGTGTTGATCGGCGCCATGATGAACGGCGCAGTCCAGGTGCCGGTAGCGCTGTCATATTCGGGGATCAGCCCCGATGGCTGCGATGGGCCTTCAAACCCCGGGGTCAGCGCGAAACTGGATTTGAGCAGCAGCGCAAGGCTGGGCTTCCGCGCGACGGCTTTCAGCGTCTCGGTCAGGCTGGCGATCGTGCCGCCCGACGCGCCGCCCGCCATCTTGCGCATGCGGCCCTTGACGCGCGGCGCGGGCTTGCCGAAGCGTTTGACGGCCTCGTCCTGCAGGAACAGCACCCCCAGATCGAACGGGATGCTGTCGAACCCGCACGAAAAGGTGATACGCGCGCCCGACGCCTTGGCGGCCTCATGATGCAGGTCGATCATCTCGCGCATCCAGCCGGGCTCGCCGCACAGATCGGCATAGTCGGTCCCGGCCTTGACGCAGGCGGCGACCAGTTCGCTGCCATAAAGCTGATAGGGGCCAACGGTGGTCAGCACGACGCGGGTGCGTTCGCACATGGCGCCCAAGCTGACGGGATCGCTCGCGTCGGCGACGACCAGCGGCGTGTCGGCGGGCGCACCGATCAGGTCGCGCACCTCGGCCAGCTTGTCGGCGCTGCGCCCCGCCATCGCCCATTTCGGGGCGTCGCTGCGGTCCGCATAATGCTCGCTCAGATACTCGGCGACCAAGCGCCCGGTAAAGCCGGTAGCACCATAGACGATAATGTCATATTCGCGGGATTTGCTAGCCACCATATCCTCCTATACCGTCTGTCCTGATCCTGAGCCTGTCGAAGGATCGAAGGACCGTTCTTTCTTTCCGCTGGTCCAAGAAAAGGACAGCCCTTCGACAAGCTCAGGGCAGGCGGGGTTGGATTTCAAAGTCTGGGCAAGGTCACCCCGCGCTGACCCATATATTTCCCCGCGCGGTCGGCGTAACTGGTTTCGCAGCGTTCATTGCCCTTGAGGAACAGGAACTGGCATGCGCCTTCATTGGCGTAAATCTTGGCGGGCAGGGGCGTGGTGTTGGAAAATTCCAGCGTCACATGCCCCTCCCAACCCGGCTCCAATGGCGTGACGTTCACAATGATGCCGCAGCGCGCATAGGTCGATTTGCCAAGGCAGATCACCAGCACATCTTCGGGCACGCGGAAATATTCGACCGTGCGGGCCAGCGCAAAGCTGTTCGGCGGGATGATGCAGCAATCGGTGTGCATATCGACAAAGCTTTGCGGGTCGAAATTCTTGGGGTCGACCACGGTCGAATGGACGTTGGTGAAAATCTTGAACTCAGGCGCGACGCGGGCGTCATAGCCATAGGAGGACAGCCCGTAACTGATGCACCCATCGCGCCGCTGCGCCTCGACAAAGGGCTCGATCATGCCCTTGGTGGTTGCCTGCTCACGAATCCATTTGTCGGAAAGAATTGCCATGCTTTGCCGTGTGGCGGGGTGCGTGGGGGAAGGCAAGAAATACGTCGCCCCTGCGCAGGCAGGGGCCGGCGTCGGCTTGGCGTTGACCTGCATGAGGCCCCTGCCTGCGCAGGGGCGACGATTACCGCCCCAAATCCTTTGGCCCGAAGCTGTGTGGGAGCAGGGCCCTGAGCCGATAGCTCGCGACCGCATTGCCGTCGCCCGACGCGCAATGGATGGCGATGTCGGTACGCGCGCATTCGGCCGCTTCGTTCAAAATCTGGCGGCACCGACCGCACGGGTGAACCGGCTCGGCCCCCGCCAGGCCATCGCCGTCGCGCCGCCCCCCAATAATCGCCACGGCGCGCACCTGCGCCAGCCTGCCCATATTGGCCAGTTTTGCCACCGCCACCGTTTCGGCGCACAGCGACAGGCCATAGCTGGCATTTTCGACATTGGCCCCCGTGACCACCGAGCCGTCATCGAGCAGCAGCGCCGCGCCGACATGATAGCCCGAATAAGGAGCATAAGCATGGCCTGCTGCCGCGCGCGCCGCCGCGATCAACCGGTCGCGCACCTCATTGTCTGTCATCGCCGTTCCCGCGCACCACATTCCACCCGACGGTCCCATCGACCCCGGTGATGCGGACATAGTCGCTCGCCTGCCACATGGTCCAGTCGTGCGCGCCATATTCGGGTTCGAAGAAAAATCCGCGCACCCACGTCGTCCGGGCTACGTCGCGGCTGACCTGATATTCGGCGTCGAACGCGGCGCTGGGCGCGATGATGCTGCGCTTGCCCAGATGCGCCTCGATCTGTGCGAGGAAAGTCGTGAGTTCGGACAATAGCAGCGCCCGGCTGGGCCGCGCGCCGCAATCATCGTCGAGATCAAGCCACACCGCGGGCGGCAGCGCCGCCGGGTCGCGCGGCACATGGCGGATGAAGTTCGCGGCCTGCTCGGCGGCAAAGGCGCAGAGTTGGTAACGGTGAACTGCCCCGCTGCGCAGGCC
>JACEST010000152.1 GCA_013911715.1 Sphingopyxis sp. | reverse complement strand
CTTTTGGCGCGCAGACGCGCGCCGCCCCCTCCCTAACCCTCCCCACAAGGGGGAGGGAATTGGGCGTTGCGCACAGAGCAGTTAATACTAAAAGCCGCGCCATGACCGACCGCCTGAAACGCCTCAAATACCGCGCCCATTATCGCGGCACGCGCGAGGCTGATGCGATGATCGGCGGATTTTTCGACGCGCATTGCGCCAGCTGGAACGACGCAGAAATCGCCTGGTTCGAGGCGCTGGTCGATCAGGAAGACGACGACATCATGGCGTGGGCGCTGAGCCGCACCGATCCGCCCGCCGAACTCGCCGACCCCGCATTGCTGAGCGCGCTGCGCCAGCTCGACTATATCACCCAGCCATGACCGACGCGATAGCCGCCATCCTTGCGGGGGACCGCCCGCATACGCTGGCGCGCGTCGCCGATGGCTTTCTGCCGCTGCTCCTCGCCGACCTCGCGCGGGCGAGCGACAAGCGGCTGGTCTATGTTGCGACCGACGAAGCGGCGATGACAGCGATCGCCGATGCCGCGCCCTTCTTTGCACCTGATTTGGTTATCCTTCGTTTTCCGGCTTGGGATTGCCTGCCATATGACCGCGCCGGCCCGAGCCTGCGCGCCAGCGCCGAGCGGCTTGCGACATTGGCAGCTTTGCAAGCGCCCCCGCAGCGCGGCGAGCTAATCCTGACCACCATCGCTGCAACCACGCAGCGCACGCTGACGCCGTTCCGTGTCCGCCAGCTGGCGGCAGGGCTGAAGCCAGGTGCGCGGATCGACCGCGATGCGCTGGTCGAACTGCTCGTCGCCAATGGTTTTTCGCGCGTCGACACCGTTGCCGACCAAGGCGAATTTGCGGTGCGCGGCGGCATCATCGACCTGTTCCCGGCGGGCGAAGCAACAGGCATCCGCGTCGATTTCTTTGGTGACGAGGTTGAAAGCCTGCGCCGCTTCGATCCCGCCGATCAACGCTCGCAAGGCGCGCTCGACGGTTTCACTCTGCTGCCCGCGACCGAGACTTTGCTCGACGAAGCTAGCATCAAACGCTTCCGCACGCGCTACCGCGAGCTGTTTGGCGCGACCGCCACCGGCGATCCGCTGTATCAGGCGGTCAGCGAGGGCCGACGCCAGGCCGGGATGGACCATTGGTTGCCGCTGTTCGAGGAAAAACTGGCGACGCTGTTCGACCATCTCGATCCAGCGACACCGATGCTGCGCGGTCACCGCGTCGATGCAAGCGCGGCGCAGCGGTTCGAGGCAATCACCGATTACCACGGCAACCGTATTGCCGCCGCCGAAGGCGCGGCGGGAAGCTATCGCCCCCTCGCACCTGAGGCGTTGTATCTGACCGCCAAGGACTGGAGCACCGCTGAAAAGGCGCGTCCCATCCATCTGGTGACGCCGTTCGATGCGCCCGAAGCCCCCGGCGTTATCGACCTGAATGTCCACGCGGCGCGCGATTTCGCGCCCGAACGCGCCGCCGATGCCAATGTCTATGCACTCGTCGCCGCGCATCTGGCGGCCGAGCAACGCGCCGGGCGGCGCACGATCATCGCCAGCTATTCGGTTGGCGCGCGTGACCGGCTCGCGGGTCTACTGCGCGAGCATGGCGCAACCATGCTGGCTGAGGCCGACAGCTGGCAAAAGGCCTTGGGGCTGACCGCTCCTTCCCCCGTTCGCGTCGAGCCCTTCGGCTGGCTGGCAAGCCAGCCAGCCGAAGGGCTCGACGCGAACGGAATGGGGGGAAAAGTTACGGCACTCGTCGTGCTCCCCATCGACAGCGGCTTTGCGAGCGAAGGCATCAGCCTGCTCAGCGAGCAGGATATATTGGGCGAACGGCTGGTCCGGCGGCAAAAACGCCGCAAGAGCGCCGATGCCTTCCTCGCCGAGCTGGCGACGCTCAGCGTCGGCGATCTTGTCGTCCATATCGACCATGGCATTGGCCGCTATGAAGGGCTGACATCGATCCCGGTCGGCCAAAGTCCGCACGATTGCGTCGCGCTGGCCTATTTGGGCGGCGACAAACTCTATGTCCCGGTCGAAAATCTCGACGTGCTGTCGCGCTATGGCGGCGAGAGCGAGGGGGTGACGCTCGACAAGCTGGGCGGCGAGGCGTGGCAGCGGCGCAAGGCGCGAATGAAGGAACGCATCCGCGAGATTGCGGGCGAATTGCTCGCCACCGCCGCCGCGCGTGCGCTGCGCCCCGCCGACATACTCGAGGCCGACGCCAGCTTCCCCGCCTTTGTGGACCGCTTCCCCTATCAGGAGACCGACGATCAGGACCGCGCCATCGGCGACGTGCTGGCGGACTTGGTCGCAGGCAAGCCGATGGACCGGCTGGTGTGCGGCGATGTCGGCTTCGGCAAGACCGAGGTTGCGCTGCGCGCCGCCTTCGTCGCGGCGATGGCAGGGATGCAGGTGGCTGTAGTGTGTCCAACGACGTTACTCGCGCGTCAGCACTACGGCAATTTCGTCGAGCGATTCAGAGGCTTCCCCATCAACATCGGCCGCCTGTCGCGGCTGGTGCCGGGTGCCGAGGCGCAGAGGCACCGCGACGCGCTCGCCAGCGGTAGCCTTGACATCGTAATCGGCACACATGCGGTGTTCGCAAAGTCCGTCGAATTCAAACGCCTCGGCCTGGTTATCGTCGACGAAGAGCAGCGCTTTGGCGTGGTGCACAAGGAACGGTTGAAACAGCTCAAGACCGACGTCCATGTGCTGACACTGACGGCAACGCCTATCCCGCGCACGCTGCAAATGGCGATGTCGGGCTTGCGCGAACTGTCGGTCATCCAGACCCCGCCGGTCGACCGGCTCGCCGTGCGCACCTATGTCAGCCCGTGGGATCCGGTCGTCATCCGCGAGGCGTTGCTGCGCGAACATGATCGCGGCGGGCAGAGCTTTTTCGTCACGCCGCGCATCAAGGATTTGCCCGATATAGAGGAATATCTGCGCACGCGCGTGCCAGAGGTCAAATATGTCGTCGCGCACGGCCAGATGGCCCCTGGCGAGGTCGAAGAGCGGATGAGCGCTTTCTATGACCGTAAATATGATGTGCTGGTGTCGACCACCATCGTCGAAAGCGGGCTCGATATTCCGAGCGCCAACACGCTGGTCATCCACCGCGCCGACCGCTTTGGTCTGGCCCAGCTATATCAGCTGCGCGGGCGCGTCGGACGGTCGAAAACGCGCGCCTATGCTTATTTGACCACGCCCGAAAATGGCGTGATCACCGAGACGGCGGAAAAGCGGCTGAAGCTGCTCGGCGATCTCGATACATTAGGCGCCGGGTTCCAGCTGGCGAGCCATGACCTCGACATTCGCGGTGCGGGCAATCTGGTTGGCGACGAACAGTCGGGGCAGATCCGCGAAGTTGGGTTCGAGCTGTATCAATCGATGCTCGAGGAAGCGATCCTGACCGCCAAGGCCGAGGGCGCTGGCCTCGCCCCGCCGCGCGAAGCGCTGTCGCCGATCATCACCGTCGATGCGCCGATCCTGATTCCGGAGGATTATGTTCCAGATCTGCCGCTGCGCATGGCGCTGTATCGCCGCATCAACGATGCCGAGGGGCGTGTGGGCCTCGATGCCTTTGCGGCCGAGCTGATCGACCGCTTTGGCCCGCTGCCGCCCGAGACGCAGAATCTGATCCTGCTGATGGAAATCAAGGGCAATGCCAAGGCGGCGGGCATATCCAAGCTGGATATTGGCGCCAAGGGCGCGCTGGTCAGCTTCCATGGCGATAGTTTTGCCAATGTCCCGGGCCTGCTCGCCTATGTCGAGCGATTGAAAGACCGCGCGCGCATCCGGCCCGACAACAAGCTGTCGGTCAGCGGCAATTGGGTCAGCGCAGCGGCGCGGCTGAACGGCGCGCAGCAATTGTCGAGCGGGCTGGCGAAACTGGTACGGGCTGGCGGTTAGGCCATCGCCGCCAGCGCTTCACCGGTCACAACATCGGACCCCCAGAAACCCTGCCAATAATCGACCCCGAGTTCCGCCAGCAGGTCGCGCTGCGCTTCGCTTTCCACTCCCTCAGCAATGACGCCTAGCCCTAGCGCGCGTGCCAGTTCGACGATCGCGCGCACGACAATGCGGTCACGGTCCGACGCGCCCATCGCACGGACAAAGCCGCTGTCGATCTTAAGATAATCGAGCGGCAACTGGGCAAGGAGTGCGAGCGAGGAATAGCCGGTACCGAAATCATCGACCGCAATACGGCAGCCCAAGGCCCGCAAGGTCGCGAGCTGTTCGGCCGCGCTGTCAGGATTGGCGAGCATCGCCTGTTCCGTCAGTTCGAGCGTGAAGCGCGTCGCCGATTGGCCGTGCGCATCGAGCAGCGCGGCAAAGCGCGCGGAAAAGCCCGTATCGCCGAGGTCGGCGGCCGTGATGTTGAGCGCGACGCGCAGGTCGCCGAGCGCCGCTGGCCATCCATTGACTTCGGCAACGGCGAGGGCGTGCGCATGCGCGGTGAGCTGACATTCCAGCCGCGCCGCCGCCGCCGCCGTGACCAGCGGCGCTGCGCCAAGCAGGCCGAGTTCGGGATGCTGCCAGCGCAGCAGCGCTTCGACGCCCACCATATGTCCATCGGCCATGGCATATTGCGGCTGATAGCGCAGCGCGACTTCGCCGCCCGCAATTGCCGCCATGACCTGCGCACCATCGCGCTTGGCGGCGGGGCGGGCGAGCGCGCTGGTCGCCTGCATGAGCACGCGGTCGAACGGCTGGTCGGCGGTGAAGCTGGCAAGCGCGAGGCGGATCGCGATGCGGCTGTGCGGATCGCCGATGAAAGGCTGGGCGAGCACCGCGTGGAGCGCGCGTTGCTGCGCCGCGAGCGCGCCCGCCGCCGTGCCCGCTGGCGGCACCAACAGGAACCGCGGCCCACCGAGTCGTGCGACCAGGCAATCATGTCCGAATTCGTCGGCGGCAAAATTTTCCAGCCGCCGGGCGATTTCGGCAAGCACGGCATCGCCCGTCGCGACGCCCGCGCTCTGGTTGATGCGGTCGAGCGCATCGGCCTGCACCACCAGCGCCGCGACAGGGATAGGCGTGGCCGCCGCAAGCATGCCGATGTGGCGCGCCACCGCCGCCCCTGAAACTGTCTTCGCCTGCATCCACGCCGCATAGCAG
>JACEST010000151.1 GCA_013911715.1 Sphingopyxis sp. | reverse complement strand
CAGGCGCGCGCCAATGCAGCCGCCGCCGAAAGCAAAAGCGGCGGGGGCGGCGCGGGTCTGTTCTTCCTGCTGTTCTGGCTGCTGGTACTGTTACTTGTGATCATCCCGATCCTGCGCGGGCGGCGGCGCGGTAAGAAATATCGCAAAAGCAGCCCGTGGGGTGCACCAGTCATCATCTGGGGCGGCGGCAACGACTGGGGCTCTGGCCGCCGCAGCGGCGGCTGGGGCGGAGGTGGCGGTGGCTTCAGTGGCGGCGGATTTGGCGGATTTTCGGGCGGCGGCGGCAGCTTTGGCGGCGGCGGCGCATCGGGAGGATGGTAAGGTGAGCCGCACCATTCACATGTCCGCCGACGACCACAAACTCGTCACCGCAGCCGTTGCAGACGCGGAGGCCCACACCAGCGGCGAGATTGTCACCATCGTCACCGACCTGTCGGACAAATATCGCGAAACCGCCTTTGCCTGGGCGAGTATCGCCAGCTTTGCCGCTTTGTCGGCGGTGGCACTGTTCCCGGCCTTTTACCAACGCGTGTATGAAACGCTGCTCGGTGGCTGGACCTATGACCACAGCCCCGGCCAGTGGCTTGGTATCGTCGCCGTCTTTGCTGCGCTGAAATGGGTCGGCACTTTCGCCATCATGCAATGGCTGCCGCTTCGGCTCGCGCTCACCCCCGGCGGGATCAAGGCGCGGCGGGTACGGGCGCGCGCGCTCAAATTGTTCCGTGTCAGTGCCGAGGCGCGCACCGCGGGCAAGACCGGGGTGCTGCTGTACCTGTCCTTGCGCGAACGCCGCGCCGACATTGTCGCGGATAAGGCCATCGCCGCCAAAGTCGCGCCCGAGGTGTGGGGCGAGGCGATGGCCGCGCTGCTCGATCAGGTCCGCGAAGGCCAGGCGGGCGCGGGCATGGTCGAAGCCGTCGCGCAGGTGGGGCGCGTGCTCGCCGAGCATTTCCCCAAGGGCAGCGAAAACCCCAACGAACTGCCAGACCGGCTGATCGAGCTGTGAGCGACGACACGCCGGTCGAAGTGATGTGGCAGGGCCGTTTCGTCACGGCGAAGCGCCAGGGCAAATGGGAATATGTGTCGCGCTCGCGCGGGATTCACGCCGCCGTCATCCTCGCTCTAGACGACGCGCCCGATGGGCGGCACGTCATATTGGTCGAACAATATCGTGTGCCGCTGGCGCGGATGTGTCTGGAGCTGCCCGCCGGACTGGTGGGTGACGAGATCGCAGGCGAGCCCGCCGCAATCGCCGCCGCGCGCGAGCTTGAGGAGGAAACCGGCTACCGCGCTGGGCGCTGGACCAACGTGGGCGAGTTCTACAGCTCGCCGGGCATGGTCAGCGAAAGTTTCACCCTGCTCGTCGCGCGCGACCTGACACGGATGGGTGACGGCGGCGGGGTCAGCGGCGAGAATATTGTTGTTCACCGCGTGGCGCTCGACGATGTGGCGGATTTTGTCGCGGCGAAGCGCACCGAGGGCTGCGGCATTGATGTGCGGGTGGCGATGCTGTTGGCGAGGGGCTGGGTGGGCTAATCCTCCCCGGAACGGGGAGGTGGCGCGCCGAGGGCGTGACGGAGGGGCCGGGTCAAGGCAGGCGCTGCAGTTCGACCCTGCGCGAGCCGCTAGCGGCCCCTCCGCCCCTGCGGGGCACCTCCCCGTTCCGGGGAGGATTTCACCGGAACCGCCACCGCAGCAACGGCCGCGTCAGCACCAGCCCGGCCAGAAACCCGCCGATGTGGCTGAAAATCGCAATCCCGCCGCCAAAGGCAACACCCGTCGCAAGTTGCACCCCGATCCACGCCGCCGCCAGCCACGCCGCGCGTACCACCACCGGCGGGAACGGCCCGATGCTTTGTACATTATTGCGGTTGAAGATGAAGGCAAAGGCAGCGACCAGCGCCGAAATCGCGCCGCTCGCGCCCACCACCGGCGTGGTCGATGCGGGGTCGATTGCCCAGTGCAACAAGGCCCCGGCATAGGCACCGGCAAGCAATAAGGCGACAATCCCGCGCTTGCCAAAGGCAGGCTCGAGCTGGCGACCGATGAACAGCATCATCAGCATGTTGACCGCCAGATGCACCATCCCGGCATGGAGGAACGCCGACGAAAGCGGCGTCAGCCAGACCGGCAACGCGCCTGCCAGATCGGCCACCCCGCTAAGCCGCGCGGGGATAAACCCGCCCAACACGGTGGCCCAGGGCAACCGCCCGGTCACCAGCAGCGCCAGAAACACTGCGCAGCAGCTTAGCGCCAGCGTGTTGATCAAAGTTGTGCGTTGGCGCATCTTCTACTCAGCCGTTCGTGTCGAGCGACGTCGAGACACCCCGCCGCACGGAGCCATATTGTTGGGCCTCTCGACTTCGCTCGAGACGAAAGGGACCAAAAATGAGGCTGATCAGATAAATTCGATTCTGCTGACGACATAATATTTGTCGCCCGACGGCACCGTCACTTCGACCTCGTCATCGACGCGGCGGCCGATCAGCGCGCGGCCGAGCGGCGAATTATAGCTGATGCGACCAGCCTTGGCATCGGCCTCGGCCTGGCCAACGATCTGATAGCGCACCGGCTTTTCATCCTCGTCGAGCAAAGTCACGGTCGCGCCGAACACTATCCGGTCGCCTGACAACATGGTGGGGTCGATAATCTGCGCGCGCGACAGCCGGTCCTCAAGGTCGCCAATCGACGCTTCGACCTGGCCCTGGCGTTCCTTGGCGGCGTGATATTCGGCATTTTCCGAGAGATCGCCATGCGCGCGCGCTTCCTCGATCGCATCGACAATCTGGGGCCGTTCGGCTTTGAGGGCAGACAACTGCGCATGCAGCTTTTCATAACCCTCGGCCAGCATCGGCACCTTTTCCACACTTGCCATTTGTCTCACTTCCTTCGTCAATAATCCGCCGCCAGCGAAATTTCGCCGGGGCGGCAGCGCCGCTGTCCTGCAAATCGGGGGGGAGGGCGTGGGCCTAATAATAGTCTTGGAGCGGCTTTACTTCAAGACTGCGCTCGCGCAGCGCGCCAATGGCCTCCACCGCCGCCGCGCAGCCCGCCGCCGTGGTGTAATAGGCAATGTCGCCCGTCAGCGCCGAACGGCGGATCGACGCCGAGTCTTTCAGGCTCTGCCACCCCTCGGTGGTGTTGAAGATCAGCTGGACATCGCCGTCCTTGATGCGGTCGACGATATGTGGGCGGCCTTGGGCGACCTTGTTGACCTGTTCGACCTCGATGCCTGCGTCGGTCAGGTAAGTCGCGGTGCCGCCGGTGGCGATAATCTTCCACCCCCAACCGACCAGCCGCTGTACCGGTTCCAGGATGCGCGGCTTGTCGCTGTCCTTGACCGATACGAACAGGCGCCCGCTCGTCGGCAGGCGATCACCCGCGCCCAGCTGTGCCTTGGCAAAGGCAGTGGCGAAGTCGGCGTCGATGCCCATCACCTCGCCGGTCGACTTCATCTCGGGGCTAAGCACCGGGTCGGTCCCGGGGAAGCGCGCAAAGGGAAAAACCGCCTCCTTCACCGCGACATGGGCAATGTTGCGGTTGATCGGCGGCAGATTGGCGAGCTTTTCGCCCGCCATCACCCGCGCGGCGATTTTGGCGATGGGCGATCCGACCGCTTTGGCGACGAACGGCACCGTGCGGCTGGCGCGCGGATTGACCTCGATCAGGTAAACGCTTGCCCCGGCCTCCGAGCCGGGGTCGCCCTTGACCGCGAACTGGATGTTCATGAGGCCCCGGACGTTCAGCCCGCGCGCGAGCAGCTCGGTCTGGCGCTCGATTTCGGCGACCACCTCTATCGACAGGCTATAGGGCGGGATTGAACAGGCGCTGTCGCCCGAATGCACCCCGGCCTCTTCGATATGCTGGAGCACGCCGGCAACCACGACATCGGTGCCGTCGCACAATGCGTCAACATCGACCTCGATCGCATCGCGCAGATAGCGGTCGATCAGCACAGGACTGTCGCCCGACACTTGCACTGCTGTTTCGATGTAATTCGCCAGCTGTTCGGGGGTATCGACAATCTCCATTGCGCGCCCGCCGAGCACATAGCTGGGCCGCGTCAGCACCGGATAACCAATCCGCGCCGCCACCGCCAAAGCCTCGTCACGGCTGCGCGCCATGCCATTTTCAGGCTGTTTGAGGCCGAGTTTGTTGACCAGCGCGGCAAAACGTTCGCGGTCTTCGGCCAAATCTATGGCGTCGGGCGAGGTGCCGAGGATCGGTATGCCCGCATCGCTGAGCGCCTGCGCAAGTTTGAGCGGGGTTTGCCCGCCGAACTGGACGATCACCCCGACCAGCGTGCCCTTCGACTGCTCGACATGGAGGATTTCGAGCACATCTTCGGCGGTCAGCGGCTCGAAATACAGCCGGTCCGACGTGTCATAATCGGTGCTCACCGTTTCGGGGTTGCAGTTGATCATGATCGTTTCATAGCCCGCGTCGGCCAGCGCGAAACAGGCGTGGCAGCAGCAATAATCGAACTCGATCCCCTGCCCGATGCGATTGGGTCCGCCGCCGAGGATGACGATTTTTTTGCGCCCGCTGGGGTTCGCTTCGCACTCCGCCGCGCCAAACGAGGGCGCTTCATAGGTCGAATAAAGATAGGGCGTCTGCGCGGCGAATTCGGCGGCGCAGGTGTCAATCGTCTTATACACCGGGCGCACGCCGAGGCGGTGGCGCAGCGCGCGCACCTCCTGTTCGGTGATCCCGCCGGTCATCGCGACAATCGCCTCGCGGATCAGGCCGGAGCCGCGCCGCATCGCGCTTTCCATGCCGGGGCGGACATTGGCGCTTTCGAGTGCTAGATAGGCGAGGCGTTTGTCCGAAAAGCCCATGGCCTTGAGCTTGCGCAAGGCGTCGGCGTCCTGCGGCAAGCCGTTCGCGCGCACCCCATTTTCCGCGACAACAATCTCGTCGATCCGCTCGAGGAACCACATGTCGTAACCGGCGATGCGGTTAATCTCGGCGAGGCTCAGCCCCTCGCGCATCGCCTGCGCCGCCACCAGCAACCGGTCGGGCGTCGCACGCGCCAACTCGCTGCGGATGCGGTCATGGTCCGCGCCAACCAATTCGTCGACGATATTGAACCCCGACAGCCCCGTCTCCAGCCCGCGCAGCGC
>JACEST010000150.1 GCA_013911715.1 Sphingopyxis sp. | reverse complement strand
GGACAGTCCCCACCCCAACCCCTCCCCTGAAGGGGAGGGGCTTAAACATGAGCAACGCCATCACACTTTCCACCCGCTGTGGATCGCGACTAGGCCGCCCATGATCGGTTCGACCTTCACCTGCGCGAAACCGGCGTTGCGGATCATCCCCGCAAATTCCTGCATGTTCGGAAAACGGCGGATCGATTCGATCAGATAGCGATAGCTTTCGGCGTCGCCCGCGATCATCTCGCCCAGCTTGGGGACCACGCGGTGCGAATAGGCGTCGTAGGCTTGCGCAAAGCCCGGCCATTCGTTGGTCGAAAATTCGAGGCAATAGAAACGCCCACCATAGCGCAGCACGCGGTGCGCTTCGGCGAGCGCGCGGTCGATATGGGTGACGTTGCGGATGCCGAAGGCGATCGTGTAGGCGTCGAAAAAGCTGTCCGGAAATGTCAGCGTCTCGGCATTTTGCTCGCTCCACACCAGGCTGTCGATACCGCGCTCCGCCGCGCGTTCCATGCCGACCCCCAGCATGTCGGGGTTGATGTCGGCGACGGTGATGCTCGCCCCCGATGGCTCCATGCGGAACGCGATGTCGCCGGTGCCGCCCGCCATATCGAGGATCGCCTCGCCAGCGCGCGGTTTGACGCGGCGCACGAAACGGTCTTTCCAGCGGCGGTGCAAGCCCGCCGACATGGCATCGTTCATCCGGTCATAATTGCGCGCAACGCTGGAAAAGACCGCGCCGACGCGTTCGGTTTTTTCAGCCGGGGTGACGTCGGTATAGCCAAAGCTGACCGTTTCGGGGGTGGACATGGCGTGGGGCCTTTTGCGCAGCGGGATAGCTGACAAGAAACACCGCCTTTAGCCAAGGGTTGCGGGGCGCGCAAACGGCGCGTAGCGGCGAATGCAATATGCCCGAGCTTCCCGAAGTCGAAACCACCGTGCGCGGGCTGACGCCGCTGCTTGTGGGCGAACGCTTGGCGCGCGTGGCGACGTTTCGTGCGGGTCTGCGTCGTCCCTTTCCCGATGATCTGGTCCAACGGCTGACCGGGGCCAGGGTCACACACCTTTCGCGCCGCGCCAAATATGGGCTGATCCACACGGACCGCGATGATGCGATGATCTTTCATCTCGGCATGTCGGGGAGCTGGCGGACTGATGGTGCCGAGCCGGAAAAACACGACCATTTGCTGCTTCAAACCGAGGGCGGAAGGCGGCTCTACCTCCACGACCCACGTCGCTTTGGATCGGTTGATCTGGTCGGGGGCGACCCCGCGTTCAGTTTCGCGCCCTTCCATGCGCTGGGGCCGGAACCGCTCACCGATGCTTTGTCGGCTCATTATCTGGCGCGGGTGCTCGCGGGGCGAAAGACCGCGATCAAGCAAGCGCTGCTCGACCAGCGCGTCGTGGCGGGGCTGGGCAATATTTATGTGTGCGAGGCGCTCAACCTGACCGGTATCGCGCCGACACGCGCGGCGGGGTCGCTTGGCCGCGCCAAATTGGCGGCGCTGGTCGCGGCGATTCGCGATGTGCTCAACGCCGCGATTGCGGCGGGCGGCTCGTCATTGCGCGATTTTGTCCATCCCGACGGCGCGCTGGGGTATTTCGCCAACGACTGGCGCGTATATGGACGCGAGGGCGCGGCATGCCCTTGCGCGCGGGCCGGGACGGTTGCGCGCATCGTGCAAGGCGGGCGTTCGACCTTTTTCTGTCCGAAATGCCAGCGCTGAACGGTTGACGAATCTCTAGGGGCCGACTAAGGGCGCTCCTTCGCCAGGCGGGCGAGCTATGCCTTCCGCCTGCAACCATCTGAATTTTCGAGGACAACAATGGCCAATACGCCGCAGGCAAAAAAGCGCATCCGCCGCAACACCGCGCGCACTGCCGTGAACAAGAATCGCGTGTCGCGCATCCGCACGCTGGTGAAGAAGGTCGAAAACGCCCTGATCGCCGGCGACAAGGTTGCTGCGGCTGACGCGCTGAAGGTCGCGCAGCCTGAACTCGCGCGCGGCGTCGCCAAGGGCGTGGTCCACAAGAATACGGCCTCGCGCAAATATGCCCGGCTGACGAAGGCCATCGCCGCGCTCGGTTGATCAATTGCCCAATTTCGGGACACAAAGGCCCGCTGGTTCGTCCGAACCAGCGGGCCTTTTGCTGTCACAAATAGAACCGCCGAGCCGTCATGATTCTGTCACCGCAGCGCAACCAAGGATTCCCGCCGATTCGCGTCTTTCCTACTGTTTAGCCCCATCTAAATAATTGAAAAAATTAATGTAATAAATGTGAAACTGCTTTTCCAAGCACTTGTATGAGTCAAGTTATTTATTTCGAATTTTTTACATCCTGCTCTCTTGCTCGACTCGGATGCGCCTGCCTAGACAGAGGGGTCGCGTGCGAATCTGCGTCGTGGCCGTCATCACAGGGTGCAAATTTGCTCGGCAAGGCACGGCTTTGCTGACGGGGTTTTTTGACCCGCAAAATGCAGGCGGTTGACGGCACAGATGCGGACTGCGCGGCACAATGGGGTGAGGAGTGGGCGTGGCCGGTAGCGGCGCACGCACAGCGGGAAAGCCAAGGCACAAGTGACAGACGCGGCACAGAATCGGACAATGGTGCAGTCGGCGGAGGATGTTGCCGCGCTGTGGCCGCAGGTCGCCGAGGGTCTGCGCCTTGATCTGGGCGCGCGCACCTTTGACCATTGGCTGAAACCCGTTGGCTTTGACAATTATTGTCCCGTCGCTGGCGTGGTGACGCTGGTGGCACCGACCAGCTTTGCCGCCAACTGGATCGCCGAACGTTTTTCCGACCGGCTGGTACTTGCATGGCGGCAGGCACTGCCTGCGGTGCGCAGCATTGCCGTGCGGTCAGGTCGCCCGATTGCCGCAGCGCCGCTCGCGGCAACTTCGCCGGAGCGGGCCGAATTGCCGCTGCCACTGCCGGCGAGCGAAAGTCTGACGCAATTTGATACCCGGCTCGGATTCGACCGTTTTGTCATCGCGCGCAGCAATGTGCTCGCCGCCAATGCGGCGCGGCGCATGGCGGCCGAAGAAACGCCGCTGTTCAATCCGCTCTATCTTTATTCGGGCACCGGGCAGGGCAAGACGCACTTGCTCCACGCCATCGGCCAAGCCTTTGCTGCGGTACGCCCGCAGGCGACGATCATCATGATGTCGGCCGAAAAATTCATGCGCGAATTTGTTGGCGCGATGCGCGGCGGCGACATGATGGCGTTCAAGGCGCGGCTGCGCGCCGCCGACCTGCTGCTGATCGACGATCTGCAGTTTGTTATCGGCAAGGGCTCGACGCAGGAAGAATTGCTCCACACTTTTGACGACCTGCTGACGTCGGGCAAGCGGCTGGTGGTGACCGCCGACCGGCCCCCGGCGATGCTGGACGGGGTCGAGGCACGGCTGTTGTCGCGGCTGGGCGGCGGACTGGTGGCTGACATTGAAGCACCCGAAGCAGGGCTGCGCGAAGCGATTGTACGCCAACGGCTGGGCGCGGTGCCGGGGGTCGACGTGCCCGACGCGGTGATCGACTATCTGGTGCGCCACTTTACGCGCAACATCCGCGAGCTTGAAGGCGCGCTCAACAAGCTGCTTGCCTATGCCTCGCTCACCAATGTCGCGATCACCTTGCCGATGGCCGAGGAACGGCTGGCTGAATCGGTGCGCAGCGCGCGTCCGCGCATCACGATTGAGGAAATCCAGCGCAGCGTGTGCGCGCATTTCAAGCTCGACAAATCGGACATGGTGTCCAAACGCCGCCTGCGCGCCGTCGCGCGGCCGCGCCAGATCGCCATGTATCTGGCAAAGGAAATGACGCCGCGCAGCTACCCTGAAATCGGGCGGCGATTTGGCGGGCGCGACCATTCGACGGTCATTCACGCGGTGCGGGTGATCGAAAATCTGCGCGTCACCGACAGCGAGATTGACGCCGACATCGCGGCCATCCGGCGCGCGTTGAACGCGTAAACTGTCGTCATTGCGAGCGAAGCGAAGCAATCCAGAGCGGCGCAAGACTGCCTTGGATTGCTTCGTCGCTTCGCTTCTCGCAATGGCGATGCAGGCTATTTCGCCTCGGGCGCTACCGTAATCTGCACCTTTTCGCCCGAATTGCCAGGAAAGCCGGTAAACATCGCTGACACCAGATTGGGCACAATATGCATCAGATTATTGTCGCGCGACTGTGCTTCGGCGCGGCCTTCGAACACGCGGGTGCCGTCGGCGGCGCGGTCGATCTTGAGGTTAAGGCCGGTGGTAAATACGGTATAGCTCTCCACGCGGTCAAAGCCGCCGAACCCGCCAAGGCCGCCGAACAGAAACGGGTCGTTAAAGCCATAGACAAAGCGGCGTCCATGGCGTCCCCGAATGAATGCCGAGCGGCCAAAGCCGCTGCCGAATCCATGATATCCGCCGTAAAAGGGACTGCCAAAGCCCGGCGAGCTGCGGACCCGTTCGCGGCCCTTGTCGATTTCATAGGCCAAGGCAACGGTCAGTTCGGAATTTTCGCCCGGTGCCGCCGGGCGATAGCCCAGCCGGGTCAACTCGCCCGCGACCAAATTGGCATATTGGCTAAATTCAATCCCGCCTGAGAGCGCCGGATCGCCAGCGACGATGCTGAAAGACTGGCCCTGCGGCGCGGGCAGCGCCGATTGAAAGCGGGCAACGTCAGCGCGAAAACCGGGCGCGGCACAGCCACCAAGCGCCAGCGTCGCAGCGGCAAGCGCAAGGACCAATGAGCGAGAGGTGCCGACAGCCATAGGAATCTCCGAATCATATCTGCGGCGAGATGGCCGCTTTGGCCTATATTGTGCACATGCCACCTGAATTCCAGTTGAACCGATCGGCTGCCCCTCAGCGGCAAAGCCCCAGCGCGGCATAAGCAGCGTTCAGCGTCGGCTGCGCCAGTGCGCTGGCCCGCGCGGCCCCGGCCACCAGTGCGGCATCAATCGCCGCATGATCGTCTTTGAGCGCGACAAAACGGTCGCGGATCGGGCGCAAGGTTTCGACCAGCAGTTCGCCGAGCGCGGGCTTGAACGCGCCAAACCCTTGCCCCGCAAAGCGCGCGCACACGGCGTCCTGGCTTTCGTCGGACAGCGCGGCAAAAATCCCGACCAGATTGGCCGCCTCGGCGCGCCACGCCAGCCC
>JACEST010000015.1 GCA_013911715.1 Sphingopyxis sp. | reverse complement strand
GTCATAGATGATGTCAAAGCCATTCGGCCCGGCTGCCGCCTTGAACGCTTCGGCCAGCGCCTTGGACTGGTCCTTGTCGAACGGGGCGTGGCCATAGACGACGACCTCGTCGGCCCCGGCCTCTCGCGCGACGGCAGCTTTGGCCTCGCTCGACACGCCCGCAACGACGCGCCCGCCCCAGGCTTTGGCGATCTCAATCGCTGAAATCCCGATCCCGCCCGCGCCGCCGAGGACGAGGACATTGTCGCCAGCCTTCATCCGCCCGCGATCCTTCAGCGCGTGGGATGAGGTGCCATAAGTCAACAGGATCGATGCGCCATGCTCGAAAGGCATGGCATCGGGCATCTTGTACAGATTTTGCGTCGACACCGCGATTTTCTCGGCCAGCCCGCCATTGCCGCAACCGGCTATCACCCGGTCACCAACGGCAAAGCCGGTCACGCCCTCGCCAATGCTGTCAACGATTCCGGCAACCTCGCCGCCCGGCGCGAACGGGCGCGCCGGTTTGAACTGATATTTGTCGACGATGATCAGCGTGTCGGGGAAGTTGATCGCGCAGGCCTTAACGGCGATGACGACCTGCCCAGGTCCAGCCGCCGGATCGGGCAGATCGCCCAAAATCAGCGTTTCAGGACCGCCGGTGACGGTAGATAGCAGGGCTTTCATTGGTCGGATCCTCGCTTCGTCATGCTGAACTAGTTTCAGCATCCATGGCACTGCCCGGATGCCGTGCGCCATAGACCCTGAAACAAGTTCAGGGTGACGGGAAGAGGGATTATGCAGCCGATGGTACCAACCATCGTCGCGCGTCGGCGTCGCGCGCCTCGAACGCGGTGATGGCATCTTCGCTGGCCAGCGTGATCCCGATTTCGTCGAGCCCACCAAGCAGGCAGGCCTTGCGAAAGGGGTCGATGTCGAAGGTGAAACGGTCCTGAAACTTGGTGGTGACCGTCTGCGCCTGCAGATCGATGTCGATGGGATCGGTCGCCGCGACTTCCAGCAATCGGTCGACCGCCGACTGCCGCAAGACCAGCGGCAAAATACCATTCTTCACCGCATTGCCTGAAAATATGTCTGAAAAACTGGGCGCGATTACCACATGGATGCCCAGATCGGCCAGCGCCCACGCGGCATGCTCGCGGCTTGATCCGCAGCCAAAATTATCGCCCGCAATCAATATCGGCGCGCCGGCAAATTCGGGCTGGTCGAACACATTGCCAGATTCAGCGCGGATTGTCTCGAATGCGCCCGCGCCCAACCCCTCGCGGCTGATAGTCTTCAGCCACCGCGCCGGGATGATGACGTCGGTATCGACATTTTTGAGGCCGAGCGGGATAGCGCGGCCGGACACGGTGATGAGGGGGGTCATGGGATTATTTTCACTCCAACTGTTGCCGCCGCCCGCCGCAGCGCATGATCCAGCGTTGCCAGCGCTCGTCCCGACCGCATGGCCAATTCCAGATAAATGGCATCATAAACGGTAAGCCCATGTTCGCGTGCAAGCGTGATGATGCTGGCGATATTGTCCCGGCCCGGCCTGCTGTCAGTTTCGACACCTAGGTCAATCAGAAACCCCAGAAACTGGGTCGTTTCGGCTGGCGTGATGCGCCGACGCCGTTCAGCCGTCAGCAACGCGTTTGCAACCTCGGAATACCAGTGGTGCGGTACTATGGCTTGCCCGGTGCCAAGCTGTTCCGCCAATTCCAATGGGCGATAGTTATTTTCATCGGGCAATATCCAGGCGATTGCGACCGATGCATCGACAACGAACGGCACGCTATTTCCGGCCTGCGTCGATGAAGTCCTTGTAGGTTTCGCCTGCCTGCAAGGGTTGGGCAGGATTTGCGCGCACCCATGATACAAATTCGGCCGCGCGGATGGCGCGTCGCTGTTCGTCCGAAGGATCGGCGGCAACAATCTTCGCCACCGCGCGTCCATGTCGCTTTATCGTTATGGTTTCGCCATGTTCAGCGCGGGCCAATAGCTCCGAAAAACGGGCCTTGGCCTCACCAACGGCGATTTCGGTACCACCCATGTCCATATGATAATCCCTTATGACCAAATTAGCAGTATTTTTGGTCAAGTCAACTCCCGAACATCACACAACCGCCCCGTCACCGCCGCCGCCGCCGCCATGGCGGGGCTCACCAAATGCGTGCGTGCGCCCGGCCCCTGGCGACCTACGAAATTGCGGTTGCTGGTGCTCGCGCAGCGTTCGCCAGGCGGTACTTTGTCGGGGTTCATGCCGAGGCAGGCCGAGCAGCCGGGTTCGCGCCACTCCAATCCTGCGTCGATGAAGATGCGGTCGAGCCCTTCGGCTTCGGCCTGCGCCTTTACCAACCCGCTGCCGGGCACGACGATAGCCCATTTCACGCCCGCTGCCTTGCGCCGTCCTTTCAGCACGGCGGCGGCAGCGCGCAGGTCTTCGATGCGGCTGTTGGTGCAGCTGCCGATGAAGATATTTTCGACCGCGACCTCGGTCATCGGCGTGCCGGGGGTCAGGCCCATATAGGCGAGGCTCTTGCGCGCGGCTTCCTGCTTCGACGGGTCGGCAAAGCTCATCGGGTCGGGGACCATGCCGGTGATCGGCACGACATCCTCGGGGCTGGTGCCCCAGGTGACCGATGGCGCGATGGTCGCGGCGTCAACGACCACCTTCTTGTCATAGGTCGCGCCTGCATCGGTTGGCAGGCTCTGCCACCATGCGAGTGCCGCGTCCCACTCGGCCCCTTTGGGCGCCATCGGGCGGCCCTTGAGATAAGCAAAGGTCTTGGCATCGGGCGCGATCAGTCCGGCGCGCGCGCCATGTTCGATCGCCATATTGCTGACGGTCAGGCGGCCCTCGATGCTCAGGTCGCGGATGGCCCCACCGCTATATTCGATGACATGCCCGCTGCCACCCGCCGCGCCGAGCACGCCGGTGATGTGCAGCACCAGATCCTTTGCCGTCACGCCGGGCCCGAGCGCGCCATCGACGCGGACCTCCATCGTCTTCGATGGCTGGAGCAGCAAGGTTTGCGTCGCCAGCACATGTTCGACCTCGCTGGTGCCGATGCCAAAAGCCAGCGCGCCGAGCCCGCCATGGCAGGCAGTGTGGCTGTCGCCGCACACGATGGTGGTGCCGGGAAGCGAGAAACCCTGCTCGGGGCCGACGACATGGACGATGCCCTGTTCGCGGTCGGCGTCACCGATGTAGCGGATGCCGAAGGCGGGGGCATTGGCCTCCAGCGCCTCAAGCTGCGCCGCGCTGTCGGGATCGGCGATCGGAATGCGCGCGCCCGCAGCATCGCGCCGCGCGGTGGTGGGCAGATTATGGTCGGGCACCGCGAGCGTCAGATCGGGACGGCGCACCGTACGGCCAGCGGCGCGCAGCCCCGCGAACGCCTGCGGGCTCGTCACCTCATGCACCAGATGGCGGTCGATAAAGATCAGGCAAGTGCCGTCGGGGCGGCGCTCGACCAAGTGCGCGTCCCAGATCTTTTCATACAGCGTGCGCGGGCGGGTCATATAGCAGCGTTAGCCGCAGCGGGTGACAGAGCGCAAGCAAGCTTCTTTTGCGCAATTTCTGGAAATTGTCACAACCCCGCGCTATTGCTGGTCGATGGATACGCTAACGCTTCGCTTCCCGATCAAGATTCTGCCCGATGACATCGACTTCATGGGGCATGTCAACAACAGCCGCTATCTAAACTGGGTGCAGGATGCGGTGCTGGCGCATTGGCGCGGCCTGGCCCCGCCGGAGGCAGTGGCCGAGCGCGCATGGGTCGCCTTGAAGCACGAAATCAGCTATCGGAGACCCGCGTTTCTTGACGACGATGTCGTCGCCAACGTCGTGCTCGAAAGCATTCAGGGCGCGCGCGCCTTTTACAACACTGTCATCCAGCGCGGCGAAGAGGTGCTGGCCGAGGTGAAATCCAGCTGGTGCTGCATCGACGCCATTACGCTGCGCCCAGCGCGGATCGGCGCCGATATTGCCGCCTACTTCTTTCCGAAGGCCGACTGACGCGCTATATTGGCGCCATGTCGCTGCCCGTCATCCTGTTGCTGATTGTCGCTACCATCCTCGCGATGGAGTTTGTCGCTTGGTCGAGCCACAAATATATCATGCACGGATTTGGCTGGGGCTGGCACCGCGATCACCATGAACCGCACGACAAGATGTTCGAGAAGAACGATCTTTTCGGCGTTGTCGGCGCGGTTATGAGCATTTCAATGTTCGCGCTCGGCAGCCCGCTGCTTGCCGGTACGTCGGCTTGGGAACCGGCGACGTGGATCGGTGTCGGCATCCTCGGCTATGGCATCGTCTACACGCTCGTCCACGATGGCCTCGTCCACCAGCGTTATTTCAAATATGTTCCGAAGCGCGGCTATGCCAAGCGGCTGGTGCAGGCACACAAGCTTCACCACGCCACCATCGGCAAGGAAGGCGGAGTCAGCTTCGGCTTCATCTTCGCGCGCGATCCGGCGAAACTAAAGGCCGAGCTGCGCGTGCAGCGCGAGGCAGGTGTTGCCGTGCTGCGCGACGCCGAATTGGGCTAGTCAGACCGCTGGCAGGGGCCCGAAAAAGCCGTCAATGCGGCAAATTTTCATCTGGTCCATATCAATTGCGACGGCATCGAAACCGTCAAAGCGGTTGCCATTGGGCCACAGCACGGCCCAGCTGTAGCGCGCCCGATCGTGGTGCAAATCAATCCCGCTGGTGCGGACCAGTTCAACCTGGCCCACTTTCGCGCGGAATTCATTGACCTGATCGATGAAGGCATCGATTCCGACAATTTGATAGTGCGGATCGGTGAAGGCGACATCGGCGGTCAGCGATTCCTCGCACAAAGCGCGCAGCCGGGCCGAATCATATTCATTCCATGCGGCCAGCAAGGTCGCGAAACAGGACGGTATTTCTGGCATATTGTGTCGTCCTGACAGTGTGGCTGGCGGAACCATCTGGCGGCTATGATGGGCCAGGACAGCTGCAACGACAACTGTGTTTTGCAGCCAAAATCGGCTGCATGCGACCAAGGCTGACTTGGGGGGGTAGCATCGCCGCCACACTTGTGCTTATGCGACTGGCGAATCCTGCATAATCTCCGCTGGAAAGGCGCCGCTCTCCCCATGAATATCCATGAATATCAGGCCAAGGAATTGCTCGCGAAATTCGGCGTTGCGGTGCCCAAGGGGATCGCTGCTTTGACGGTGGACGAAGCCGTGGCGGCCGCAGCCGCACTGCCCGGCCCGCTCTATGTCGTGAAGGCGCAAATCCATGCCGGGGGACGCGGCAAGGGCAAGTTCAAGGAGCTGGGTCCCGACGCCAAGGGCGGGGTGCGGCTCGCCAAATCGCTTGACGAAGTGCGCAGCCATGCGGCCGAGATGCTGGGCAATACGCTGGTGACGATCCAGACCGGCGAACCGGGCAAGCAGGTCAATCGCCTGTACATCACCGACGGCGTTGACATCGGACAGGAATTCTACCTCGCGCTGCTCGTCGACCGCGCGAGCAGTCGCATCGCGGTGGTCGCCTCGACCGAGGGCGGCATGAATATCGAGGATGTCGCCCACGACACGCCTGAGAAGATTCACACGATCACCATCGACCCTGCGACCGGGCTGATGCCGCACCATGGGCGCAGCGTCGCCGCCGCGCTGGGGCTGACCGGTGATCTGGCCAAGCAGTGCGCCAAAATCCTGTCGGGGCTGTACGCCGCTTTCCTCGGCACCGATGCTGAGCAGATTGAAATCAATCCGCTCGCCATTTGCCCCACGGACGAGGGCGACAAGCTGCTCGTGCTCGATGCCAAGGTCGCGTTCGATGGCAATGCGATGTTCCGCCACGCCGATCTGGCCGAGCTGCGCGACCTGACCGAAGAAGATCCGGCCGAGGTTGAGGCGAGCGAATATGACCTCGCCTATATCAAGCTCGACGGCAATATCGGTTGCATGGTCAATGGCGCGGGGCTTGCGATGGCGACGATGGACATCATCAAGCTGAACGGCGAATTTCCCGCCAACTTCCTCGACGTCGGCGGCGGCGCCAGCAAGGAAAAGGTCACCGCAGCGTTCAAGATCATCCTGAAAGACCCGGCGGTAAAGGGCATTCTTGTCAACATCTTCGGCGGCATTATGAAATGCGACATCATCGCCGACGGCATTGTCGCGGCGGCGAAGGAAGTGAATTTGGCGGTGCCGCTGGTCGTTCGGCTCGAGGGCACCAATGTGCAGCAAGGCAAGGATATCCTTGCCAATTCGGGACTGCCGATTGTGGCCGCCAATGATTTGGGCGATGCCGCGAAAAAGATTGTGGCCGAGGTGCGGTCGGCGGCGTGAGAGCTGGTTGACGTTTACGTAAGCGCTAATTATGACGCGGTGCAACAAAGTTGAGATGGAGTTGACGCGATGAAAATCCTCGTCCCGGTAAAGCGGGTGCTCGATTATAACGTCAAGCCGCGGGTCAAGGCCGACGGCACCGGTGTTGATCTGGCCAATGTCAAAATGTCGATGAACCCGTTCGACGAAATCGGTATCGAAGAGGCGATCCGCCTCAAGGAAAAGGGTGTCGCGACCGAGATTGTCGCCGTGTCCGTCGGCCCGGCCAAGGCGCAGGAAACGCTGCGCACCGCGCTTGCCATGGGCGCCGACCGCGCGATCCTGGTGCAGACCGACGATGACGCCGAACCGCTCGCCATCGCCAAAATCCTCAAAGCGATTTGCGACGCCGAAACGCCGGGCATGGTGATCCTGGGCAAACAGGCGATCGACGGCGACAATAATCAGACCGGCCAGATGCTGGCTGCACTGACCGGTTGGCCGCAGGGCACCTTTGCCAGCGCGGTCGCGGTCGACGGCGATCACACCAATGTCACCCGCGAAGTCGACGGCGGGCTGGAAACGGTGAAGCTGAAATTGCCCGCGATTGTCACCACTGACCTGCGCCTGAACGAGCCGCGCTATGCTTCGCTGCCCAATATCATGAAGGCAAAATCGAAGCCGATGGATATGAAGACGCCTGCTGATTACGGCGTGGACACCACCCCGCGTGTCAAAACCATCAAGGTGTCGGAACCGCCGGTGCGGCAGGCCGGGATCAAGGTGCCCGATGTCGATACGCTGGTGGACAAGCTGAAAGCGATGGGCGTCAACGCTTGATATTGGAATTCCAACCCCGTCTACCCTGAGCTCGTCGAAGGGTCGTCCTTTCTTTGGCCACCATGAAAGAAAAGGACAGCCCTTCGACAAGCTCAGGGCGGGCGGATTTGAGGGTAGATGTGATATGAAAACTCTGGTTTGGGTCGAACATGATGGCAGCGTCGTTAAGGACGCAACACTGTCCGCCGTCACCGCCGCTGCGAAACTCGGCGAAGTCAACTTGCTCGTCGCGGGTCAAGGCGTTGATGCTGTGGCAAAGACCGCCGCCGGGATCGCCGGGGTAGCCAAGGTCCATGTTGCCGACAATGCGGCGTTCGGCCACAATCTGCCCGAAAATATCGCGCCGCTGGTCGCCGAACTGATGGGCCATCACGATGCCTTCGTCGCGCCCGCAACGACCAATGGCAAGAATATCGCGCCGCGCGTCGCGGCGTTGCTCGATGTCATGCAGATCAGCGAAATTATTTCGGTTGAAGGGCCCAAGAGTTTCACCCGTCCGATTTACGCGGGCAACGCGATTGCCACGGTCGAATCAACCGACGCCAAACTGGTGATCACCGTGCGCGGCACCGCCTTTGAAAAGGCGGCGGCGAGCGGCGGCAGCGCCGCGATCGAAGCCGTCAGCGCAGGCGGCGACGCCGGTGTGTCGAGCTTTGTCGGCAGCGAAATCGCCAAATCCGAACGCCCCGAACTGACCAGCGCGAAAATCATCGTGTCGGGCGGCCGCGCGCTGGGATCGAGCGAGAAATATCAGGAAGTCATCGTGCCGCTCGCCGACAAGCTCGGCGCTGCGCTGGGCGCCAGCCGCGCGGCGGTCGACGCGGGCTATGTCCCCAATGATTATCAAGTCGGCCAAACCGGCAAGATCGTCGCCCCCGACATTTATTTCGCGATCGGCATTTCGGGCGCGATCCAGCACTTGGCAGGGATGAAGGACAGCAAGACCATCGTCGCCATCAACAAGGACGAGGATGCACCGATTTTTCAGGTCGCGGACTTGGGCCTGGTAGGCGATTTGTTCAACGTGGTGCCGGAGTTGACGGGGAAGCTTTGAGGCTTCCGTCAAGGGATCGAGAGTTTTGGAAGGGCGGTCAGTGATGGCCGCCCTTTTTCATTACGTAAAGGGTTACGACACTGCGTCGGGGTGAGGCTTGGACGTTCCGTCAAAACAATCCCCGCGAGAGCAGCCGGTGTGTCGCGCAAAGTGCTCCATATGCGCGCGCATTCCGCTTGCTGCGGCGGAATGTGCCCTAACGCGGCCATGGCATTCTGGGCATCGCTTTATACGTTTTTTGTCGAGCGTTAAGGCAATTCGGAGGTCATATGGCTCCCACTTTCCCATAACTTCAACTTCACAAGCGACGTCGTGTTCCATTGTCTGGCTCCCCTTTGACAGAGTTTTTGCTTAGTTCTTGATTCGGAGCAAGCATGCAGGCGCCAAGCTAATGCCGAGCTAGGAGTTCGCGCAAGCAGGTTGACCAGTGCATGGTTATGCACTACATTGTAATACACAAAGGAGCCCCCACCATGCCCGCCAATGCCCTCGTCCAAACCCGTATCAATGGTGCCGTGAAGGAAGAGGCGTCTGCTGTCCTTGCCACCATGGGCCTGACCGTGTCCGACGCCGTGCGCCTGCTTCTCACCCGCGTGGCGCATGACAAGGCGTTTCCGTTCGAGGTGCTGCGGCCCAACGCCGTGACTATCGCGGCTATGGAGGAAGCCCGAACGGGCAAGCTCAAGTCCTTTGCAACGGTCGAGGCGCTGATGGCGGACCTCGATGCGGACGATTGAGCCCGCATATTAGAGCCAGAGCATGCCGCGATAAATCTGGTTCAAATCCTCCCCGGAACGGGGAGGTGGCGCGGAGCGACGGAGGGGGCGGGTGCGATAGAGCGCATAGCGGCGATTTTTGCGCCCGACCAAGAACGTCCCCTCCGCCCCTGCGGGGCACCTCCCCGTTCCGGGGAGGATTTAGGTCAGGCAGTTTTTAAACTCGGCACCCTGTTCGGCAGACGGAGGCAATCCTCGCTCGCAATGACGGAGGAATGTCTTTCCTACACGGAGTTCAATCCATAAGAACGATGGCAATCAGACGATCGGTCGTTTGGGACGACTGGGGCTTGCAGGAGAAACACGAAATTCAGTGTGAATTTGCCCAGTTTTCCGCCACTTTTCTCCAGCATCGGTTGATGCGCAACGCCTCACCCCTCCGCCAGCATCGCCTCGCTCATTGCCCACAGGCGTTCGGCGCCTTCGTCGTCGCAGATATGCGCGTTGGCGCCCGAATAACGCGCCATCGGGCTGTCCGGATCGGTCGGCGTCGCCACTTCGCAATCCTCGCAATAGACGCCGGGTTTGCCCGCCAACAATGGGCTGGTGGCCGCCCATAGGCTGGTCGAACAGCCCTGTTCGGTGGTCTTAAACCCGCGTTTGGCCATTTCGGACGGGGTGCCATCGGCGTTGGTCCAGCCCAGCATGGTCGTTTCCTCGACCCCCAGGTGGCGCTGGAGCGGGGTGAAGATGCCGCCGGGATGCACGCCAAAGGCATGGCCGCCCGACGGCGCCAGCCGCCGCGACAGCGCGTTGGCGAACAGCGCATTGGCCGACTTTGACTGGCCATAGGCCTGCCATTTGTCATAGGCGCCAGCGGTAAAATGGACATCGTCCCAGCGGATGCCGCTGACCTTATGCCCGGTCGATGCCAGCGCGACGACGCGCGCGCCCGCGGTCCGCTGGAGATGGCCCATCAGCCCCAGTGTCATGGCCATATGCCCCAGATGGTTGGTGGCGAACTGCGCCTCCCAGCCCGCACCGACGCGCGTTTCGGGGCAGGCCATGATCCCGGCATTGTTGATCAATATGTCGAGGCGGGGCAGATCGGCCATCGCGTCAACAAAAGCGCGCACCGAAGCCAGATTGCCAAGGTCGAGCGCCGCGCTGGTCACATCGCCTGCGACTTCGGCCAGCGCGCTCGCCGCCTTGGCCGGATCGCGCACCGGCACGATCACCTTTGCCCCCGCCGCCGCCAGTGCGCGCGTCGTTTCGAGCCCGATGCCGGAATAGCCGCCGGTGACAATCGCGATCTTGCCGGTCAGGTCGATGCCCGCCAGCACCTCCGCCCCGGTCGATTTGGCGTGAAAGAGTGATCCGACATGCTGCTGGTCGGCGATGGCCATGATGATGCTCCTGTCCCGATGATTTTGGCGAGTATAGGCGCGGCCATGGGGATGGGCAATGTGAACCGCACGCACCCGGGATTAACCCGATGTTTTCCTTGCTGAGTTAGGCCAGCACGATGTTCGGAGGTCGCTCAATGCTTGCGCTGCTGCGCCTATTGCTGCTGCTTGTAGCAGCGGTGTTGGCGACGGCGCCCGCGCATGCCGACCATCCGCCTTCGCAGGCACGCGCAAACCTGCGCACCGACCTTTCAGCCTGTTTCAAGCCGGTGCAGCCCGGCGACCGCGCGGTGTTGCTGCTGAATCAACCGGATGCGTTTGATTGCACCACCAAGCAGTCGGCGTTCGGCCCAGGGGATTATTGGGCACGAATCGCTGTTCCTGCCGATTCGCCGATGGGTGCGGACCGCTTGCGCTGGACCAGCATATGGCAGGACAATGTGGCAATTACGGCGGCCTATCCGGATGGTGTGGTGCGACATTATGTCGTGCCCAGCGCGGAATCGGGGCGTTTTGTCCATATTGGCGGAATTTATACGCTGCCATTGCGGCATGATGCCGCGCCACAGACACTGCTGCTGCGCATTGCGGGGTCGGGCAACATCCGCGGGATATTGTTGGGTCCGCACCTTGCGAGCGCCGAACAGGTTGCGCAGACCGATGCGCAGCGGTCGGCGCTATATGGCGGTTTCGCCGGCCTGTGCCTGGCGCTGTTGACCTATCATCTGGTGTTATGGCGTGCGATCAAGGAAAATTATCTGCACGCCTATGCTGCGATGATTGCGGCTTCCATGATTTATGCCATGAGTTCGTCGGCGGGGCTGGCCCAGCTGATGCCCGGTATCGACAATAATGTCCGACTCAGGATCAACTATCTCGCGCTGGCGGCGACGGCGATTTCTGCGTTGTGGTTCGTGCGCGCCTTCCTCAGCAAGCTCGGCTTTTCGCGTCGGTTCGATCGGCTGCTGATCGCGACCGGTACGGTGATCGGCCTGTTGGCTTTCGCCTATGCTTTCCTCGCACCCTGGCAAATTGTGCTGCTCGACCAACTCTATTTCACATCTTATGCGATGCTTATCGTTGTGGGTGTGGCCATGTTCCGGCGCGGATGGAACGAAGGTGGTCGCATCGAACGGATGTTCGTGATGGCGTGGGTCGTACCGCTGCTCTTCAACACGACACGGTTGCTGCATGCATTCGATCTTCTACCGCAAAGCTTCTGGCTCGATAATGCGACGCTGATTGCCATGAGTATTGAGGCGTTGCTTTCGTCGGTGATTATCGCGCACCGTATTCGCAAGGTGCATGCCGACCGCGATTTGGCGCGCGCCGATGTGGCCGTGGCGCGCCAACAAGCGGACACCGATGATCTCACCGGCCTTAGTAACCGCCGCGCCTTGATGCGAACGGTTTGTCCGCCGCCTCAGCTGGCAGGCACATACCGGCTGGTGCTGATTGACGTCGATCATTTCAAACGGATCAACGACAGCGTCGGCCATAGCGCAGGCGACAAGGTGCTGTGCCGGATCGCCGAAATGATTGAAGCCGTTCGCCGACCCGATGCGCTTGCTGCCCGCCTGGGCGGCGAAGAGTTCGCGCTCATCTACAAGAGCGATACGGATGATCGGCGCTATCACACCGGCCTGCTCGATCAGGTCCGCGCGCTGCCGGCGGCGGGTGGTCAGCATATCACCGTATCAATGGGGGCGGCGACCGGCTGGCTGGGCGGCAGCGAAGCCGACTGGCTGGCGCTATACCGCGCGGCGGACAAGGCGCTCTACGATGCCAAGGCGGCGGGTCGTGACCGGCTGGTTGTGGCACCCCTTTATCATGCAGCCAAAGCGCAGGCGGCCTAGGCAGGGCTTGCGCTGCGCCGATTGATGACCGATGGGCTGTGTATGCCGCCTGATTCCTCGACCGTCTCCATCGCGGCAGATCTTGTCTATCGCCTGCACCGTCCCGCCGATGTATTGCTGGCAATCGAAGCCATCCCGATGGCGGATCAGCAATTGATGGGTGATCTTTTGAAGGTCAAGGGTAGCGCGCCGTTGATCACCATCGAGGGCATGGACGGGCTCGGACGCCGCACCTGGCTGCATGCCGACGGCCAAATAGCCATCAACTATACGGCGACCGTCAAAATCGCCCGCGAACCAACGGCCATTGCCGGACTGGCTGTGGTGCCGCACCAGGCGCTTCCGCCCGCCTACATCGCCTATCTCATGCCCAGTCGTTATTGCCCGTCGGACCGGTTCGAAAATTTTGTCGCGACGCGCTTTGCCGCTCCCGACAAGGGCCAACAGGTGCTCGATATGGCGGCATGGGTCTTTGGCAATCTTACCTATATGCCGGGCAGTTCGAACGGATCGACCACGGCCGCCGACACATTTTTGTCGCGGCAAGGCGTTTGCCGCGACTTTGCCCATATGCTGATCGCGCTGTGCCGCGCTGCTGACATTCCGGCCCGGATGGTTTCGGCCTATGCGCTGGGCCTCGACCCGCCCGATTTTCACGCGGTGGTCGAGGTGTTTCTGGCCGGCAAATGGCACCTCGTGGATCCCAGCCGGCTGGTCCCAGAAACCAATCTGGTCCGGATCGCAGTGGGCCGCGATGCAACCGATGTCGGGTTCATGACGATTTTCGGATCGGCGGAAATGGTATCGCAGACGGTCACGGTGGCGCGCGCCTGACCCCGAACGGCGGGGCTTGCCTTGCGCCGCGCTCCGCGCCACTTTGACGCATTCGAAATGGGAATCGCACAATGACCAAGCCCATGTCTATCGCCATTGTCTCCGACGTCGTTTGCCCCTGGTGCGTCATCGGCATCCGCGCACTGGATGTCGCGCTCGAACGGCTCGATGGGCTCGCGGCCGACATCACGCTGCACCCGTTTGAGCTCAACCCCGCCATGGCGCGCGAGGGCGAAAATGTCGCCGAACA
This sequence comes from Sphingopyxis sp., assembly GCA_013911715.1. GTDB lineage: Bacteria > Pseudomonadota > Alphaproteobacteria > Sphingomonadales > Sphingomonadaceae > Sphingopyxis. Next base: position 9,238 of record JACEST010000015.1, on the reverse strand, counting down.
TATCGCCAAGAAATATGGCCGCGCGCCGGGCGAGGGGGGCGCGATCCGCGACGAGATTAAACGCCGCGCTGCCGAGGTGGGCTTTGCCATGAATACCGGGTCCGACAGCCGTATCTGGAACACGTTCGATTGCCACCGCTTGCTGCACTGGGCGAGCGAACAAGGGCGGCAGCGGGCGTTGAAGCACGCGCTGTTCGTGACGCATTTCAGCGAAGGCCGCGACTTGGGTGACCATGGAGTGCTTACCGAAGCGGCCGTTGCGGCAGGGCTCGACCCGATCGAGGCCGCCGCGGTGCTGGCGGAGGGCCGTTACGCCAATGAGGTGCGCGCCGAATTAGAGTATTGGCGGCGCGAAGGCGTGCAGGCGGTGCCAACCTTCATCATCAACGGCAAATATGTCATCTCGGGCGGCCATCCACCGGAGGCCTTTGAACGCGCGCTCGGCAAGATTGCAGCGGAAGGGTGAGTTGGGGAGCATTGTCATCGCCGCCAAACATGATTGCCTTGCCGCATACCTAATCATGCGCATTCAATCGGCGACCATCGTAGAGAAGGATTCATCATGCCGACGCCAAACAAGTTTGCTGCATTAGCCCTTGCCGCCGCCGCCATGGCCTTGGCGGCCAGCGCCCCTGCCAACGCGCAGGGCAATCGCTGCGCTGCGGCCCCCGTGGGCCTGCAAGTCCTGGGCTCGGGCGGCCCGATCGCTGAGGGCGGCCGCGCCGGGACCAGCTATTTGCTGTGGATAGCGGGCGAACCGCGCGTGCTCATCGACGCTGGGCCGGGCAGCTTCATCCGCTTTGGCGAAGCCGGAGCCAAGCTCGCCCCGCTGCGCGGAATATTGTTTACCCATTTGCACGGTGACCATGCCGGCGGACTGCCTGGTATTTTGAACAGCGGCAGCTTTGAAAGCAGCACCGAAGCGCTGATGGTCGTCGGCCCCGACGGCAACGATTGGTTGCCCGCAACGCAAGCCTATTTGCGCGGGTTGTTCGACGGCGAAGTGGGGGCGTTTAACTATCTGAAGGGCTATCTTGAAAACAGTGACGGACGCCGCCCGCTGGTGGTGCGCGAAGTGGCGACGGCCAAGGGGGAAGCGCCGCCGGTGGAAATTGACGATTTGATGCCGGGTCTCCTTATCACTGCAATCCCGGTGCATCATGGTGAAAATCCGGCACTGGGTTATCGCATCCGTTATGGCGATGCAGATATTGTGCTGGCCGGGGATCAAAGCGCCATGTCGGCGCAGTTCGAAACCCTGCTGACCGCCAGCAAACCCGACTTGCTGATCGTGCACCACGCTATCCCCGAAGGTGAGGGTCAGCCGCGCGGCCTGCACCGTCCGCCGTCCAGTCTCGGCACGCTCGCCGCCGCGCTCGCCCCGGCGCGTCTGGTGCTGTCGCACAATATGAAGCGTGCGACCAACCGGCTTGACGAAGGACTGGCGGCGATCCGGACCAGCTATGACGGACCGATTGATGTCGCCGCTGATCTCGATTGCTTGGTCCCGCAATGATCGGGCACAGCGCTACTGCCGCAATTCACCCGGCAGGGTTGGTTCGCTGATCAGTGCCTCGAACCGCTTCCAGCGTGCGGCCTCGCCAGGCTCGCGTTCGACATCGGCCTTCACCATCGCCTCGCCCAGGCCATAGTTTATCACATAGCTGCGGTAATTCTCGGTAAAGGTGACCGATTGCTCGGCGCGCGCCTTGGACATCAGCAGATATTGCTGCGTCAGTTCGACCGCCTTGGCGCGGTCGATTTCGCCGTCGAGATACATTTGCGCAATGGTCAGCCGCGCGCCCGACACCGCTTTGATCGCTTCATTCAGCCGCCAATATTTATCGTCGCTGGGCGCCGCGATACCCGCTAGCGGCGTCAGCACGTCGCGTTCAAAGGCCGCCTTGTCACTGCCAGGAAAGGCCATCGCGATGCCGTAATTGGCAGTCCCCTCGGCGATCAGGCTTTGCGGGCTATAGAGGGGATAGACGCTAAACTCGATCCACCCCCGCGCCCGCGTCAGCCGTTGCTCGAGGAGGAAATTGAGCGCGTGATGGCCAGGATACCCCTCGTGACACCCCAGATCGACCGCGCGCGACAGTCGGATGGGGAAGTCGGTATTGATCTGAATCAGGCTTTGGAAATTGCCTTGGTAATAATTGTAACCGCTCCACGATTTGCCCGTGACGAATTCGAGTTTGAAGTCTTCGCCCGGCGGCATCGCGATGTGCCGCTCGGTGCGCGCACGGCATGCGGCGATGCTCGCTTGAAACACCGGCAGCAGCTTGTCCTTGGGGATGGTGAAGCTGTCGAGATAGGCATCGACCCGCGCCGCCAGCGGGCCGTCACCGCGCACCAGCTTGGCAATTTCGGCCAGCCCCGCGTCATAGGCGCTGAGCGGTTTCAGCGCAGGGCGCACGCCGAACAGGCGCTCGGCTTCGTCGACGAATTTGAACTTTTCGCCTTCCATCATTGCGAGGCGCGTGTCGGCGGCGATGAGCTGTTTGTCGAGAAAGGCGATGCGGCGCGCTTCCGGTCCTCGCATTTTGCCAGCGAGCAGCCCTAAATTTCTGCGTATTCCGGCAATGTCGGACCGCAGCGTCGTCTTTGCACGCGGGACCCTTTCAGCAGTAGTGCGGATCTCCGGCGGCCCGTAATAGGCGTCTATATAGCCGGCCTCATGGGTACCGATTTCCAGGCTGAGCGCGACATAAGTGCGCGCAATCTGGTCGAGCGACATCGTCAGTTTGTTGGCCGGCTCCGGCGCTATAGTTGTGATTGTGGCAACCTCTGTCCGCTGCATGCAGCCCGGCAGGGTCAGCATGATGAGGCCAAATGTTGCGATTGTGGTGGACCTCATCCCTTCATCGCCTCTTCCATGCTCGCCACATCGCCGTCCGCATCAATCTCCGCCGCCTTTGCCGCTTCCTCGCGCACATGGCCGGGGTGGAGCGCGCACAGGCGCAGGATCAGATAGCCCAAAATGCCCGACGCGAAGGACCCCATTAGTGTGCCAATCTTCGCTTCTTCGACCAGTGCCGGATCGGTGAAGGCGAGGCCGCCGATGAACAGGCTCATCGTAAAGCCGATGCCACACAGCGATGCCACGCCATAAATCTGCACCCAAGTCGCGCCGCGCAGCTTGGCACCGAACCCGGCCTTTACCGCCAGCCAGACCGCCGCGAAAATCCCGAGCTGCTTGCCCAGAAACAACCCGAGCGCGATGCCGAGCGGCATCGGCGCCATCAGCTGCGCCGCGGTCATGCCGGTGATGTCGACCCCTGCATTGGCAAAGCCGAAGATGGGCACAATCGCGAACGCCACCCACGGATGCAGCGCATGTTCCAGCCGGTGGAGCGGTGAAGTCGCGCTGTCGGGCGCGCCCGGAGTTCGCTCGATCGGGATGGTCATCGCCGTCAGCACGCCCGCGATGGTCGCGTGCACGCCCGATAGCAGCATCGCGAACCACAGCATTGCGGCGAGGACGAGAAAAATGCTCAGCCGCTTTTGCCCCATGCGCCCCAGCCCCAGCATCACCGCAAAGATGATTGCGGCGGCCGCCAGCGCGGTGAAATCGATGCTGGCGGTATAGAAGAGCGCAATGATCACCACCGCGCCCATGTCATCGACGATGGCGACGGTGACGAGGAACAGCTTGAGCGACGTCGGCGCGCGCGGGCCGAGCAGCGCGAGCACGCCGATGGCAAAGGCAATGTCGGTCGCGGCGGGGATCGCCCAGCCATTGGCCAGCCCCGGTGTGCTGCCCGCAATGGCGAGATAGATGAGCGCGGGCACCGCCATCCCCGCCGCCGCCGCGATCATCGGCAACCGCCGCTGGCTCCATGTCGCTAGCCGCCCGTCGACGAACTCGCGCTTGATCTCCAGCCCGACGAGCAGGAAGAATATCGCCATCAGCCCGTCGTTGATCCACAGATGGACGGTCATCGGCCCCAGCTTGGGGGTCAGGGTCGGCCCGGTGACCGCGTGGATCAGGTGGTGATACATCTCACCCAGCGCCGAATTGGCGATCAACAACGCCAGCGCCGCCGCGCCCATCAGCAGCAATCCGCCCGCGCTTTCGCTTTCCAGAAAGTCGCGCAGTGCTGAGCGGGGGTGGGCGGGGTTGGACGCGGACACGGGATGTTGCTCCTTGTTATTGCTGGCTGACCCATCCTAACCAAGCCGGGCGGCGGGGTCACGCAAAAGCGGACAGCAAATCCTCCCCGGAACGGGGAGGTGCCCCGCAGGGGCGGAGGGGCCGCTATCGGCTGACGCCATGCCGCGCCACCGCGCCCACCTTCGCCCGCCCCCTCCGTCGCTTCGCGCCACCTCCCCGTTCCGGGGAGGATTTTCTGGCAGCGAAACGGCACCGCCACGGTTCAATCCCCCGTTGTTGCCCCCCAATCCGGCGCGAACGCATTAGGATTTGGGTAAGCCACTTGCGGCATGATGCGCCCATGGCGCAGTGGACCAGCATCGATAGCTATCGGCGCAGGCAGCGCTGGTATGCGCGCGGACCGTTGCAGCGGCGCGCGCGGGCTGCGCTGGTCGATTTCCGGCTGATCGGGTTGGCGGCCTTCGTCGCCGCGCTCGCCTATTTTCAAGCCGGAATGCCCGTGCCGTGGGACGCGGCGTCCAGAGATCCGGCGAATTCCTATGCCGATGTGCCGAGCAACGATTGGCAGGCCCCCGCTGATTTGCCGCGCCCGACCGCAACGGCACCGGTACGTGCCTTTGGCGGCGGGGGCGGCGCCATTGCCGCGCCCACCGACCGGCTGCGCGCACGCTTCGGACTGTGCCACAGCGGCGGCGGGACCAACTGCGTCGTCGATGGCGACACTTTCTGGTTCCAGGGCCAGAAAATCCGCATCGCCGACATCGATACCCCCGAAACCCACCCGCCGCGCTGCGCCGAGGAAGCTCGGCTGGGGGAGGCGGCGACGCGGCGGCTCCACAGCCTTCTCAACGCCGGGCCGTTCAGTTTGGCGGGCGGCGAGGACGACCGCTACGACCGCGCGCTGCGCACCGTGACGCGCGATGGGGACAGCTTGGGCGGCGTGCTGGTCGATGAAGGCCTGGCGCGCTGGTATGGCAGTGGGCGGCAGCCGTGGTGCTGAGGGGCGCGGATTTCTGAGGGACTTCACACTGTCGTGCAGGAATTCGGCAGCAGCGATATGGGGTTTCGCACGAAGACACGAAGGCACGAAGAATGTGGTTCGGGCCGATAGGCCCTTTGTCATCCCGACGTTGCCACAGGTCGCGATGGCCGCGTTAATGAAGGCCGCTTTGCGGCATAGGCTCCTCCTTCGTGCCTTTGTGTCTTTGTGCGAACCAAAAAAGCCCGGAAAACTGCGCGGGCTTCACGCGATACTGCACATCCTCGGCGGCGCATGACGCGGCGCTAAAGATACAAAAGATACCGCCAGATTCAGTCAAACTGTATCCTTTGTAGCTTTTGTGAAGATAGGCTCAGGGTCGCGGCGCGCGGACGGAATTGACGATTGTAAAGAGCCGAGCGCGGAGGATGACAGGGCGTGAGCGTGTAGGACAGCGGAAAATATCTCACGCAAAGGCGCGAAGAAATCTCCGTTAGCAAAGGCGGGCGTTCTAAAATCCTCCCCGGAACGGGGAGGTGGCGCGAAGCGACGGAGGGGGCGGTCAAAAGCGGGCGCGGTGGCGCGGCATGGGTGCAAGGCCGACGGCGACCCCTCCGCCCCTGCGGGGCACCAGTTTGAGGTCGATTGTGCCCCCGGCACAATCTTGGACTGCCGGGGCAGCCCAACCTCAAACTCGTTCCGGGGAGGATTTACTCCGCCACTACGAAACGCCCGGACGCATCGGCGCAAGCCATCGTCTCTGCGGATCTTTGCGTCTCTGCGCGAAACATTTCGCAAGTGCGTGTGCCAGCATCGGGTGCGGCGGTCGCAAACCGTGCGATTTGGTTTCACGCAGAGACGCAGGGGTCCGCAGAGATTGCAGTGGTGATGTGCACAATATTGGTCGGCGACATGCTATTGCGTGTCCCCAGCCGAGGGTGCGGCCCTGAAAGTTTGGGCGTTAAGTATAGTGATTACCCTATCCGCCAAATCCATTCGAACTACATCGACGCATCCTGATTACTACACGTAAAACAGTTGGCAAGCGGTTGTTGATTGCGAAGGAGCGAGTGTTATTATGTTGTTGCTTAAATCAAATGTTCCGCTAGAACAACGTGCCTTAACTGGGAACTTGCAATTATTCTTAAAAGTGAATTCCATTACAGGTACTGACTCTGTTTGTTCAGCATAGTCACCTTCCGAGTTTCGACCAGTTAATCCCGTTTTTCGTATCTCATATCCAATAACTCGATCTGATCTTGCTATGCACAAGCCTCGCTGCTCTTTGGTAGTTGAGGATATATTCGATGGAATTGAATCAAACCGTGCCTTACGTTCGAGGATGTCCCGGATTTCACAGCGATCTGCATAATTCCAACCTTCATTGGTGGTTGTTTGCCAATGTTCGCACGCTATTTTCATCGCCGGTAGCGCCTTCGGAACATACCAAATATCAAACTGACTCCCTGCATTGCTCCTGGCCGAGCTAGCGTATGAATAACACGCGCCCAAATCTCCTGCTTCGCAGTTCTTCAGCAGCCGAGGCGCTCTGAGGCGCGCATAGGGCTCGCAGCTGGCCCATTGTGACTTGTTGCATAGCGCCTCCAGTCGCAGTTCCTCCCCCGATGCAGGCGTAACGCTGCGGGGCGCGTTTCCGGCAAAAGCTGATGCGGTCTGTTCCCACCGCTTCGCGTCCGTTGCGGCTTTCTTTCGATCAAGTTCAGCAAAGTCGACAATGGCGGCCTGTTTCAAATCAACCGTCACATCGGTCTTGCGTCCCCATTCCCCCGCAAATGTGGTGACGATCGAGAACCGTGTGAGACCACATGATGCAGTAACGCGCATTCCATTGTCGAATTCGACTTGGCAAATCTGACCGCTGCGCGTGCCTTTAAAGGTTCCGCTGGTACGAAAATTACCGCCTGGTTCGCTGTAGTTTCCAGTGAATTTGGGGCCATTATAGGAAATTTCATAGGTGAGATTTCCTTGAAAGGATTCTGTTCTAGCGCCTCTGCTAGGATTAGTCCCCGCGCGGGGTACGATTGCGACTGACCGGCTGTAACTTCCAGCGTAAGTGATTTTACCTTTGAAATCGCTCGGAATAACATCGCCGGCAGCGGCGCTTTCGTTGTCAGCCGATATCTGTGCCAAAACTGGGAAACCTAAGGCAGCAATTGTCGCAAACATGGTCACAACTAAAAGCAGTGTTGGCTTGCCTCGATTTTTCACGCTTGCTGCCCCTGATCACGTCGCGCCATAAGCTATGAAGGTCATGCGGAGTTGCCGCCTCACTCCGCCCCCTTATCCACCTTCGCCTTCCCCTTGGCCTTGCTCGCCTTGGGCGGTGCGGCGACAATTTCGAACGCCAGCGGATTGCCCACCTTGGCGTCCTCGCCTTGTTTCAGTTTCACCTTCACCTCGCCGCCGTGGACGAGTTTGCCGAACAGCAGTTCTTCGGCCAGCGGCTGTTTGATCTTTTCCTGAATGAGCCGCCCCATCGGGCGCGCGCCGTAGAGTTTGTCGTAACCCTTTGAGGTGAGCCAGGCGCGGGCTTCGTCGTCCAATTGGATATGCACGTTGCGGTCGGCCAGTTGCAGTTCGAGTTGCAGGATGAACTTGTCGACCACGCGCGCGACGACTTCGGGCGGCAGATAGCCGAAGGGGACGATGGCATCGAGGCGGTTGCGGAATTCGGGGGTGAACATGCGTTTCACCGCTTCTTCCTGCACATCCTCGCGCGTGCTGTTGCCGAACCCGATGCTCTCGCGCGCCATGTCGGACGCGCCGGCATTGGTCGTCATGATCAATATGACGTTGCGGAAATCGACGGTTTTGCCGTGGTGGTCGGTCAGGCGGCCATTGTCCATCACCTGCAGCAGGATGTTGAACAGGTCAGGGTGCGCCTTTTCAATTTCGTCGAGCAGCAGCACGCAGTGCGGGTTTTTGTCGACCGCATCGGTCAGCAGCCCGCCTTGATCATAGCCAACATAGCCCGGCGGCGCGCCGATCAGGCGGCTGACCGAATGGCGTTCCATATATTCGGACATGTCAAAGCGTTCGAGCGGGATGCCGAGGAGGAGCGCGAGCTGTTTCGCGACCTCGGTCTTGCCGACGCCGGTGGGGCCCGAAAAGAGATAATTGCCGATCGGCTTTTCGGGATCGCGCAGGCCCGCGCGGCTCAGCTTGATCGCGCTCGACAGGATTTCAATGGCATTATTCTGGCCGAACACGACGCGCTTCAAGTCGGTTTCGAGATGTTCGAGCAGGCGCTTGTCGTCGGTCGACACGGTTTTCGCCGGGATGCGCGCCATGGTTGCGATCACCGCCTCGATATCCTTGGCGGTGATCGTTTTCTTGCGCTTGTTCGGCGGGACGAGCATCTGCATTGCGCCGACCTCGTCGATCACGTCGATGGCCTTGTCGGGCAATTTCCGGTCGTTGATGTAACGCGCCGACAGCTCGACCGCCGCCTTGATTGCGTCGGGGGTATATTTCACCTTGTGGTGGTTCTCGAACGCCTCGCGCAAGCCCGCGAGGATTTTCTTGGTATCCTCAAGGCTCGGCTCGATCACGTCGATTTTCTGGAAGCGGCGCAGCAGCGCGCGGTCCTTCTCGAAATGGTTGCGAAACTCCTTGTAGGTGGTCGAGCCGATGCAGCGGATCGACCCGCCCGACAATGCGGGTTTGAGCAGGTTCGACGCATCCATCGCGCCGCCGCTGGTCGCGCCCGCGCCGATGACGGTGTGAATTTCGTCGATGAACAGGATCGCGTCGGGCATCGCCTCGAGCTCGGTGACGACCTGTTTCAGCCGCTCCTCAAAATCGCCGCGATAGCGCGTGCCCGCGAGCAATGCGCCCATGTCGAGGCTGAAGATGACGGCGGGCAGCAGCACCTCGGGCACGTCGCCTTCGATAATCTTGCGCGCCAGCCCCTCGGCAATCGCGGTTTTGCCGACACCGGGGTCGCCGACATAAAGCGGGTTGTTCTTGGACCGGCGGCACAGGATCTGGATCGTCCGGTCAACCTCGGTATGGCGGCCGATCAGCGGATCGACTTTGCCGACCTTGGCCTTTTCATTCAAATTGACCGTGAACTGGTCGAGCGCGGATTCTTTCTTGCTTTTGCCTTCGCCCTTTTCCTT
>JACEST010000149.1 GCA_013911715.1 Sphingopyxis sp. | reverse complement strand
CGCTTGCCCAGCGCGGACCTCGTTCGGGGTGCGGAAATAGGCTGCTTCGTCGCGCAGCGCACCGGCCGCGAGCAGCCCGGCACCCGCCACCGCCAACGCTGCGAGCGAAGCGAGGATCAGTCTTTGATGTTTCGCCTTCATGGTCAGTCTTGCCGCAACGCATCGGCGCGCTGTTCCGCTTTACGCATAGCGCGCCAGCTGGTCCCGAGCACCGCCGCCGTCAAAAGCGCCGTCAGGGCATAGGCAGCAATCACAAAATCCCACTGGTCGGTCATACGGCCACCGGTTCATCATCGGCCATACGCCGCAGCCGGGCTTGGACGCGGTTCTCGGCAATTTGTGTGCGCATCCGCATCAACACGATGGCACCGAACAAAAGCGAAAAGCCAAGCACGGTGAATCCCAGCGGCCACAATATCGCGCCGTCGATGCTTGACCCACGCACCGTGATGCTCGGTCCCTGATGCAGGCTATTCCACCACACCACGCTGCGGTTGATAATCGGGATATTGATCGCACCGACCAACGCATAGATGGCCGCGCCACGCGATAGCGACCCACTGTCGCGCCCCTCGCCCGCCGACGAATTGGCGAGCGCGATGAACCCGGCATAGAGGAACAGCAGCACGAGCATCGACGTCATCCGTCCATCCCATTCCCACCAAGTTCCCCAGGTTGGCTTGCCCCATATCGAGCCAGTGAGCAGGCACAGCGCGGTGAACAGCATGCCCGGCACCGCAATCGCCCGCGCCGCAATCCCGGCGAGCGGGTGCCGCCACACCAGTTGGACCAGTCCGGCAACGGCGAGCGATGTCCAGCCGCCCATGCCGAGCCAGGCGGCAGGGACATGGACATAGAGGATGCGGACGGTTTCACCCTGCAAATAGTCTGCGGGAGTTTGCGTCAATCCGGCCCACGCGCCGACCAGCAGCAACACCAGCCCCAGCCCCGCCAACCAGCTGGTCAGCGGGCGCGCAAGCCGCAGAAATCGGGTGGGGTTCGCATAAGCGTGCATATCAGACGCGGGTCTTTAAGCGAGCCTCTGCGCAGGGTCCAGCGATTCGCGTTTCAAGCATCGGGCCGTGACCATAGCCATGGCAGGCAGATACCCGCCGCCAACATCGGCGCGAGTGGCCAAGGCCATGGCGCGAAGATCAGGCTCACGATGATCCCGGCCAAAAAAGCGGCGAGTGCACTCAGCTTGCCCCGCTTGCTAATGGCACCGCGCGTGCGCCATGCGGTAATGTGCGGCCCCATATGCCGGTGATGAACGAGCCAAGCCTCTAGCCGCGGCGACGAGCGCGCGAAGCAAAATGCGGCGAGGATCACCAGCGGCACCGTCGGTAACAGCGGCAGAAATATACCAGCCCCGCCCGCGACCAACGCGAGCCAGCCGCCAACGAGATAGACGATACGCACGGCGCGTGATGCGCCATTGCCTTCGCTCAGGCAAGTCCGTCGCGCATGTTGCGCTGGGCAACGCCGCCCGCCCGGGATTTCCGAGCTCGACTGGGGATGCAGCCGCGCAAAAATGATTGCCGAGGCCGCGCGCGACTGGCTGTTCGCCACCGCCGCGCGGCTGGCGGCGGCAATGCGGGCTCAGCGCCGCCCAATCAATTTCTGTGCCATACGGTCGGCGACCACCGATGCCGGAATGCCGCTCGCCTTGCTCTCGGCCCAGATATTGGCGAGGCGCGCGGGGATCTGGTGGATGCGGCCTTCGACCTCTTCGCGGCTGCCCTGCCCCAGATATTCGAGCGCGACGTTGATGATCCCGCCAGCATTGATGACATAGTCGGGGGCATAGGTGATGCCGCGGTCATGGACGCGCTGGCCGTCGGCGGCGGTGGCGAGCTGGTTGTTCGCGCCGCCCGCGATGATCGGGGCTTTGAGCCGCGCGATGCTCTCTTCGGTCAGGATCGCGCCAAGCGCGTTGGGGCTGAACACATCGGCCTCGACGTCCATGATCGCCGCCGAATCGGCCAGATCGGCCCCCAGTTCATCAGCGAGCGCCTTGGCGCGGCCCAAGTGGACGTCGGCCAGCGTAAGCTTTGCGCCCTCGGCCGCCAGCCGCCGCGCGACCCCCCCGCCGACGCTGCCCACGCCCTGGATGGCGATGCGCACGCCCGCCGCGCTGTCGGTGCCCAGATGATGCGCAATCGCCGCCTTGATACCCAGATAGACACCGAGCGCCGTCAGCGGCCCCGGATCGCCCCCCGCCGCGCCGCTGGCCACGGGCAAGCCCGAAACATGGCGCGTGTGCGCCGCAATCGCGACCATGTCGGCGTCGGTCATCCCGACATCTTCGGCGGTGACATAAGCCCCGCCGAGCCGTTCGACCGCGCGCCCGAAGGCTGCAAGCATTTCGGGGGTCTTGGCCTGACCTGGCTCGGCCAGCACCACGCCCTTGCCGCCGCCCATCGGCAGCCCCGCCATGGCATTCTTATAACTCATCCCGCGCGACAGCCGCAGCGCGTCGGTGACGGCGGCGGCGCGGTCGGCATAATGCCAGAAGCGCACCCCGCCCGCGCCGGGGCCAAGATGGGTCGAATGAACCGCGATGACCGCCGTCAGCCCGCTGTCGCGGTCACGAAAGCAGGTGACATGTTCATGGTCGTCAAAATCGGGAAAGTCCCACACCGCCATCATCGTTCGCCCCTGTTGCCCGAGTAAGGAAATTACATAGAGGTGTAATAATGCAACTATGCCGCCGAGTCACGTTACGATTTGTAGGCCACACTTGCCCCCTCCCCCGTCCGTCCTGAGCTTGTCGAAGGACTGTCCTTTCTTCTTCGGAAGTTCAAAAGAAAGGACGTCCCCCTTCGACTGCCTGCGAGGCAGGCGCTCAGGACAACCCTTCGACAAGCTCAGGGTGAACGGTTTATGATGGTGCGAGGAAAATGGGGCGACCAACGGGGCTCGAACCCGCGACCTCCGGTACCACAAACCGGCGCTCTAACCAACTGAGCTATGGTCGCCACAGGCGGCCCGCAGGGCAGTGCCTGCCGCTGACCGACGCGGCGCGATAGGCGCGAACCCGCCCTTTCGTCAAGCATTGTTCGCGGGTCCGTCTGCTCGCACAGCCACACCGCAATTTGCCTTCCGTCACCCTGAACTTGTTTCAGGGTCCATGGCGCAAGGACTCGACGTCGCGCCGTGGATGCTGAAACAAGTTCAGCATGACAACCCTCTTTTACGCACTGCAGAGCTCGGCTAAACCCGCGTCCATGGCTGCCGCGCATCCCCCTGCCGACCTTGTCCCATCGGGCGCAGATGGTACGGCGGCGCGGCTGGCGGCGGTCCCCGGCATCCGCCGCGCGCCGTCGCCCAAGCTGGTGCAGTTCATCCTGCCGCGTTTCCTGACCGCCGCCGAATGCGCCGACCTGATCGCGCGCATCGACAGCGATCTCAAACCCTCGACCATCGCCGATCCCAACGGCGACGACGCGTTCCGCACCAGCAGCACCTGCGACCTTGACCATAGCGACGCGGTCGTCATCGCGCTGAACCAGCGGCTCCACGATCTGGCCGGTATCGCCCTGCGCTATGGCGAACCCATCCAGGGCCAAGTTTACGACGTCGGCCAGGAATTCAAGGCGCACACCGATTATTTCGACCCCGGCGGGATGGACTGGGAAAAATATTGCAGCATCGCGGGCCAGCGCAGCTGGACGATGATGATCTACCTCAACATTCCCGACGCCGGCGGCGCAACGCGCTTCCTTAGCACCGGCAAGCTGCACCAGCCCGAGGTCGGCAAATTGCTCGCGTGGAACAATATGCGCAGCGATGGTCATCCCAACCCCGACACGCTCCACCACGGCATGAAGGTGCGCAAGGGGCGCAAATATATCATCACCAAATGGTTTCGGGAGCGGGCGTGGCCGTGGGCGGCGGGGGCGCTGGGGTAGTGGCGGAATTCTGCGCAACTTCACACTGAATCGATGATCCTTCCTTGTAAGCGAAAAAGATGTTTCGCACGAAGACACAAAGGCACGAAGAGAGCGCGTTTGCCGCGCAGCGGCTATCCGCTTCGACGCAAAGCAATACGACGCAATGGTGATGTATTGGTGGCCTCGCGGCCAAAGCCAATATCTTCGTGCCTTTGTGTCTTCGTGCGAACAAGTAATCGCAAAGGCCCAGAAATCTGCGCAACTTCACACTGATGTGCTGGCTTTCACTGCGGATACCAGACAGCGCGGATGGAGGCAGCAGGGTTGAACGCATAACTGACATGAAATGCAGATTCATATCGTGTAGGACAGGAAAAAATGCGCACGGCGGGCGGAGAGGTCATCGCGACGGGAGAAACATTGGGTTGGGTAAACTGTCACCCTAGCCCCCGCGCTTGCGCAACACTGAACGCTCGCGTAGCGCGCCGTTCATCATGGCGGCTCCCCTTCTATCCTATGAGAATCTCGGCTTGGTGCAGGGCAGCGGCTGGCTGTTCCGCGACCTTAGCATCTATATCGGCGCGAGCGACCGGCTGGCGCTGATCGGGCGCAATGGCGCGGGCAAGACGACGCTGATGAAATTGCTCGCGGGGCAAATCGAGCCTGACGAGGGCAAACGCGTGATCGTGCCCGGCACCAATGTGGTGATATTGGAGCAGGAGCCCGATTTCCGGCCCTTTGCCACGCTGATGGATTTTGCGACGCACGGTGCGAACGGCCCGGCCGAACATGCGGTCGATGCCATCGCGACCCAGCTGGGCATCGATATGGGCCGCCCGGCGGTCAGCGCGAGCGGGGGCGAACGCCGCCGTGCTGCCATTGCCCGCGCCATCGCGCTCGATCCCGATGTGCTGCTGATGGACGAGCCGACCAACCATCTTGATCTGGCCGCGATCGACTGGCTCGAGGGGTGGCTCGCGCGCTACACCGGCGCATTTGTCGCGATCAGCCATGACCGGACCTTTTTGACGCGGCTGACGCGCCAGACCTTGTGGCTCGATCGCGGGACGATCCGGCGCAAGGAGATTGGTTTTGGCGGGTTTGAATCGTGGATGGAGGCGGTTACCGCCGAGGAAGTACGCGCCGCCGAGAAGCTCGATAGCAAATTGCGGCTCGAGGCGCACTGGCTTGAGCGCGGCGTCACCGGGCGGCGCAAGCGCAATCAGGGGCGGCTCGAAAAGCTGAAGGACATGCGTGCAC
>JACEST010000148.1 GCA_013911715.1 Sphingopyxis sp. | reverse complement strand
AGCCGACGAAATCCTCGCCTCGGTCAAGCGCTTCTGCCAAAAGACCGAAATAGCTTTATCCAACGGACTTTAGATTCAGGTGACTAGAGTCTGATGACATTAGAATGAATCGTCATGCTGGCTCAGCGATGGCCTCGCTGTTTCAGGGTCCATGGCGCGAGGGCGCGGGATTGCATCATGGATGCTGAAACAGCGAGGCCATCGCTGAGCCAGCATGACGATTGAAGTCGACCTAACGTCATCACGGTCTAGCTCGGTGGCGCGCCCAGCGCGATCCAGCTGGTGATCGCGGCCGCCAAGGCAATGGCCACCAGCGTCCGGCGAGGCGAAGCCAGCTGGGGTGGCGGGGTCTCCTCGGGCACTGGCTTGCGCCCCGTCAGCATCGGCGTGATCAAATCGTTGCGCTGAAACAGCATATAGTAAAATACCGCGCCAATATGCACGGCAATCAGCGCGACGATGAAATCGAACAGCCATTTGTGCCATCCGGTCAGCGCCTCGGCGGTCTCATAGCTGACCAGATGGTTCAATGGCCCTGCGACCAGCCCATATTCATCCTGCGCCAACAAACCCAGGCCCAGCTGTACTAACAATATCGTCAGCAGCGCGACCACGCTAAGTGCGCCGAGCGGATTATGACCCAGCGGCGGCGCTTCGCCGCGCAAATAGGCGATGATCGCGCTGGGTCCGCGCACAAAGCGCACAAAGCGCGCTGGTTCGCTGCCGATCAGACCCCAGATCAGGCGAAGCAGGATCAGAAACAGCAAGGCCTGCCCCAGCCAGCGATGGCGTTCGATGTCGCCTTCTTCGGCGGTCCACCACAGCGCAGGGATGAGCAGCGCCATACCCCAGTGGGTCAGCCGCACCGGCCAATCCCACAATATGATCTTTGCCGAATCCGTCATTGAGCGCTGCGCCGCCGGTGGCCGTTCATTTATCCAGCCGGAACTGGTCGTGGCATCCCTTGCACGTCGCGCCGGTCGCGCCCAGCGCGGCGCGGATGCGCGCGGCATCGGTCCCTGCCGCAGCGGTACGCAGCGCCTTGGTCGCGCCATTGAGTTTGGTTGCAGCCGTCCTGAAATCGGCGGGCTTTTGCCAGATTGCGGGTAACGCATCGGTGTTGACCCCCGCCGCGGCACCCGTTCCGCGCGGGAAAAAGCCCGGAATGCGCTTGCCAGCCCGCTCGAGCGCCGCCGCCTCGCGCCGCACGGTGGCAAACACCGGCGCATCTTTCTTCAGCTCGTCGCTGATCAGTTTCATCGACCGGCCCATTGCCTTGAAATTGTCCTGGCGCGCCTTGATCGTGTCGGGGGCGGCGGCGATCGATGGGACGGCGAGCATGATGGCTGCGTAGGCAAAAGCGGCAAATCGGGCTGTGGTCATCGGCAAACTCCTCTGGTCCATGCCCTGACCCTAACCCGCTTCGCGGCGCAGGAAAAGCCGCCTTTCAAACGCTTTATCGCGCGCTTGCCATTTCATCGATGATATCGGCAATCGGCGGCTCGATCTCGGCGATGGCTTCCATATCCTGCTGCACGCCGCGCATGACCCGCGCAATATATTCGCGGATGATGCGGCCCCGCTCTTTGCCGACTTCCAGATCGGGGGCATAGGCTTCGATGTCGGCGCGGTTGATGCTGCCTTTGGCCTCGAGCAAGCGTTCGACCGTGTCGAGCCGCTCGCGCAGCACCGACACTTCGCCGATCAGTGCCAGCAGCATCGACAGCATTCGTTCCTCGAACGGGCTGTCCAGATATTCGGGGCGCTTCCCCTTGGCCTTGGCCCCGCTGCGGGCAATCCAGTCAATCTCGCTGCTCATTCGGGTTTCCGCCCGCCATAGGCGTTCCACACAGCAGCGCGGCCATAATCCTCCTGCGCGCCGGTCGGGGAGGGCGGGAAAATGCGCTCATCGACCACCGCCTTGACGCCGACGGTGAATTGACGCGCGCGCGGGAAACCGGCCCTGGCCATTTCTTCTTTCATGTCGAGCGCATGCATCGCCGACCAAAAGGGCTCATTATTGTTATAGGCGTCCCAGTCGCGCATATGCTGTTCAAACAAGGGCATGTCGGGGCCATATTCAGGCTGTTCGATGTGGAACAAGAGGCCGCCAGGTTTGAGCACGCGCGCGGCCTCTGCCAGCACGCGCGGCAGTGCCTTCATCGACAATTCGTGCAGGAACATGGTGGTCTGCACCCAGTCAAAACTGGCATCCTCAAATTCGGACAAATCCTCGCCGCTCATCTGGCGGAAGACCATATTGTCGACGCCCAGCGACCGCGCGCGGGCATGGCCGTAGCGCAGCGACGGGGCGGCGGTGTCGATGGCGATCACCTCGGCGCCGGGAAAGGCCAGGGCGATCGGCACGGCATTGTGCCCGACCGTGCAACCAATATCCAATATGCGTGTTGGCCGCCAATCGGGCCGCTCGCCCTTCACCCAAGCCGCCACCGCCTGCCCGCCGCCATCGCTCAGCGCGCCCAGTGCGCCGCCCGTGGTGGCAAAGATGCCGCAGTCATAATTGGCCCCAGCCGACACATCGCCGGGGCGTTCCTCACCATGATAGCTGCCCGGCATACAGTGAATATCGACCGCCGCCTGATAGCGCGGCACGGCAATGTCGCCGTTGAGCTGGAGCGTGTTGGCGCCGTCATTGAAGACACGGGCCTTGGCGTCGAGTTCATCGAGCTGGCGCAGTACCAGCGCGCGGCCATTTTGCTGGCGCATTTCCATCGAATTGCGCTTGCACGCCGACCAGAATCGGTGCCACGGATCCTTATTCATCGCGCGCCGGACCTCGTGCCGGTCGCCAGGCTCGCGGCTATGTTCCGCCACAAAGGCAGGCAGTACGCGGCGTTCATATGCAAGCCGGTTGCCTGCGCCGACCGTACCCGACAGATAGCGGTTGAAATTGGCGAGGAAATTGAACCGCGCCGCTTCGTCGTGCTTGACCTCAGGGAACATGCCATGGCGCTGCACGGCGGTGTAGGGCGGGGGAACGTCGTTCGCGCTCATATCAGTCCATCCTTGGCCAGTCGCTCAATCGTCATTTCACTGGTCCGCTTGAAATAATCACGGTCAGGCACGTTGATCGCGCCGTCCTTGATCAACCCGTCAGCCCGCTGATGGGTTTCACCGGCATAGGCCGCGGCAAACAGCGCGGTGCGCTGGCGCGACAGGAAATTGGTCATCCCCGGCTTGCGCCGGCCCGCGCGCAGGGCGGCGAGGTCGATGTCGGCAAAGGCAGTGAAGGTCTCGCCGCTGTTGGCTTCGGACAGGATATTTCCCTTCCAGTCGACCACCATCGAATTGCCATCGGCCGACGCGTGCGGCAGGCTGGTGTCGGCTATCCCGGCAGTATTGGCCGACACGACATAGGCCAGATTCTCCATCGCCCGCGCGCGTTTGGCGATGGCCTTGGGCGTCGCTATGGGGCTGCCAATCTCGCTCGACGAATGGACAAAAATCTCTGCCCCGCGCAGCGCGTGGGCGCGCGCGATTTCGGGGTAGAGGATTTCTTCAGACGCAATGGCCGCCAGATTGCCAATCTCAGTCCGTGCCACCGGGAAAACCCCGTCAAGGCCGTAAATATCGAGATATTTGCTCCACACATCGTGCGGCGTCGGCGCGAACATCGAATTGAGGCGGCGGTAACGCAGCACCGTGTCGCCGCCGGGGGCAATGACAAAGCTCGCCTGAAAATAGAGGCCGGGGAAATTTTTATCGCGTTCATAGGCGTTGCCCGCAATGAAAATCTTCAGCTGCTGCGCGATGCTCGCAATGGCTTCATATTCGGGGCCGTCGATCTCGAACGCTACTTGTTCAGCAAATTCGCGGATGCCGATGCGCCCCGGATAGCTGGTGAAGAGATATTCGGGCAGCACGGCAAGTTTCACCGGCGCACCGCCATATTGCTGGATAAAGATGGTCGCAGCGCGGATTTGCGGAATGATTGCGGCGACATGCTCCTTGATCTGCGCGGTCACCTCAGCGCGCGTTGTCAGCCGTTCGACTGAGCGGGCAGTCAGCTGCATGGCAACGGCGGCGAAAGGGGTGGGAGCGGTCACTGGCAGGTCATTCTCCATGGCCGCGCCATATTCGGGCAGCAGCGCGCCGCTGGCAAGTGCGGCGGCGAGCGCGTGGCGGCGGTTCAACTCCATCGCCCACTCCGCGTCACAGCCCCAGCACGCCGGGGTTCATCCGGCCATATGGGTCGAGCTGGGTTTTGACCGCTTGCAACAGGGAATCGGCAGCAGGATCAAGGGCCTCGCGATAACGATAGGTGCGCCCGATCTGGAAATGAACTGCGCCATGGTCAAAGAAAATGTCAACGATGGCCGCCTTTAGCTCCTTCGCCAGCGCCCAGGCAGCGGCGTCGTGGGGTCGTTTCGGCAGCCGGGTCAAATGGGCCGGTTCGACAGTCGCGTCGATCAACGGGTTGGTCGCGCCGGGCCAATAAAGGCAGGGTTCTATCAGCGTTCCCTGTCCGCCGAGCGCCGTGATCAGCGTGCCGGTGTGGACGCCGTGCACCTCCATCTCGGCCCGGCGCGCGGCGAACAGCGCTGATATGGCGTCGTAGCATGCCACCGCGCGGCTGTGCGCGACGATACCGTGCACCGGCGCCCAGCGCTCGCCATCAGGTCCCAGCATCGAATTCAAAGGTCCAAACGGATTGGCGCGGATGATCTTGGGGATCGTGTTTTCGGTCTCCGCTCCGCCGTGTGCCAGCGCGATGCGCCGCGCGTCGGCGATATCCGCGTCGGCGGCGGATTGCTGGCGGGCTTCGGTCAGCACATGCAGCGAAAATTGCGCATCCTTTATGAAATCGCGCCCAGCGGCGACGACCCTTGCGCCTTCCGTCAGCGCCTTGAGCACCGACCCCTGCGCCTTCATCATCCCCACCAGCGCCTTGGCATCGGATGCCAGGCTGTCGCGCTTCATGCGGATTGCGTTCAGATTCGGGTCGAAACCAAAAATCTCGGTCGCCACTCCCGCGCGTTCGATTTCAGCGAGCGCGCCCAGCGCGTCCCGATGCGTCTGAAACGTAAAGCTTGCATATCCATGCGCCGCTGCCTCGCGCACCAGCCGCAGTGTGACGGTCGCCTTGATGCCCAGGGCGCCGGTGTCGGCGAGGAACAAACCGGTGAGGTCAGAGCCATAG
>JACEST010000147.1 GCA_013911715.1 Sphingopyxis sp. | reverse complement strand
CAATGATGTTGTGCGAAAGGAAACGTCACGGCTCGCGAATGTCATGACGGCGAGTCAGAAAGCGCGGGGGCGCTGGGGCGAGCAACAACTGAAAACGATCCTCGAGTCAGCAGGGCTGGCCGAGAATGTCGATTTTACCCTACAAACTTCAGTGAGCGACGGGGAACGACAGCTCCGACCAGACTGCATCATCAACCTGCCCGGTGAGCGGACTATTGTTGTCGACGTGAAATGCCCGTTGGTTCATTTTGAGGCCGCTTTCGACGAAGATGACGAAGAACGGCGACGACATCTCTTGAACCAGCATGCAGCGGCTCTGCGCACTTACGCGGCGGATCTTGGCAAGAAAAGTTACTGGCAACAGTTTGAACAATCGCCGGACTTCGTCATCATGTTTGTTCCGGGAGAGCATTTCTTGTCTGCTGCCGCCGAACGCGCGCCTGAGTTGATTGAAGCGGCGTTCAAGAATGGCGTCATCATCGCGTCCACGATCAACATGCTAGCGCTGGCCAAGTTGATGGCGGGCATGTGGCGGCAAGAAAAATTGATGGGAGAAGCGAAGCAGATCGCGGCGCTGGGCAAGGAATTGCATGATCGCCTGGCGAAAATGGGCAGTCATATCGCCAATGTCGGCAGCCATCTGGACAAAGCCACCGGCGCATATAACGAATTTGTCGGCAGTCTGGAGCGCAATGTGCTCACATCGGCGCGACGGTTTGAGGCGCTGGGCATCAATACCGATGGAAAGCCGATCATGGAAATAAAGACGGCTGATCGAGCAGCCAAAGCCATTACCAAGCTTGAGACTGGCGATACCGATTAGGGAAAGTTGACATTTTTTGATACCCCGTCTGCCCTGAGCTTGTCGAAGGGCCGTTTTTTCTTCGGCGTTGTCAAAGAAAAGGACAGTCCTTCGACAAGCTCAGGACAGACGGGTATGATTTGAGGACAGCTCACCAAAGGTGCAAGGCTACCTTTGGCCGCCAAAAGCTCCATCGCGCGCCTGCTTGAAAGCTCCACCAACATGCGCCACGGGCGGGCGCTATGGAAGCCTTTCTCGCCTCGACCCTGCTCGTTACCCTCGCCGAAATTGGCGATAAGACGCAGTTGCTCGCGATTGTGCTGGCCGCGCGCTTTGGCCGTCCCTTGCCGATCATTGCGGGGATTGCGGCAGCGACGCTGGCCAACCATACGCTCGCGGCGTGGGTGGGAACGCTGGCGGCGGGGTGGCTCGACGGGCCGGGCTTCAGGCTCACGCTCGCCGCAGGGTTCATCGCGATGGCGGCGTGGACGCTGGTTCCCGACACGTTGGACGATGATGACGCCCCAGCCGCCAGTGCGCGCGGGGCGTTTCTGACCACGCTCATCGCCTTTTTCATCGTCGAGATGGGCGACAAGACCCAAATCGCAACCGTCGCATTGGGTGCGCAATATCAGCAATTTCTGTGGGTGACGGCGGGGACGACGCTGGGGATGCTGATTGCCAATGTGCCTGCGGTGCTGCTGGGCCAGACGCTGGTCAAGCGCATCCCGCTGGCGATGGTGCGGCGCGTGGCGGCGGGGTTGTTCTTGGTCACCGGGCTGTGGTTCGGGGCGGCTGCGCTGGGGTGGGTTTAGACCCTGTTTCAGTAAGATTGAAATGTCGGCACAGAGCCGATCCCCGCAGGGGTCGCGTCAGGAAGGCTGCTGGCGGCGTCGCGCCGCTTGGCCGGGCACCCGCGTCGCTCCTTGCCTGCGGCCTTCCTGATGCGATGACGATGCTTCAATCATACTGAAACAAGGCCTAAAGCCCCAGATCGGAAAGTCCCGGGTGACCGTCGGGACGGCGGCCCAGCGGCCAGCGGAACTTGCGCTCATCCTCGTGGATGGGATGTTCGTTGATGCTGGCGTGGCGGCGGTGCATCAGGCCGTCGGCGGCAAATTCCCAATTCTCGTTGCCATAGGCACGGAACCAGTTGCCGCTGTCGTCGTGATATTCATAGGCATAGCGCACCGCGATGCGGTTGCCGGTGAAGGCCCATAACTCCTTGATCAAACGGTAATCGAGTTCCTTGGCCCATTTGCGTTCCAGAAACGCCTGGGCCTCGGCGCGGCCACGCGGAAATTCGGCGCGGTTCCGCCAGATCGTGTCCTCGGTATAAGCGAGCGCGACCTTTGCGGCATCGCGGCTGTTCCAGCCATCTTCGGCCAGGCGCACCTTTTCGCGCGCGGTTTCTTCGGTGAAGGGGGGCAAAGGCGGGCGTGACATGGTGAAATCCTATCGTGAGGGAGAAGGAATGTGACGGGCGGCATGGCCGGGAGAGGGGGAGCATGCTGCCCGTCACATGTTTACGTCAGGCTGCAAGCGCCTCGACCCGGGGGAAGTCGATTTCGGTGTCGAGCACCGTGTTGACGTAATTGGTCAGCGTGTTGAGCGCGACATGGGCGATGATTTCGACGAGCTGTGCGTCGTCATAGCCCGCCGCCTTGACCGCGGCGACGTCGTCGGCACTCACTGCGCCCCGCGCCTTGGCAATCTTTGCGGCGAAGCGCACGGCGACATCGGCTTTGGCGTCATGCGACGTGCCATGCCGGTTTGCGGCAATTTCAGTGGCGTCGAGTTTGGCGACATTTTGGCCGAGGTAGGTGTGGGCGGCGAGGCAATAGTCGCAGCCGTTAATCTGCGCCACCGCGAGCGCGATCCGTTCGCGCGTCGCCGCAGGAAGCTTGCCTTTGCCAAGCGCGCCGTTGAGGCCGAGATAGCCTTCGAGCGCGGCAGGGCTGGTCGAAACGATGCGGAACAGGTTCGGGGCAACGCCAAGCTGTTTCTTGACCGCTTCGAGCAGCGGGCGCGAGGCTTCGGGTGCGGCGTCGATCGAGGCAGGAGTGGGGATACGGGACATTTCCAAATTCCTTTTTCGGCGGGCGAAGGGGGTTTCGCCCGGCACGTCTGATATGGGGCCAAGCACGGGGTGAAAGAACGGCGATAATGGGCAATGGATTGTTCCAGTTTTGGGAACAGTCTCGCTATGCGGCGACCTGCGGCGTGATTTGCCAGGTCGGGTCGGGGCGCGGCACGCGCATCAAGGCGCGGATATGATCGGCAACTTTCGTGGAGGTCAGCTCGCGCAGTAGCGCAAAGGCCACTTCAATGCCGGTGCCGGGCCCGGTCGAGCTCACCAGCTTTCCGTCGATGACGATCGCTTCGTCCACAAATTGCGCGCCATAGGATTCGAGCTGGGCTTTTCGTTTGCCGCCCGCTTGATGATAGGTCGTGGCGCGCCGGCCGCGCAAAACGCCTGCCGCACCGAGCGCCAGCGACGCCACGCAGACCGATGCGACCATCTTGCCGCGCGCTTCGAAATGGCGGATGACGTCTAGGAAGGGTTCGGACATGGCGTCGTCATAGAAGCCGGCCTTGGCGAAACCACCGGGCACGGCCAGCGCATCGAAGCTGCCCAAATCAAGATCGGCGACCAGCGCGTCGGGAACCACCGAAAAGCCGAACGTCGCGCGCAACAGGGGCCGCAGCCCGGCCGATACCAGCTCAATCGGTTCGTCGCCGTCGATATTTGCCCATCCCAGAACATCGGTAAATCCGGCGGCCTCGAGGGGCTCGAAGCCGTCGGCGAGGAGCAATAATACACGCTTGGCCATCGCCATATTCCCTTGCAAAATGCTGGATCGTACCGAGCTGTTATTGATCGAAGGCGATGGCAATCTTGCCAAAATGGCTGGCGGCGCGAAGCCGATCATAGGCAAGCGGCGCGTCATCGAACGCGAAAACCTCATTAACAATGGGATGGATTTTATGTTCGGCGACAAATGCATTCAGTCGTTCGTAATGCTCGACCGAACCGACGCAAATGCCGTTTATGCTGGCGTTTTTGAATTGCAGCGGGGTCAAATTGGGCTGCGCGCCGAAGCCCGACAACACCCCGATTTGGGCAATCTGCCCACCGGACGCGATGGCGGCAATCGACCGGTCATAAGTGTCCGGCCCGCCGAGTTCGAGGATGTGATCGACGCCCTGGCCGTCGGTAAGCGCGATTGCTGCCTGGTCCCAATCGGCTTGGCTTTTGTAGTTGATCGTTTTCCAGGCGCCGAGCGCCGATGCACGTTCGAGCTTTGCATCGGACGAGGAGGTAACAATGACCCTTGCACCTTGCGCAACGGCAAGTTG
Source organism: Sphingopyxis sp. (assembly GCA_013911715.1). GTDB lineage: Bacteria > Pseudomonadota > Alphaproteobacteria > Sphingomonadales > Sphingomonadaceae > Sphingopyxis. The sequence goes on along the minus strand of JACEST010000147.1, from coordinate 1,125 downwards.
CAAACCGAACAGAGCGACGCCGCCCGTGCCTTGAACCAGTATGGTCTCACCGGCCTGCACATTGCCGCGTTCGAACAACGCGTGCCATGCAGTCACACCCGCGCAGGGCAAAGTCGCGGCTTCGACGAAACTCAGATGGTCGGGAATGGCGACCGCCGCCGCTTGATCGACCACAATATATTCGGCGAGGACGCCGTCCGTTTGACCGCCGCCAAGCGCGTTTGACAAATGCGCAGGCGAAAACGCGCCGCCAAGCCATGCCGGAAAGAAATTGGGGCTGACGCGGTCCCCAATCTTCCACCTGGTCACCGACGATCCGATGGCGGCGACCACACCAGCCGCGTCCGACAATGGGACCAGGCCATCGCGCGTGCCATCGACATCGCCCCTATTCAGCAAGTCGCGGTAGTTGAGGCTGGCCGCCCGAACATTGATCAATATCTGGGAGGGTGCCAGTTCTGGCACCAGCCTTGTCGCTTGGTTGAGCGTCAGTGACGAGCCGTCGCGGCTGAGGGTATAGTGGCGGGAGAGCATGGTGTTTTCCAATCGAGTTAGAGGTTATTTACAAATCGAGGATCAAACGGTCGTCGCCGCCCGCCTCCAGCGCGGCGGGAACCGCGCAGCAGATGAGCGCCTGGTCGGCATCGACTTTGGCGGAAGGGCGCGCCTCATAGGTCACCTTGCCGGCGAGGATTTTGACCGCGCAGGTCCCGCAACTGCCGCCGCGGCAGCTGTAATCGGGGGAAAGACCGCGGGCTTCGGCGAGGTCGAGCAAGCTGCCCGCAGACGCGTCCCAGCGCGCTTCCTTGCCCGATTTCATGAAAGCGACTGGCACCGGCTTGTCGGAAACGGGCGGCAGTGCTGCGACGCTTTCGGGTTCGCGGCGCTGGAGCGATGCCGGGCCAAAAGCTTCGGCGTGAATCCGCGCATCGGGGACGCCAAGGTCGCTGAGCTGGTCGTACAGCCCCTGCATGAAGGGCGGCGGACCGCACATGTAAAAATCATAGGCGTCGAACGGCAGGATCTGGCGGAACAGGTCCGCGCTGATCCGCCCTTCGGCATCAAAATCGATGCCGGGCCGCGCGCCTTCGATCAAATCCAGCAGCCGGATGACGCGCACCGCAC
>JACEST010000146.1 GCA_013911715.1 Sphingopyxis sp. | reverse complement strand
CGATGGGGGCGAGGTGATTGTGCTGGCCGGCGGCGTCGAGCCCGCCCTCGGTCGTCCGCTCCTCGCGCCGTTCGGGGACGATGCAGGCGGCGTGCGGGCGGTGGCGCAGCGCGATGTCGAGCATCTCGCGCGTTGCCGCCATTTCGAGGTTCAGCGGCAGATCGGTCGCGGCCATGATCCGGGCAAGGTCGTCGTCGCGGATATGGCGGCGGTCCTCACGCAGATGCGCGGTGATGCCGTCGCCGCCGCATGCGGCGACGACTTCGGCAGCGCGCACTGGATCGGGATGGCCGCCGCCGCGCGCGTTGCGGATCGTCGCGACATGGTCGATATTGACGCCCAGGCGCAAATGACTGCTCATGCCGCGGCGCGGCTCCCCGGCTTGACGGCTGGGGTCGCCGCCAGGTCAGCGGGCACTTCGTCGGGCGCGTAGGTCGGGAAATTGATCGCGATCAGCGGGGTGAAGGGGACGCCAAGGTCAACGTCGCCGCCCGAGCGGTCGACCAATGCGGCTGCGGCGATCACCGTCCCGCCCGCGCGTTCGATGCAGGCCATGGCTTCGCGCGACGACAGGCCGGTGGTGACGACATCTTCGACCAGCAAGATGCGGCTGCCCGGTGCAATGCTGAACCCGCGCCGCAGCTCGAAACTGCCGGTCGGTCGTTCGACGAACATCGCGGGCTTGCCCAGCGCGCGGCCCATTTCATGCCCGATGATGACCCCGCCCATCGCGGGCGAGATGACCGTGTCAATCTCGGCGCGCAGTTCGCGCGGCAGTCGTTGTGCGAGCGCGAGCGCCAGCCGCCCGGCGCGTTCGGGGTCCATCAACACCCGCGCGCATTGCAAATAATGGGCGCTGTGGCGGCCCGAGGAGAGCAGGAAATGGCCGCTGAGCAGCGCATCGGCTGCGCGGAATTCGGCAAGAATTTCGTCTTCGGTCATGATTTTCCGCTGTTCATCTATTCTGGGACTGCCCTGCCGTAGGGGAAGGAGAGGGGCTTCGGCAAGACGCTGAAAATAGTGTTAGAGATGCTTGAGGCTGGCGGCAAGCGGGTCTATAGGCCGCCCAATATCCTGACGGATCTGCCGCATTTACGCGTCATCAGGGCCGGTTCCGGCGGTGCATCCTGTGGGGGGATTTTATCAGCAAAAGGCAGGCTGCGTCCGCTATGAAGATGTTGAAAACACTGATTATTGCCGCAACACTGGCGACGGGAGCACCGGCGCTGGCGCAAGATGCCGCTGCGCCTGCCGCGCCAGTGGTGAGCGCGCCCGCGCCTGCGACTCCGGCCGCCGTAACTGCCGCTCCAGCCGCCGATGCTGCCGCGCCTGCGCTCGATGCCGGCTATGTGCCGATGAAGCCGACCGACGGCATTGGCCAGCCGGTGCAGGGCGGCGTCGATTTCCAGCCGCAAGCGACCGACCTTGGCCAGCGTGCCTATGAGTTGAACAATTATGTGTTGATCCCGATCATGACCGTGGTGGCACTGGTGGTGCTCGGCTTGCTGTTCTGGGTGATCTTGCGCTACCGCGCCAAAGCCAATCCGGTGCCGTCGAAAACGTCGCACAACACGCTGATCGAGGTGATCTGGACGGGCGTTCCGGCGCTGATCCTGATCGCGATCGCCTTCCCGTCGCTGAGCCTGCTCGCCGCGCAATATAAGCCTGCGAAGGCCGATGCGGTGGTGATCAAGGTCAAGGGCTATCAGTGGAATTGGGGCTATGAATATCCCGACCATGGGGTCAGCGAATATATCTCGAAAATGCTCGACGAGCCCGCCGCCAATGCGGCGGGCGAGCCATTCCAGCTGGCGGTCGACAACCGCATGGTCGTGCCGGTAGGGCAGGAAATCAAGCTGTTGATCACCGGCGCTGACGTGATTCACAGCTTTGCCGTCCCTGCATTGTGGACCAAGATGGACGCAGTCCCGGGCCGGTCGAACGAAACGACTTTCACGGTGAACAAGCCGGGCGTTTATTATGGCCAATGTTCGGAACTGTGCGGCGTCGATCACGCCTTCATGCCGATCGCGGTCGAGGCGTTGCCGCCCGAAAAATTTGCCGCCTGGGTGCGATCAAGGGGCGGCAAGATGCCGGGCGATGCTGAAGCTGCGCCTGCTCCCGCCGCGACCCAAACCGCCGCCGCAGCGGCCCCTGTGACTGCAACCCCTGCTGCCGCGCCTGCGGCGGCCGCCAACAACTAAGGGTTTCCCGACAATGACCGACATTGCCGCCACCGCCCCGCGCGACCTGCACGCCGATGCCCATGCGCACGACGACCATGACCATACGCCCGGCTTTTTCGTCCGCTGGTTCATGTCGACGAACCATAAGGACATCGGCACGCTCTATCTGATCCTGGCGATTATTGCGGGCATCGTCGGCGGGATCATTTCGGGCATGATGCGGCTGGAATTGGCCGAGCCGGGTATCCAATATCTGCCGGGCTGGGCGGCGATGCTGGGCGGCGAGAATAGTGCGACTGCGGGCAAGCATATGTGGAATGTGCTGATCACCGCGCACGGCCTGATCATGGTCTTCTTCATGGTCATGCCTGCGCTGATTGGCGGCTTTGGCAACTGGTTCGTGCCGCTGATGATCGGTGCGCCCGACATGGCCTTCCCGCGGATGAACAATGTCAGTTTCTGGCTGACCGCCGTCGCCTTTGTGATGCTGGTGGGGTCGAGCTTTGTCCCCGGCGGTGCGGGCGGCAATGGTGCGGGCACTGGCTGGACCGTCTATGCGCCGCTGTCGACGACGGGCTCGCCGGGGCCAGCGGTCGATATGGCGATTTTCTCGCTCCATCTGGCGGGCGCGGCGTCGATTTTGGGCGCGGTCAATTTCATCACCACGATTTTCAACATGCGCGCGCCGGGCATGACGCTGCACAAGATGCCGCTGTTCGTATGGTCGGTGCTCGTCACCGCATTCCTGCTCCTGCTGGCGCTGCCGGTGCTCGCCGCCGCGATCACCATGCTGCTGACCGACCGCAATTTTGGCACGACCTTTTTTGATGCAGCGGGCGGCGGCGATCCGGTGCTGTACCAGCATTTGTTCTGGTTCTTTGGCCACCCCGAGGTGTACATCATGATCCTGCCCGGTTTCGGGCTGATCAGCCAGATCGTCTCGACCTTCAGCCGCAAGCCGGTGTTCGGCTATCTCGGCATGGCCTATGCGATGGTCGCGATTGGCGTCGTCGGCTTTGTTGTGTGGGCGCACCACATGTTCACCGTCGGCATGAGCGTCAATCTGAAGATGTATTTCACCGCCGCGACGATGGTCATCGCCGTGCCGACGGGGATCAAGATTTTCAGCTGGATCGCCACCATGTGGGGCGGGTCGATGAGTTTCAAGACGCCGATGGTATGGGCGCTGGGCTTTATCTTCATGTTCACCGTCGGCGGCGTGACCGGCGTGGTGCTCGCCAATGGCGGGGTCGATACGAACCTGCATGACACTTATTATGTTGTCGCCCACTTCCACTATGTGCTGTCGCTGGGCGCGGTTTTCTCGCTGTTCGCCGGTTTCTATTACTGGTTCCCGAAAATGTCGGGGAAGATGTACAACGAGTTTCTGGGCCAGTTGCATTTCTGGGTGTTTTTCATCGGCGTGAACGTGCTGTTCTTCCCGATGCATTTTCTGGGCAATCAGGGGATGCCGCGCCGCTATCCCGATTATGCGCAGGCCTATGCTTATTGGAATGAAGTGGCCTCGCTGGGCTATGCCATCATGGCGGTTGGCGTGGTGATTTTCTTCGTGAACATCGCCTGGGCGTTCATCGCGGGCCGCAAGGCCGCAGACAATCCATGGGGCGAAGGCGCAACGACGCTGGAATGGACGCTGCCCAGCCCGCCGCCGTTCCACCAGTTCAACACGCTGCCGCGGATTGCGTGAATTGTCCGATGCTCCGGCTGGTGATCGTACCGGGTGGGGCAGGGCAAATGGATGAATTATGGCGACCAGCCTGACCACCACGGCCACGATGCCCGCCGACTGGCGCGACCTGTTCGCGCTGACCAAGCCGCGCGTCATGTCGCTGGTGGTGTTCACGGCGCTGTGCGGGCTGCTCGCGGCACCCGCGCCGGTGCATCCGGTGCTGGGCTTTGCCTCGATCCTCGCCATTGCGCTGGGGGCAGGCGCATCGGGCGCGCTCAATCAATGGTATGAGGCCGATATTGACGGCATCATGAAGCGCACGGCGAAACGCCCGCTGCCTGCTGGGCGGATGCAGCGCGAAACCGCGCTGCATTTCGGGGTCGGCTTGGCCGCCTTTTCGCTGATCCTGATGTATATGGCGAGCAATTGGCTGGCGACGCTGATCCTCGCCGTCGCCATCCTGTTTTACATCCTCGTTTACACTGCATGGCTCAAGCCGCGCACGCCGCAGAATATCGTCATCGGCGGAGCAGCGGGAGCGTTTCCGCCGCTGATCGGCTGGGTTGCGGTGACGGGCGAACTGGCGGTGCTGCCGGTGCTGCTGTTCATGCTGATTTTTCTGTGGACGCCGCCGCATTTCTGGGCGCTCGCGCTGTTCATGAAGTCCGATTATGCTGCGGCAGGCATCCCCATGCTGCCCGTGGTGTCGGGCGAGCGCACGACGCGGCGCCAGATATTGCTCTATTCGCTGATCATGACAGCGGGCGCGGTCGCACCGTGGCCGTTGGGACTGACCGGGGCAATCTATGGCGTCACTGCGTCGGCGTTGAGCGCGCTCTTCTGCCTGCTCGCGCTTGATGTAGCGCGGCGCACGACGCAGGCCGATGACAAGATGAAGCCCGAAAAGCGGCTTTTCGCCTTTTCGTTGCTCTATCTGTTTGTGCTGTTCGCGGCGGTGGTGATCGACCGGTGGGTGCTCGCATGACCCATGAACCCTTCGACGAAGCCGCCTTCCGCGCGCGTCAACGCAAGAATGCCAATGTCACCGCGCTGATTTTAGGCGCGCTGGCGGTGCTGTTTTTCTTCATCACCATCGCCAAGCTGGGGCTGGCGACATGACGGCTGCCATCGCCAAACGCCGCACCGCCGCGATGGCCTTTGGCCTTGCCGCCTTCATGGTTGGACTCGGCTTTGCCGCTGTGCCGCTGTACGACCTGTTTTGCCGCGTGACCGGCTTTGGCGGGACAACGCAGCGGGTGAGCGGGGCCGCGCTGGCGACCCCGCCCAAAGTGCTGAACCAAACAATCTCGGTGCGCTTCGACAGCAATGTAGACCGCGATTTGCCGTGGCATTTCAAACCCGAGCGCCCGCGCGACCGGATGAGCATCGGCGCGCGGGCGCTCGGGTTTGAAA
>JACEST010000145.1 GCA_013911715.1 Sphingopyxis sp. | reverse complement strand
GGATCAAACTGCTGCCGGTTGCAGCGTTGGCTGCGCTGGCGCTGACGGCCGGTTGGCGCCATGGCGCGCGCATGGTGACCGCGGCTGCCGGAACATTAGGCGGCATTTACGGCGCGGCATTGGCGGTCGGGTGGCGTCCGGTCGGCAGCTTGCCAGTATTTTTTGAAAAGTGGCGCAACGGGTCGCCGCTGTTCACCTTGCTGGAAAGTCAGCTGGCGGGCCAAGCCCTGTTGTTCGCCCTTGGGGCGCTTGCCGCCGTGGCAGCCGTCCTGATCCTCTTTTTCGCACGGCGGCGGACGATACTGGCTGCTCAAATCGCCGTGGCGACGCCGCTGTTATTGAGCCCAGTGACCTTCCCCTGGTATCTGAGTGCGCTGGTGCCCCTCAGCGCACTCATGCCAAGCGCGACGCTGCTCATCTGGCTGACGACGTCGCCGCTAATTTATGAGGTGCGCGACCGTTTTGTCAGCGATGGTGTCTGGATGCCGGCGCTTTGGCCGTTGGTCATCATCGGTGTTGGTTGGATCATCGGGCTGACATTTGATGCGGCGCGCTATTATCGCCGCAAATCGAAGCAAGATTGACGCCACGCGTCGCCGATTGGCCATAACTTCCGCGCGCTCCGCCTTGACGCTGCAATGCGGCAAGTGCATGGCTGCGCCGCATCGTACCGGCAGACAGGGGACTCGCGTTCATGGCATCGAGCAGGCCGATTTCGCCGCATTTGCAGGTCTATAAATGGGGCCCGCACATGCTGGTTTCCATCCTCCACCGCGCCAGCGGCGACGGTTTGGCGATCGTCGGCAGCTGCATGTTCCTGTGGTGGCTCGGGGCGATTGCTGGTGGTCCCGCGAGCTACGCCGCTTTCCTCGACATTGTGTGGCAGGCGGCACCCGCTGCTCCGCCAGAGGCTGCACCCGGTGCCGCGCCGGTCGCTGCGGTCGCCGACACCGCTTTGTCGATTACCAACTGGATCGGCCGCGCGGTGCTGATCGGTCTGACCTGGGCTTTTTTCCAGCATCTCTTTTCGGGTCTGCGCCACTTCGTGCTCGATACCGGCGCGGGCTATGATCTTAAAACCAACAAGCTGTGGTCGACGATCGTGATTGTTGGCGCCTTGTTCGCAACCGCCGGGGTGTGGCTTTACATCTTCGCCCGCGTGCTGGGGGGAGTGGCAGCATGAGCGATACCATAAAAGGCGGCACCAGCCTCGGCCGCGTGCGTGGGCTTGGCTCGGCCAAACATGGCGCGCACCACTGGCTGACGCAGCGGATCACCGCGCTCGGCAATGTCGTGCTCGGCACATGGCTGTTCGTCTCGCTGCTGCTGGGTGATTTTTCTACTCACAGCGCCGCGCGCGGCTGGGTCGCCGACCCGATGGTCGCGCTGCCGCTGATGCTGTTCCTCGTCTCGATCTTCTACCACCTCAAATTGGGGCTGCAGGTGCTGATCGAGGACTATGTCCATGGCGATGCGCCGCGCCTTGTCGCGCTCGTCGCCCTCAACTTTTTCGTGTTCGCGGGCGCGGCCTACGGCCTCTTTGCCGTGCTGCGCGTGGCTTTGGCAGGGACAACCGGCGCATGACGGCTGCTTACAAGATCATCGACCATGTCTATGACACTGTCGTCGTCGGCGCGGGCGGTTCGGGCCTGCGCGCGACGATGGGCAGCGCCGAAGCGGGGCTGAAGACCGCGTGCATCACCAAAGTCTTCCCCACGCGCAGCCACACTGTCGCGGCGCAGGGCGGCATCGCGGCGAGCCTGGGCAATAATTCGCCCGACCATTGGACCTGGCATATGTACGACACCGTCAAGGGGTCCGACTGGCTGGGTGATCAGGACGCGATCGAATATATGGTGCGCGAGGCACCAGCTGCGGTCTACGAACTCGAACATGCCGGTGTGCCGTTTTCGCGCAACGCCGACGGCACCATCTATCAGCGCCCGTTCGGCGGGCATATGCAGAATATGGGCGCGGGCCCGCCGGTCCAGCGCACCGCCGCCGCCGCCGACCGCACCGGCCACGCGATCCTGCACGCGCTGTATCAGCAGTCGCTGAAATATAACTCGGACTTTTTCATCGAATATTTCGCGCTCGACCTGATCATGATCGACGGCGCCAATGGACCTGAGTGCCGTGGCGTGATTGCGCTGTGCATGGATGATGGCAGCATCCACCGCTTCCGCAGCCAAGCCGTCGTGCTCGCGACCGGCGGCTATGGCCGCGCCTATTATACCGCGACGAGCGCCCACACCTGCACCGGCGACGGCGGCGGGATGGTGCTGCGCGCCGGGCTGCCGCTGCAGGACATGGAATTCGTCCAGTTCCACCCGACCGGCATTTATGGCGCAGGCGTGCTGATTACCGAGGGCGCGCGCGGCGAGGGCGGTTACCTCACCAACAGCGAGGGCGAGCGGTTCATGGAACGCTATGCGCCCTCGGCCAAAGATCTGGCGTCACGCGACGTCGTGTCGCGCTCGATGGCGCTGGAAATGCGCGAAGGGCGCGGGGTTGGCCCGAACAAGGACCATATCTACCTCCACCTCGACCATATCGATGCCAAGGTGCTCGGCGAACGCCTGCCCGGCATCACCGAAAGCGGCAAGATTTTCGCCGGCGTCGATCTGACGCGCCAGCCGCTGCCTGTCTGCCCCACCGTCCATTATAATATGGGCGGCATCCCCTGCAATTATTGGGGCGAAGTGGTGACGGTGAAGGACGGCAACCCCGAAACCATCATCCCCGGCCTGTTCGCGGTGGGCGAGGCGGCGTGCGTTTCGGTGCACGGGGCCAACCGTCTGGGCTCGAACAGCCTGATCGACCTCGTCGTGTTCGGCCGTGCGACGGGCCACCGGCTCAAGGAATTGCTCAAGCCCAACGCCGCGCAGCCCGCGCTGCCGGGCGACAGCGCCGATTTCGCGCTGGGCCGCCTCGACCATTTCCGCCACGCGGCGGGCAGCTCGCCGACCGCCGAAGTGCGGCTCGATATGCAGCGCACGATGCAGGCGCATTGCGCCGTGTTCCGCGACACCGCGCTGCTCGATGAGGGCAAGGTTAAGCTCGCCGCGACTTACACCCGCATGCAGGATATCGGCATCAAGGATCGCAGCCTGATCTGGAACACCGACCTGGTCGAAACGCTCGAGCTCGACAATTTGATCAGCCAGGCCACGGTGACGATGCATGGCGCATCCAACCGCCAGGAAAGCCGCGGCGCCCACGCGCACGAAGACTTCCCGAACCGTGACGATGCGAACTGGATGAAACACAGCGCGCTATGGTTCAACGGCTGGGGCGGCAAGGGCGGCGAAGTGCGGATCGATTACCGCCCGGTGCACGAATATACGTTGTCGGATGATATTGCCTATATTGAACCGAAGGCGCGGGTTTATTGATGTTTGGCAAACGGGCAGAGGTAAAGCCCCCTGTCCTTTTTGTGGCGTCCAACAGCGCTCATGGTCACTTTCAGCCTGACTTCACTAGCGCCATCAGCATTACACCGCCATTCGGTTGCAGCCTCGTCGTTAAAAGGCAGTCGTCAGATTGGGTTTTGGCGCGGGCGTTCAGTAAAGATGCGTGGTTCAATCTAGCTTATTTGAGCGATGTTGAACCTGTTGAGCGCGTTTCGGTGGCTCCACCGTTCGACGGTTACGGGTGGCAGTCGCGTGGTTCCGGTGCTGGTTCAACGTTGAGCAATCGTCGCGTTGAATACGGTCCTCGTGGCGGTCGCTATACCCGCACTAAAAGTGGGCAACGAAGATACTTTTGAGCTCACACCCCCAACCACGCCTCAACATCCATCCGCTCATGCAGCACGCGCACAACAATGATCATTCCTGCCGCGTCACGGCGCAGAACGCATACATGATGCCCTGACTTGATGCGGAGATACTGTCCAAGCTGGCGAACTAGCGGCGACCCGGCGGCTGCAGCAGTCAAATCATGCTCAATCGTTCGCGCGTAACGTTCCGCTTGATCCGTTCCCCACCGATCTTTGGTATAGTTCCAGATGTTCATCATGTCGCGCCTGGCGAGCGGTGAAAATTTCCAGAGTTTCACGCAGCGTCTTTGGTCCGCGAATGCATCTCGGCAATGAACTCATCAAAGTCGAATGGCTGGGGAGGTCCGCTATCTTCGCCCTCCTGAATTGCGCGCCGCAATGCTTCCAGTTTTTGGTCATATGCAATGTAGCGGCGCATCGCTGTGCGAACTACTTCACTGGTTGACCCAAACTCCCCGGAATCGACTTTGCTACGGGCAAAATCGGCCAGCTCGGAGCCAAGCGCGATAGAGGTGGTTTTGGTAGCCATGACCCGCATATTACCAAATATTGGTAACGCCCGCAACGCCCGTCGGGAACGCCGCCCGGCATCACCCGTTATGCAAGAATATGCCGAATCCCAAGCCCAATGCGAGATTGCGCTGATGCGGCGGATGAAACTGCCGCCCAAATTTGCGGCGAATGAAGCGCGCCTATCGCGGCTTCCTGCGGGTCAGGCCGTCGATCCAGCGGCGCATGCGCGCTGCTGACATTAATTGATGCGCACCGGCGGCGGCGGCGGTGGCGGGGGATCGGGCAAATCGATCCAATCGAGCGCACTGGCAGCACCAGAGAAGGGCTGATCAACCTCTTCGCGCAGCACAAACAGCTGGATGCAGGCGATGGTGAAGAAAATCCCTGCAACCGTCCACACGATCCAGGTCTTGATCAATATCCAGCGCGCTTCGGCCTGCGCCGCACGCATCCGCGCGGCGTGATCGACCCCCAGATCCGCTTCAAATTCGGCAGTAAGGCGCGCACGCCGCGTGCGTGCGCCGACGCTGGTTCCGTCGCTGTGATATCCGCCTTGCTGTTGCAAACGGGCCATAATCGCCTCATCCGACTCCAATGTCGTCGGAAGGGTCTAGCGCCATCGCTTCAAGAAATGGTTAAGCGCGACCAATCAATGAGGGGTTGTGGCTCAAGCCGGCGCTATCACAAAGTGACCACCAACTTGCCGACGGCGCTGCGGTCCGCCAGTTTCGCAATCGCTTCGCCGCCGCGTTCGAGCGGGAATGTTTCGGACACGCGCGGGCGAATTTTGCCAGCCGCATAAAGATCGAACAATTCGGCAATATTGGCGCGATTGCGCACAGGTTCGCGCATAGCAAAGGCGCCCCAGAACACCCCGCAGACATCGCAGCTTTTGAGCAGCGTCAGGTTGAGCGGTAGTTTGGCAATGCCTGCCGGAAAGCCGACGACCAGAAAACGGCCTTCCCACGCGATCGAGCGGACGGCCGGTTCGCTATAATCGCCGCCGACGGTGTCATAGAT
>JACEST010000144.1 GCA_013911715.1 Sphingopyxis sp. | reverse complement strand
CAACCGCATTGGGGAGAGGGAAAAATGAACAAAGGCCATAGCAGGACTTTATCCGTTGCCATCGCCGTGCTGGCGCTGGCCGGATGCGGCGGGCCGTCGACGACGCCGGGGACTTCGGTGAAGGCCGACAAGACCGTCGCCGAGACGCGCTATCCTGAAACGGTGCTGTGGGGTGACACCCATTTGCACACCAGCAACAGCATCGACGCCTTTGGCTTTGGCGTGCGACTCGACCCGGAGGCCGCGCTGCGCTTTGCATCGGGCGAGGAGGTGACGGCCACGCAGGGGTTGAAGGCACAGCTCGACCGCCCGCTCGATTTCCTCGTCATCGCCGATCATAGCGACGGGCTGGGCGCAACGCGGCGGCTGTATGATGCGCCGCGCTTGCTGATCCGCGACCCGCAACTGCGCAAATGGCACGACATGATGCACGAAAGCCCCGAAGGCTCGCTGCGCGTCACCGCTGAAATCATCGACCGGGCAGCGCGCAACGACCTGCCCGAGGGGATGCGCGATCTGGCGGCGAATGAAGAAGGCACAAGGTCGATCTGGAAGAGCAGCGCCGAAATCGTCGAACGCTATAATGTGCCCGGAAAATTCACGGCGTTTCATGGCTTTGAATGGACGTCGATGCCCGGCGGCAACAATCTGCACCGCGTGGTGATGTTCCGCGACGGCTATGCCGAGGCAATCCGGACCTTGCCCTTTGGCAGCCAGCCGCCGCTCGACAAGGTTGAGAAGCTTTATGACTATATGGACCGCTATGAGCAGGTCACCGGCGGCAAGGCGCTGGCGATCCCGCACAATAGCAATTTGTCGAATGGTTTGATGTTCGAGCTGACCGGTCCCGATGGCGGCCCGATGACCGCGGCCTTTGCCCGCCGCCGCGCCGCCCGCGAGCCGATTGTCGAGGTGACGCAGATCAAGGGCGACAGCGAGGCGCATCCGTTTCTGTCGCCCAATGACGAATTTGCCGGATTTGGGGTCAAAGGCTGGGAGCTGGGCAATTTGCCGATGACCGCGACCAAGACACCCGATATGTTCGCCGGCGAATATGCGCGCGAGGCGCTGAAACGCGGGCTGGCGATTGAGGCGCGGACCGGGGTCAATCCCTATAAGTTCGGCATGATCGGCGCGACCGACAGCCACACTGCGCTGGCGACCGGCGACGAGGATAATTTCTTCGGCAAGCATAGCGGCAGCGAGCCCAATGCAAAGCGTGCCGGTGCCGCCCAAAATCTTGGCACGAATGAAGGGCGCTTTGGCTGGCACTATCTGGCGGGCGGCTATGCCGCCGTCTGGGCCACCGCCAACACGCGCAGCGCCATTTTCGACGCCATGCTGCGGCGCGAGGTTTATGCAACGACCGGCCCGCGCATGACGGTGCGTTTCTTTGGCGGATGGGATTTTTCCGCCGCCGACCTCGCCAAAGACTGGGTCGCGGCGGGCTATGCGCGCGGCGTGCCGATGGGTGGCGACTTGAAAGCCGGGCAAGGTGCGCCGCGCTTTATCGTGTCGGCGCTGAAAGACCCGATGGGCGCGAACCTCGACCGAGTTCAGGTCGTCAAGGGATGGTATGGCGCGGATGGCCAGATGAACGAGCGCGTCTATGACGTCATCTGGTCAGACACCGACACGCGCCAGCCCGGCGCTGGCGGCAAGCTCCCGCCGGTTGGCAACACGGTCGACATTGCCAAGGCCAGCTATACCAACAGCATCGGCGCGCCCGAGCTGCAGACGGTATGGACCGACCCCGATTTCGACCCGGCGGAACGCGCCTTTTACTATGTCCGGGTTATCGAGATCCCGACGCCGCGCTGGGTGCTGTTCGACGCGCTGCGCTATGGGGCCAAGCTGCTGCCGGGAACCGAGCTGGTCGCGCAGGAGCGCGCCTATACCTCGCCGATCTGGTATCGGCCGCGGGGATAGGGCTTATGTGACGCTAATGTTCGTCATGCTGAACTTGTTTCAGCATCCATGGTGCCATTTCGAATCCACGCGCCATGGACCCTGAAACAAGTTCAGGGTGACGAAAGATGGAAATCAGGGCGCGATCAGCCTTGCGATGAAAAAGCCGTCGAGGCTGGGTTCACTGCCGGGGAGGGTGCGGACCCAGCCCTCGGTGGTTGGGGCGATGCCAGCCGGCAATTCGTCACCGCGCACGGCATAGATGCACCAGCCGGGACTGGCCGACAGAAAGGCCGAGATGATCGCTTCGCCTTCGGCGGGTTCGAGCGAGCAAGTGGCATAGACCAGGGTGCCACCCGGCTTGACCCAAGCCGCCGCGCGCGCGAGCAGTTCGCTTTGCAGCTGCGCCAGCTGGGCAATGTCGCTGTCGGTGATGCGATGCAGCACATCGGGGTGGCGGCGAAAAGTGCCGGTGGCGCTGCACGGTGCGTCGAGCAGCACGGCGTCGGCCTGATGTTGCGGCGCATAATGTTTGAGATCGGCGGTGACCAGGGCCGCATCGAGCCGGGTCCGCGCCAGATTCTCGCGCAGCCGCTCAAGCCGTTTGGCGCTGCTGTCAATGGCGGTCACCTGCCAGTCAGCGGCGGCGAGCTGCATTGTTTTGCCGCCCGGCGCGGCGCACAGGTCCAGCACCGGTCGGCCTTGACCGCCACCGAGCAGGTCGGCAGCGATGCTGGTGGCCAGATCCTGCACCCACCATGCGCCATCCTCGTAGCCGGGAAGCAATTCGATGCGTCCAGCGCGCGGCAAGCGGCGGTGGTGGGGGGTGAAGGATGCACCGTCGCCAAATTCACTGGCGGCAGATGCCGATTTGAAACGCAGATCGAGCGGCGGCGGCTCGGCCCAGCTGGCCTCTGCTGCGGTGACCATGTCGGCGCCCCATGCGGCATCCCAGCGCGCTGCGACGGCAGGGGGCAGTGGTGGCGGCACCGGCAGGGTCCAGCCGTCGCGCTGCGCCCTCGACAAAATTGCATGGGTCAGGCGGCGCGGCCCGCCGACGAGCAGCGCCAGGCTGGTTGCGATCACGGCGTGCGGCGCGATGCCCATGTGGAGCAACTGTGTCAGCGCGATACGGAGCACCGCACGGACCTTGCTGTCGCCGGGCAAAGTCTGTTCGGCCGCGCTGTCGATCAAAGCATCGAGCGGGCCGAGCCAGCGCAGCGTGTCGCCGGCAATCGCCACCGCGAGTGCGCGATCGTCGCTCGGCAGCCGCTGGCAGGCGGCGTGGACCGCGCGGTCCATCGGCTCGCCGCGCCGCAGCACCGCGTCGAGCAGCGCCAGCGCGGCGCGGCGCGCTGCTAACCCTTCGACCTGATTCCCCGATGGACGCTGCCGTGCCCTAGTCGCCACGCATGGGATCCAGCGCGCTTCGGCGGGGTTGGCTTGTGGTCTGTGGAGCCGTTACAGCTCGTCCATCGCCCATCGCGTCGCCCAGTTCAGCCAATGCGGCGATCCGGTCCTCGGTGCGCGGGTGCGTCGAGAACAGACCACCGAGCGACAGCGGGGCAATATACAGCTGCGCCGCCGCAGGGTTGCGCTGTGCGGTGCGGTTGGGAATGCGCGCCGCTGGCCCGGCGATCTTTGCCAGTGCCGAGGCCAGACCGCGCGTGTTGCCAGCAATCTGCGCACCGGTGGCGTCGGCACCAAATTCGCGGCTGCGGCTGATCGCCATTTGCACCAGCATCGCCGCAAAGGGTGCGACAAGCACGGCGAGCAGGCCCGCGATCCCGGCGCTGCGGCTGTCGCCGCGGAAAATCATGCCGAAATTGGCGAGCATCGAAATCGCACCAGCAATGGTCGCGACCATGGTCATTACCAGCGTGTCACGGTTCTTCACATGCGCCAATTCGTGCGCCATAACGCCTTCAACCTCGTCATGGCTGAGTATGGCGAGCAAGCCGGTGGTCGCCGCGACGGCGGCATTTTCCGGGTTGCGCCCGGTTGCGAACGCATTGGGATTGGCATCATCGACGATGTAAACCCGCGGCATGGGCAGTTCGGCGCGCTGTGCCAGTCGCGCCACCAGCCCGTAAAATTGCGGATGGGTGCGGCCATCGACCTCGACCGCATTGTGCATCCGCAGCACGATCTTGTCGGCGTTCCAATAAGTGAAGATATTCATGCCGACCGCAATCAGCAGCGCGATGATCATGCCGCCGCGCCCGCCAATGGTCAGGCCCAGCGCCATGAACAATGCCGTCAATGCGGCCAGCAACATCGTTGTTTTCAGCCCGTTCATTGCCTTTGATCCCAAATGGCTGCATCCAAATTGCCACTGCTGCGTCTTATATGGATGGGCGCAGCCAGACAGCAAGGTGCATCGATGAAACAATCCGCGAACAAGGCCATTGGTTCCCCGATTTCGCGCGCGCGCCAGCGTCCGGAGGGGGTGAGCCCGCCGGCGCATTGGCAAAAGAGCGGCGCGCCGACGCCGCGCGCAGTGGAAGTCGACCCTGCGACCGAGCAACCGGGCGGGCGCGATCCCGTGCGCTATGGCGATTGGGAGTATAAGGGGCTGGCGATCGACTTTTGAACGGTGCCGATCGCCGTACCCGATCACATCGCTGCGGGTTGCTGGGCAATCTGCGGCATTTTGCCCATGCTGACCTGCGTCGCAAAAATCTCGCGCATCAGTTGCAACGAGAACAGATGCGCAAAGATTAGCGCCAGCATGCCATTTTGCGTCATTTTCCGAAGCACATCACCGCGCAGTTCGCGCAGCTTGGCTTCGTCGATCATCTTGAATCCACGATAGACGAACGGCTGGGCCGCATTCTGCACTTCGATCGACACTTCGCCGTCCATCAGCAGGCCTGATTTGACCAGTTCTTCCATAAACTGGCCGGTGCGTTGGCCCGCCTGTTCAAACTGCTCGCAAAAACCAAGAATTGCAGTCGTGTGCTCGGACGGTTGGCCATCGACGAACAGGGCGTCGCCGTCGGTAAAGTCGCCAATCGCTTGTGAATTGGGGTCAAAGCACAACGACATTTCGTCGCTGTCGCGGCGCAGCTTGGCGAGCAGGAAGGGATAGCGGCGGATGTACGCAGGCACATATACCGGGTTGATCAGCTTGCCTTCGTCATCGACGAAAACATTGATGCCCTCGTTAAGGCCCATCAGCGCCAATGGCACTGGATTATCACCGGCAGAAAAAACGATCGGAAAATGGCGCGAGGCCGAGATAAATTCGTCGCTGGTCAACGGCACGGCGTGCTGGCCCACCAGAAAGGGTGCCTTGTCGAGCGCGCGCGCGCGAAAGCCGGCGTGATCGACGCTCGAAAGCGGCTGAAGGTCCTGGTAAAAAATTGGCAGATTTACGTTCTGCGGCGCGCTGGCCATGATGAAAAGCTCCGGAA
>JACEST010000143.1 GCA_013911715.1 Sphingopyxis sp. | reverse complement strand
GATTGACATAGAGTCCCTCGTGCAGCAGCGCTTCCCACATCATCGCGCCGCGTTCGAGGTCGGGCATAATCACCGCAATAATCGCGCTCTGCGCCGTATCGGTGCCGAGCTTAAAGCCCAGATCGCGCAAGCCCTGGTGCAGAGTGCGGCTGTTTTCCCACAGATGCGCGCGCTTGTTCGATCCATGCATCAGCTTGCGGATCGACGCCTCGCTCGATGCCATGACGCTCGGCGGCAGCGCGGCGGTGAACACATAGGGACGGCAAACGAGCCGGAGCACTTCAAATTTGGGATGGTTCGACACACAGAATCCGCCGACGGTGCCGACCGATTTGCTGAAGGTGCCGATGATGAAATCGACATCATCGATGACGCCCTGTTCCTCGGCCACGCCGCGGCCATGCTGTCCGATAAAGCCCATCGAATGCGCTTCATCGACCAGCACCATCGCGCCATTTTCTTTCGATACGCGGACCATGTCGACCAGCGGCGCGACATCGCCCAGCATCGAATAGACGCCCTCGAGCACCACCAGCTTGCCCGCTTCAGGGGGCAGGCGCTTCAGCCGCTTTTCGAGCGCCTCGACATCATTGTGGCGGAACGCGACGATTTCGGCGTCGCCCATTTTGCACCCGTCATAGATTGACGCATGGCTGTCGATGTCGAGGATGACATAATCACCCTTGCCCGCGATGGTCGAAATGATGCCCAGATTGGCCTGATATCCGGTCGAAAACACCATGGCATGGTCCATGGCGTAAAATTCCTTGAGCGCTTCCTCAACCGCGCGGTGATCGCGGAAGGTGCCGTTGAGCACGCGGCTGCCCGTCGTGCCGGCGCCAAATTCGGCCATGGCTTTTTGCCCGGCGGCGATGACGTCTTCGTCGAACGTCATCCCCATATAATTATAGGTGCCGAGCAGGATCGTGTCGCGCCCGTTGCAAATCGCGCGCGTCGGCGACAGCACTTCGTCCATCACCAGACTGAACGGGTCGGTGACCCCGGTCGACAACAGCGCCGCACGCTGTTCGATCAAGGGATCGAATTTGGAGAAGAGATCGGTCATTATTGCAATCCTTAGGACCGTTCGTGCTGAGGAGGGTCTGAGCTTGCCGAAGACCCGTCTCGAAGCACCGGAGTTGTGTGCCCTTCGAGACGCCATTTCGACAAGCTCAATGGCTCCTCAGGGCGAACGGAAAAATAGATGTCAGCCCGCAAGCTTCGCCACCGCCGCCACCAGCTGGCCGACATTTTCAATTTCGGCCTGCAAATTCATGCTGATGATGATGTCGAACGTGTCTTCAACCTCGGCAACGAAATCCATCACCGTCAGGCTGTCCCACTCCAGATCGCCAGCAAAGCTGGTCGCGTCAGTCAATGCGACGCCCTTTTTGTTAAACGGCGCGATCAGCCCGTAAATCTGGTCTTGCAGTGCATCGCTCATCATGGCGTCCCGGCAATTATTGGTGCGGGCGGAATGCCGCGCTGCGCCGCGCTTGGCAAGCCATTGCGGCGGGATTGGGGCCGCATCTTGCCGATGCCGTGCTGTCATGCCATCCCCTGCTGCACGGGGGGAGGCAAATGATGCCATCAGCAGACAGCAACGAAGCGGCCAGCGGCTTTCCGCCCAATGCAATCCATGCGGTGCGCACGACGCAGCAATTGACGATGCAATTGTCGCAAATGGCCGACCAAAAGGCGTCAATCCTGATGGGCGCGACCTTTGTCGTTTTCACGCTGGCGGTGGGGCAGGCGCGCAGCGGAAATTTGGCGCTTCCGCTCGCGATTCTTGCGACCTTTTCGTTCCTGTCGGCGCTGCTTGCGGTGTCGGCGGTGCTCCCGCGCGTTGGCAAAGCGCCGCCGGTGGTCTATCGCGACGGCAAGGATCACAGCAACATCCTCTTCTTTGGCCGCTTTGAACAAATGGACGAGGATGAATTCATCACCGCCGTCAAGGCGCGGTTCCGCAGCGAAGAGGATATGTACGAAGCGATGCTGCGCGACACCTATCAGAATGGCGTCGTGCTGGCGCGGCGCAAATATCGCTTTCTTGCCTATGCTTATCGGCTGTTTGTGATCGGACTGACGCTGACCTTTGCGGCTTTTGTGGTAGAGATGGTCCCGCTCTGGCTTTCCTGAGCAACTGTCATTGCGAGGAGCGAAGCGACGCGGCAATCTAGGGGCGGCCTAACACCGCTCTGGATTGGTAGACCATCGGTCGCCTTCGGCCCGCTTCGCTCGTAATGACGGAGTGGCTGTTGCCGCCTTGTCACATCGCGTCGCCAAAGCACCCCGCACCATTGAACCCCCACCCTCATTCGGATAACCGGGACGGCTATGTCGCGCGCGCACGCCTTGGATGAAATGACCCCTCTCGCCACCCCGTGGCGCGACGAGGCGCGCGCCATGCTGGTGCTGGCGTGGCCGTTGATCCTGTCCAACCTGACCATGGCGTTGATCCACGCGACCGACGTCTTGTTGCTGGGGCGACTGGGCCCGTCGGCGCTTGCTGCTGGCGCGCTGGCGACCAATTTGGTGATGTCGGTGTCGATTTTCGGCATGGGACTACTGACAGCATGCGCGCCGATGATTGCGTCGGAAATCGGGCGCAAGCCTTCGTCCGTGCGCGATGTCCGCCGGACCGTGCGGCAGGGTTTGTGGATGGCGGTCAGTTTTTGTGCGCCAGTGTGGGCGGCGCTTTGGTTTGCGCAGGATATTTTCCTGGCACTCGGCCAACAGCCGGAATTGGCGAATGACGCGGCAAAAATGGTCCGCACGTTGATGTGGAGCATCTTGCCCTTTCTGGCCATCACCGTGCTGCGCTGCTTTATTTCGGCGAAAGAGCGCCCGGTGTGGACGCTGGTGGCGGGGCTGGTCGGCGTCGTTGCCAACGCCATTCTTAACTATGGGCTGATCCTCGGCAATTTCGGCCTGCCGCAACTGGGACTGGTCGGGGCGGGCATAGGCACGAGCATCGTCAATCTGCTCATGTTCGCGTTGCTGGCGGTCGTGGTGCTGCGCCACCGCGATTTTCGCCGGTACCGGCTGTTTGGAAATTTCTGGCGCGCCGACTGGCCGCGTTACCGCGGCATTTTCAAACTTGGCGCGCCGATTGGCCTGATGATGGGGTTCGAGGCATCGGTGTTCACCGCCGCCGTTTTCCTGATGGGGCTCATCAGCACCGCGGCAGTGGCGGCGCATTCGGTCGCCCTGCAGATCGCGTCGCTGACGTTCATGGTGCCGCTGGGCGTCGCGCAGGCGATTACCGTGCGGGTCGGCATGGGCTATGGCCGCCGCGATCCCGAAGGCATCGCGCGCTCGGGCTGGACCGGCTTTGCTATTGCCTTGGGATTCATGACGCTGACCGCGATCATCATGTGGCTGTTGCCTGCGCCGCTGATCGGCCTGTTCATCGATCCCGCCGCGCCGGGCGGGGCGGAAGTGACGCGGCTGGCCATTGCTTTCCTTGCTGTCGCGGCGATTTTCCAGATTGTCGACGGCGCGCAGGTCGCCGGGGCCGGCATGTTGCGCGGATTGCACGACACGACCGTGCCGATGGTGATCGCGCTGTTCGGTTATTGGGGCATCGGTATTGGTGTCGGCGCGTGGCTGGCGTTCCGTGCGGATTGGGGCGGGGTTGGCATCTGGACCGGGCTCGCCACCGGACTCGGCATCGTCGCGGTGCTGATGGTCATCCGCTGGCGGATGCGGGGGCGGCTGGGGCTGGTGCCTTCAGTTGAATAGCGCAGCCATGCAATTCATGGCCGCAAAGTTTTTCTCCTGCACCGCCTTGACCCTGTCACACCCCCCACCCATATGCCCATTGTTGGCACTCGCTGTGGGTGAGTGCCAGCTCCTATCTTCAATTGCATTACTGGAGGGATATCCATGCAATTTCGTCCGCTGCACGACCGCGTGCTGGTTCGCCGTATTGAAGCCGAAGAAAAAACGGCTGGCGGCATCATCATCCCCGACACCGCCAAGGAAAAGCCGCAGGAAGGCGAAGTCGTCGCCGTCGGTTCGGGCGCCCGCGCCGATGACGGCAAGGTGACCCCGCTCGACGTCAAATCGGGCGACCGCATCCTGTTCGGCAAATGGTCGGGCACCGAGGTCAAGGTCGACGGCGAAGAGCTGTTGATCATGAAAGAAAGCGACATTTTGGGCGTCATCGCCTGACCCGCATCGTCGCCCCTGCGCAGGCAGGGGCCGCTTAGTTGAAAACGCCAACGACCCCTGCCTTCGCAGGGGTGACGAGTTAGAAAGAGGAGCATCCACATGGCTGCAAAAGACGTAAAATTCGGTCGCGACGCGCGTGAGCGCATTCTGCGCGGCGTCGACACGCTGGCCGACGCGGTCAAGGTTACGCTCGGCCCCAAGGGCCGCAACGTCGTCATCGACAAAAGCTTTGGCGCCCCCCGCATCACCAAGGACGGCGTCACCGTCGCCAAGGAAATCGAACTCAAGGACAAGTTCGAAAATATGGGCGCCCAGATGCTGCGCGAAGTTGCATCGAAAGCCAATGACACCGCCGGTGACGGCACCACCACCGCGACCGTGCTGGCGCAGGCGATTGTCCGCGAAGGCATGAAGTCGGTTGCCGCCGGCATGAACCCGATGGACCTGAAGCGCGGCATCGACCTCGCCGTCACCGCCGTCGTCGCCGATCTGGCGGCGCGCTCGAAGCCCGTCAGCGGCACCGCCGAAATCGCCCAGGTCGGCGTGATTTCGTCGAACGGCGACACCGAAGTCGGTGAAAAAATCGCCGAAGCGATGGAAAAAGTCGGCAAGGAAGGCGTGATCACCGTCGAAGAAGCCAAGGGCCTCGAGTTTGAACTCGACGTCGTCGAAGGCATGCAGTTCGACCGTGGTTATCTGTCGCCTTACTTCATCACCAATGCGGAAAAGATGATCGTCGAACTCG
This sequence comes from Sphingopyxis sp., assembly GCA_013911715.1. Taxonomy (GTDB): domain Bacteria; phylum Pseudomonadota; class Alphaproteobacteria; order Sphingomonadales; family Sphingomonadaceae; genus Sphingopyxis. The sequence goes on along the minus strand of JACEST010000143.1, from coordinate 437 downwards.
CCGATCCCTATATCCTCATCTTTGAAAAGAAGCTGTCGAACCTGCAGTCGATGCTGCCGATCCTCGAAGCAGTGGTCCAGTCGGGCCGCCCGCTGCTGATCATCGCCGAAGACATCGAAGGCGAAGCGCTTGCGACCCTCGTGGTCAACCGTCTGCGCGGCGGCCTCAAGGTCGCAGCCGTCAAGGCCCCCGGCTTTGGCGATCGCCGCAAGGCGATGCTGCAGGATATCGCGATCCTGACCAAGGGCGAAATGATCAGCGAAGATTTGGGCATCAAGCTGGAAAGCGTCACCCTCGCCATGCTCGGCCAGGCCAAGCGCGTCACCATTGACAAGGACAACACCACCATCGTCGATGGCGCCGGTGATGCCGATGCGATCAAGGCGCGCGTCGAGCAGATCCGCGCCCAGATCGAAACCACGACCAGCGACTATGAC
>JACEST010000142.1 GCA_013911715.1 Sphingopyxis sp. | reverse complement strand
GAACGGCGACGTCTTCACTTATGCCATGCTGCGCCAGCCAATATGCTGGCGCAGCATGGCATAAGTGAAGACGTCGCCGTTCAGCTTTTTCCAACCGCCTTTGCAGCGCCCGTCGAGCAAGATCACGCCCTGGCCCTGCGAGCCGCGATTGGGTTTGATGGCAAAGGCATCGGGCAATGATGCATAGTCAAGATCGGCCAGTTCGGCCTTGCCACAGATCAGCGCGACCGTCGGCGGAACCGGGACGCCAGCGGCTGCCAATTTCTCTTTGGTCTGGAACTTGTGATTGACGGTCTTGATCGCCCGCGGCGGATTAAAGCGCTGGATCAATGCGTTGCGGCGGTTCATTCCGAGGATGCTCATTTCAATTTTTCCTTGCGAGACGAAAGCGGACGATTTCGGACAGGCGCAGCCCGCGATAACGGCCAAGCAGCGCCATGATGATGACAGACCCCATCGAAAGGCTCAGCGGCTGGTGCGTGCCGAGTTCCACGAGAAAGGGCGATGCAACAACAAACTGGATCATGATGGAAACAAACAGGGTCAGCGACGTTTCCTTCAACGCTTGACGTGGCCCTTGGGTTTCCCAGCTGGTCCACCAGCGCTCTACAACCAGCGCAGTGACCACGACCGGGAAGGCGCTGGCGAGCAGAAACTTGTCGGTATGCTGGGCTGCCGCGCCCAAACAGGTCACGACGATCCCAATCAACACGCCCAAAAAAGCCACGCGTGAAAGCTGGAGCCATTTCAGCAGCGGCGCGCACAACATGCCGATCAATATGGCCCCGATCGAAATCGCCGGACCCAAGACCGGCCCTGACTGAAGATAGGACATGGCAAGCAGCATTGGCGTGAACAGGCCAAAGGTTTTCCAGCCCAATATCGTTCGCACGAACACGACGATCATGGCACCAAGCGGCAGGGCAAACAGCAGGTGCGAATCAGACAGGCTCCACAGGCTGTCGGGATGGACCAGTGCCGTTTGGGCCGTCGCCAGCGACGGCAGGTCGGGCTGACCCTGGTAAAGCCAAAATCCCCCGACCAGCGCCCCCACACCGGCAAGCGCCGATGCATAGGACAGGCTGCGCTTGGTCAGGCTGGCTTCGTCGTGATTCTCAGAATGCATAGCTGATCTCCAGTTCAAGCCGGAAGCCCGAGCGGTCGAATTGCGGGTCGGTCGAATTGCGGGTGATGTACCGGCCCTCGGCAGCCAGCCGCCACGGCCCGGGGCTCCAGATGAGGGTCAGTTCGGGCCAGAACAGATCGTCCTGCCGCACCCCGCCGCTGGCAAGCGTGCGGCCCGAAAAATCCAGCCGTTGGTAGCTGAGCTCCGAACGCACCCGCAGGTCTTTTGCAATCGGACGCTGGTAGCTGGCCTCGACCAGCCAGCGATCAAGATCGCGGCGCGCATTGCCCGAATTAATCTCGTCATAGCGGCCGCGCAGGAAGGCAAAATGATTGGGACCAAAACGATAGCGATATTCGCCATCGACGCGCAGGCCATTGCCGGTCGAATTGTCGCTGTCGTCATAACTGCGCAACCGCCAGCTCGCGCCCAGTTGCACCCGGTTGGATGCATCGAAGCTGTGCTCGATTTCGCCGCCAAATTCCCATTCGTCAGCCGACGTGAATTCGGCCGCCAGCATATTGTCGGCGCGTTCGCCAAAGCCGGAGATGGTGGTTGCGTCCGACAGGTTGAACTGGGCGCTCACCCGCGCCGTATTCTGCCACCGGTCAGCGCGGTCGGGGTCTTCATACTCCAGCCGCGTCGATGTGTTGCGCAACGTCACGGCGACATCATCATTGGTCAGCACCAGCGACGGCGCGGCGACCAGCGCAAAGGCATTGCCATCGATCACCTCATCTTCGGCCGGGGCCGTCGTGCGCGCGGCAATGGCGCGGGCGGTCAGGTTCAGGCCGGGTTCAATCCGCCAACGCGCTGCATCGTTGCTCGCGGCAGCGCCGGCATCCGCTGCGTCGGAGTCGCGCTCGGGTTGGTCGGCGGCAGCGACAGCCTTGGCGTGCGCAGCGGCGACGATGCCAAAGCTCGAAACGGCCAGCGTCAGGGCGGCCAGGGCTGGACGCTGATATCGGTTGTTCACTGGGGTTTGCTCCTTGTCAGGCCCAAACCGCCCCGCGACGGGGTGGTTGCGGCCGGTTCAGGGAGCAAACGGCGCAATGGAGGGGCTTATTCCCGCAGCTGACAGAAAAATTCTTTGCTGTCCGGCGGAATAAATCAGACGCTGTAATCGTTCGCCTATAAAGCCTGATCCAGAATGGGACGGCCCATGCACGGCCAGGATGGCACCGATACTCCCGTGAAAAGGGTTCGATGCGACCGCTGCGCATGCATTGTTTTAGACTATTATTGCCAATAACTTGGCCTAAAGGGCCTTCTATGGAGGATTGTCGATGGTGAAGCGGATTTTTTGCGGCGCTTGCGGGCGCGCAGCCATTGCCTGCGCGCTGCTTTCGGGCACATCGGTTGCACGGGCCCAGTTGCCGGAACTCGAGGTCCAATGGGAAGGTTTCGACATCCGCCTCAGCGGCGGCGCAGCGGCGCAGGTGGCGGTGTTCGACGACGATGATCTGACTACGGACTCCCCCGACGCCCAGATCGATTTGTTCGCGCGGCTCAATGCCCAATGGACCTCGCCCGACGGGATTATCATCGGCGCCAATATCGAGCAGAACAGCCGCCGCCGCGCGTCTGAGGTGCTCGAGGCAGGCGAAATCTATGGCTTTGTGGCGAGCGATTATGGCCGCCTCGAAGTTGGCCTGCAGGATGGACCGGCCGATACGCTGGCTTTTGCCGCTCCGCTGATCGCGCTGGGGCAGGTGCGCGGCGAATTTTCGCGCTATGCCGGGACGCAGGCGTTGCTCCGCGCGGTCGATACGCAAGACGCATTCAAAGTGCTTTATCTCTCGCCCCCGGTTGGCGGGCTGCGCGGCGGGGTGTCCTGGTCGCCCAGGGTGCGCCGCAACGCTGCCGCGGTCGATTCGCGCGAACGGATCGAACTCGACAATGCGTTCGAATTCGGCCTGCAATATCAGCAGCCGGTGGGCGACTGGATCCTGGGAGCGAGCGCGGGCTACGCCACCGGTGAGGCCGACCCGCTGACCACCCGCGCCGACCTGTCGAGCTGGAGCGTCGGTGCCGAAGCGCGGCGCGGACCGTTGCGGATCGGCGCCGCCTATGTCGATCGCGGCGATTCAAACCGGCTCGATCGCGGTTTTGACCAGTGGGAAATCAATTACGGGATCGCATGGGTCATGCCCGACTGGGGCATTGCGGGCAGCGCCGCCTATACCGAGGCATCGGATCGCCAGAACCGGTTGATCGGCTTCGGTGGCTTTTACCGCCTCCACCCCAACATCCAGCTGCGCGCCGATGTGGTGCAGTTTCGCGAGGAACGCTTTCGCATCTCGGTGGACGACGGCGTTGCCGCCATCCTGGAACTGCAGCTGACCATCTGACCGCGTGCCATCAAAAAAGCCTCCGGCGCGATAGGTTCATCGCGTCGGCAGCCTTTTTCTTGTCATGACTATTTTGCTTTAAGTTCAGCCGCCTCGGCATCGCCGACCAGCGGATCGCTGTCGATCATCGCGTCAACCGCCGCAACCACGCTGACCGCGGCATCGCCGCCAGCCAGTTTCATGTCGCCAGCGGGTGCAGCGCGCCGGCCCAGCGCTTCGATCCGCCAGCCGCCGTCAGCACCGGCGCAGGCGAGCGCATCGCTGGTCGTGTCCGCACCTTCGATCGTGAACTGGCGGCAAAGTTGCCGATCGCTGTTGCGAAAGGTCAGCACGACTTCACCCGCACCAAGACCGGCAAGATCGACCGATTGCCCGCTCGGGGCAGTGTCAAGCATGGCCGCAATCACCGGCGCCGTGGCAAAGCCGTCGGCCCCGGCCAGCACCAGCGCGCGGTCCGAATCGGCGCCGCCCACCAGCAACGGCCCGCCAATCATCACGCCCACCATCAGGCTGGCGGCCATCGCTGCAAATTGGGGCCAGCGCCAGGCGCGGCCATTGTCGTTGGCGGGCTGGCGCGCATCGCGCTTGGCCCGCGCGGCGGCGAAGTCTGCCACCACCGCGCTATCCGCCGATGACGAGGCCACAATCTGAGCCAGATGATCGGGCACCGGCGCATCCAGTACCGGCGCAAAGGCCTGGCGTACGGCGAGCGCGCCATCATCCGCCACGGCCAGGCGCTCAATTTTTTCGGCGAGCGCCGGATCGGCATTGATTGCCGCTTCAATCGCATCGACGAGCGCGTCGTCGTCCAGCTTTCCGTCAAGAAAGGCCGTCAACTGCGCCTCGGTGAAGGGGCCGTTCATTGGATCAATCCTTCGCCGGCGATCGCTTTGGCAAGCGCGGCCTTGGCGCGCGACAAGCGGCTCATCACCGTGCCAATCGGCAGGTCGAGCGCCTCGGCTGCCTCGCGGTAGCTATATTCCTCAAGCATTACCAACGCGACCACATCGCGTTGGTCGGTGGGCAGTTGATCAACCGCCGCGCGCACCATCCGCGCCTCGGCGTTCGCTTCGGTCACGGCGACACCATCATCGCCCGCCAGGTCGACCATCTCGCTGACATCATCGTGCCTTTTGCTGTTATGCGCGCGGCGGCGATCATCGATCCAGCTGTTGCGGGCAATACGGAACAGCCAGCGATCGAGCTGGGTGTCGGCTTGCCATTGATCCAAATTCAGCATTGCTTTCTCCAAGCTGGCCTGCACAATATCGTCGGCGTCGACGATATTGCCGGTCAACACCCGGGCGAACCGGCGCAAGCGCGGTATCAGCGCCATCAGCGCCTGCCTTGTGGTGTCGTCCGGGTTCATCGGGCGCTCCATTGTGCCAACGGTTCAGCAAGAGGAAATATTCCAAGGATAGACAAGACACTGGAATAAAGGAACACCCGGCATCGTATATATGCGATGGCGATGCAACCGGTCCCGCTTCTGACGGTTTGGTATTATTTTAGGGGATGTCCCATGCGCATGAGATTTGGGGTGATCGGCTTGCTGGTGATGCTGCTGGCGCTGGTACCGGCAATGATCGCCTTCCATACCCCGCTTGCCGCGCAAAGTGCGGGTGACACCGACGATGACAATGACGATACAGATGATGGCGGCGATGATGACGCCGACGTCGAAGACCCGGACGAGCCCGAACCCGATGCCGGGGATCCCGGCGGCGGCGAGGACGTGGTCGAGGATCCCGACGCAGCTGAACCAGATGCCGATGATCCCGGCGGCGACGAGGAAATCGGCGGCGACGAAGATGCTGGCACTGACGACGCCGGTGCCGACGACGCCGGAAGTGATGACGATGGAACCGCCGGGGGCGGCGACGACGATGACGGCGGCGCGGCGGGCGGCGGCGATGACGATGACGGCGGCGCGGCGGGCGGCGGCGACGACGATGACGGG
>JACEST010000141.1 GCA_013911715.1 Sphingopyxis sp. | reverse complement strand
GAGCATCGGCCAGCATTTCGGCGGCATCGTCCAGCGCGGCCATTTGATGCACGGCAAGACCTCACAGGTCGCCCATGACGGCAGCGGGCTGTTCACCGGCCTCCCCAGCCCCTTCACCGCGACGCGCTATCACAGCCTCGAGGTCGTCGACATTCCCGCCGAGCTGATCGTCAATGCCACCAGCGACGACGGCGCGGTCATGGGCTTCCGCCACCGCGAGCTGCCGATCCACGGCGTCCAATTCCACCCCGAAAGCATCGCCACCGAACATGGCCATGCCATGCTGGCCAATTTCATGCGCGCGGCGGGGATGATGGTGGGGGAGAGGGTGTGAGTCTATCCCCCGTTAATTTATGGTGTCACCCTGAACTTGTTTCAGGGCCCATGGCGCTTGGTCGCCGCGTCGCGCCATGGATGCTGAAACAAGTTCAGCATGACGGGAGTAGCTTGTCATGACCCTGCCCGACGCGACCCAGCCGCTCAGCCGCGAAGAAGCTGAGGCCGCCTTTGCGCTCCTTCTCGACGGCACCCTCGACGACGAAGAAATCCGCGATTTCATCCTCACCCTCTCGCTGCGCGACGAAACGCCCACCGAAATCGCCGCCGCCATCCGCGCCATCCGCGCGCGCATGATCGCGGTCAGCGCGCCCGCGGGGGCCATCGATGTCTGCGGCACCGGCGGCGACATGAGCAACAGCGTCAATGTCTCGACCGCCGTCGCCATCGTCGTCGCCGCGTGCGGTGTGCCCGTCGCTAAGCACGGCAACCGCGCGGCATCGAGCCAGGCGGGCGGGGCTGACACGCTCGAAGCGCTGGGCCTCAACCTCGACCGCGCCAGCGAAACCGCCGAAGCGACGCTCGCCGACCTCGGCATCGCCTTTCTCTTCGCGCAAAAGCACCACCCGGCGCTCGCCCGCCTTGCCCCGATCCGCAAATCGATCGCGCGGCGGACGATTTTCAATCTGACCGGCCCTGCCTGCAACCCGGCAGGGGTGCGCCGCCAGCTGATCGGCGTCGCGCGGCCCGACTTTTTGCCGCTCTATGCCGAGGCGCTCGCCATGCTCGACACCGAAGACGCGATGCTGGTCGCGGGCGACGAGCCGCTCGACGAACTGTCGGTCAGCGGGCCGAGCACGGTGCTGCGTGTAGTTTCTGCCCACCCTCGTTACTGCTACCCCGTTCGCCCTGAGCTTGTCGAAGGGCTGTCCTTTTCTTCAGGCAGCGGCAAAGAAAAGGACGGTGCTTCGACAAGCTCAGCACAGACGGGTGTTGGGGAAGTTTTGCGCACCACTCCCGAAGACGTCGGCCTCACCCGCCACCCGCTCGTCGCGCTGAGAGGCGGCACGGCGGCCCACAACGCCGCCGCGCTGCGCCGCCTGCTGCTCGGTGAGCAGGAAACCGAGGCCGACCGCGCCTACCGCGACGCCGTCCTGTTCAACAGCGCCGCCGCGCTGATCGTCGCGGGCGAGGCGGCGGACTGGCACGAAGGCATCGAAGAAGCCGCCGAGGCTATCGACAAGGGACTGGCGAACGCGCTGCTTGATTGCTGGATTCGCTTTTGATGACAGACAAGCTCGCCGAAATCTGCGCCAACAAGCGCATTGAAGTGGCGCAGCGCAAGCCACACGGGTTGGGCCATTGGCCCGCCCCCTCCCAGCCACGCGGCTTTGCCGCCGCCTTGCGCGCCAAGGCCGCAAACGGCTTCGCGCTGATCGCCGAGATCAAGAAGGCCAGCCCGTCCAAAGGCCTGATTCGCGCCGATTTCGACCCCGCCGCCCACGCCCGCGCCTATCAGGCGGGCGGCGCGGCGTGCTTGTCGGTACTGACCGACGCACCCTATTTTCAGGGGCATGAAGACTATCTGGTCGCCGCGCGCGCCGCGTGCGATCTGCCCGTGCTGCGCAAGGATTTCATGGTTGACCCATGGCAATGCGCCGAGGCGCGCGCGATGGGGGCAGATGCCATTTTGATCATCGTCGCCGCACTGGATGACGGCGCGATGGCCGAGATTGAGGCGGCGGCGTTCGCCCAAGGCCTGGAGGTGCTGGTCGAAGTGCACGACGAGGCCGAGCTGGAGCGCGCGCTCAAACATCTGAAATCGCCGCTGATCGGGGTGAACAACCGCAATCTGAAGACTTTCGAGGTCGATCTTTCCACCACCGAGCGCCTCACCAAGCTGATCCCCGCAGACGTGCTGCTGGTGTGCGAAAGCGGCATTTCCACCCACGCCGACTGTCAGCGCATGGCGGCAAGCGGCGTCCGCACCTTTCTGGTAGGCGAAAGCCTGATGCGGCAGGATGATGTCGAGGTAGCAACGCGCCGGTTGTTGACCGCGAACTGAGCGTGACACACGATGGCAGGATTTCTGTTCGCACGAAGACACAAAGACACCAAGTTTCCAACCAACCCCGCATGTCCTGAGCTTGTCGAAGGACCGCCCTCTTCTTCTTGTTGAGCGAGAAAGAAAGGACAGCCCTTCGACAAGCTCAGGACGAACGGAAATATGGAGAGGCTTTGCGCCTTTGAGTCTTCGTGCGAACCAATTTCTTGGCGAACGTCACCATCAACGTTAAGCCAACGCCCATGATCAAACTCACCCACCTCGACGAGGCCGGACAGGCCGCCATGGTCGATGTATCCGCCAAAGCCGCCACCGCGCGCGAAGCGGTGGCCGAGGGCCGCATCACCATGTCGCCCGAAGCGCTGTTCGCCATCCGTGACGGCACCACGAAAAAGGGTGACGCCCTAGCCACCGCGCGCATCGCGGGCATCATGGCGGCCAAACGGACCAGCGAACTGATCCCGCTTTGCCATCCGCTGATGCTGTCGAAGGTTGCGGTCGATTTTGCGTTCGAGGACGATGGCATCCGCGCTACCGCCATCGCTCGCCTGACCGGCCAGACCGGGGTTGAGATGGAGGCGCTGGCCGCCGTGTCTATCGCGCTGCTGACCCTCTACGATATGGCAAAATCGCTCGATAAAGCCATGATGATCAGCGACATTCGCCTGATCAGTAAGACTGGCGGCAAATCGGGCGACTGGCACGCACCATGACCGCGCTGCTGCCGGTCGAAGAAGCGCAGGCGCGCCTGTTTGCGCTCGCTGCACCGCTGCCCGCTGAAACACTCCCGCTCGCCGCCGCGCTCGGCCGCTATCTCGCCGCGCCGCTGATCGCCCAGCGCTCCCAGCCCGCCGCCGTGCTGTCGGCGATGGACGGCTATGCCATCCGCTTCGCCGATCTACCCGGCCCCTGGCGTCTTGTCGGCAGCATCGCGGCGGGCAATTGGCCTGAATCCAGCATTGCGACGGGCGAAACCATGCGCATTTTCACTGGCGCGCCATTGCCCGAAGGGGCCGATACCGTGCTGATTCAGGAAGATGCGACTGCTGCGGATGGCATTATCGCTCTCACCGGCGCAGGCCCTGGGGCGCAAGGCCAGCATGTCCGCACAGCGGGCAGCGACTTTGCCCAGGGTGCCGATCTCGCCGCCGCTGGCGCCCGCGTCACCCCGGCGCTGATCGCGCTCGCCGCAATGGCGGGCCATGCCAGCCTTGCCGTCGGCTGCGCCCCGCGCGTCGCGCTCATTTCGACCGGCGACGAACTGGTCGATGCGGGCGCGCCGCTTGCGCCCGGCCAGATCCCCGACAGCAACGCCCCGATGCTGTCTGCGCTGCTCGCCGCCGTCCCTGCCCATCTCGGCACGGTGCAGCGCATCGGCGACGACCGCGCCGCGACCATCGCCGCGATCCGCGCTGCCAGCGCCGATCATGACGTGATTGTCACGCTCGGCGGCGCTTCGGTGGGCGATCATGACCATGTCCACGCCGCCATGACGTCACTTGGCGCTCCGCCTGCCTTCTGGAAAATCGCCATGCGTCCCGGAAAACCGCTGCTTGCAGGCCGCATCGGCGATGCGGCGCTGCTCGGCCTGCCGGGCAATCCCGCTTCGGCCTTTGTCACCGCGCAGCTGTTCCTGCTGCCGCTGCTGCGCCATCTGGCGGGGGCCGCCACGCCGCTGCCCGATGTCGCGCACGCTGCGCTCACCAACGATCTGGTTGCTGGCGGGCCGCGCCGCGACTATCTGCGCGCGGCGGTCAGCGGTGGCCGGATCACCCCCTTCGCGGCGCAGGACAGCGGCCTCACCACCGCACTGGCCAACGCGAACGCCCTGCTCATCCGCGAAATCGGTGCACCGCCCCAACCCGCAGGCGCAATGACACCATATATCGCGCTTTGAACAAAGCGGGACCACCGGGGGTTGACGTCACTCCATTTGTTCTTTAACTGTTCCGTCTATGTCCATGGACTGGCAGCAAAGGTGACCCGACATGCTTACCGCCAAACAGCAGGAATTGCTCGTTTTCATCCAGCAGCGGCTCGACGCCAGCGGCATCTCGCCCTCGTTTGAGGAGATGAAGGAGGCGCTGGGGCTGAAATCCAAGTCAGGCATCCATCGCCTGATTAGTGCATTGGAAGAACGGGGTTTTCTTCACCGCCTACCCAACCGCGCCCGCGCTTTGGAAGTGACCAAACTGCCCGACGCGCTGAGGGCTGATGTCGCGCCGCTGCGCAATGATCGCGATAATGTGGTGCCGCTGCGCAAGTCTCCGTCGCGCGTGCCGATCGCCGCAAATGATATTATCGAACTGCCGCTGCACGGCAAGATTGCTGCAGGCGTGCCGATAGAAGCATTCGAAGATTCGGCCGCGCTCGCCGTCCCCGCGGCGCTGCTTGGCCCGGGCGATCATTATGCGCTCGAAGTATCGGGCGATTCGATGGTCGAGGCCGGCATCCTCGATGGCGACTATGCGCTCATCCAGAAAGCCAGCACTGCGCGCGAGGGCGATATTGTCGTGGCACTGGTCGACGGGCAGGATGCCACGCTCAAATATTTCCGCCGCGAAGGTGCGCTGGTGCGGCTCGACCCCGCCAACGGCGCCTATGAGCCCCAGCGTTATCCGGCAGGCCGCGTCATGGTGCAGGGGAAGCTGGCGGGCCTGCTTCGTCGTTACCACTGACCTGTTGCGGCCGCCGCCACGGGTGCGCGTCGGCGGGGTCGATGGCAGTGGCGACGGTCGGCGGGTCGAACCGCACCGCCACGCCGCCATGCGCATCGAACGCATCGCGGTCGAGCGTCAGCCAGCGCGCCTTGCACCCCTGCGGCAGCCAGCGGTCGGCGATGACGATGTCGGCGGCGGCGCAGGCCGCAACCAATTCGGCCCCGTCCACAAAAATGCGGCTGCGCGCCGCCAAGACAGTCCATGTCCGCCCGCCGCGCGCCATCGTCCAGCGGCAAAAATCGGCGTTGCACTCGCTGTCCGGCAGGTCGGCGAGTGCCGCCATGGGCGCGTCGTTGCCCGCCGCCTCGGCCAATTGGTCGCGCACATAATCGCCCGCGCCCGCGCGCAATGTGGCAAAGCGCCCGTTCTCCATCCGCACGGCGACATGG
>JACEST010000140.1 GCA_013911715.1 Sphingopyxis sp. | reverse complement strand
ACTCAGCAGCTTGCCGCGCGCGCGCAACGCCGCCTCCAGCCGCCCTGCATGCAGCGCGTGGCTTGGCTCGAGCGCGAGCACCAGTCGGTCAAGAAAGCGCCGCCGCGCGCCCGCGCTGTCCAGGAACAAGCGATCCATTGCCGGGGTCAGCCACAGCACCGCCAGCCATTCGGCGAGCGACGAAGCCGCCGCCGCCGCGCCGTTGATCCGCACTTGCCGCCGCGTCGGCCGCTCGGCGGCAACGCCCGTGCCCAAGGCTAAGATGCCCTCCGCTGCGTCCCAGTCGGCAAAAACGGCAAAGCCCGCCCCGGCGCCATCGCGCGCCATGTCAGGCAAGGCCGCCCCGCGCAGCCCCCGCCCCGGCGTCAGCAGCGACAGGGCTTCCAATATGTTGGTCTTGCCCGCGCCATTGGCACCATAAAGCGCCACCAGCCCCCCTTCGGCGGCCAGTTCCAACGCGCCATGGTTGCGGAAATTGGTGAGGGTGAGGCGGCGGATCGACATCGATGGGCAGCGCTAACCGGTGTCTGCCATGCCGCCTAGTGTTAAGTTTCACCGATTATCCGAAATTTTCTCGGTCATAGCGAACTTTTTCCCGTTCATGCGTAATTCACACCGGCAACTCTCAACGCTATTGCAGGAAAATGGCCGTTAACCGCCAATGAATGAAATTGGCACGGCTCCTGCATAACAGTCGGCATCGGCCGGACGGTCCGGATCGATACCAACAGGAAGGGCTTAATATCATGTCACGCTTTAACTTTGACGCCGTTCGCAGCTTCGCCATCGCTGGCGTTGCTTCGCTCTATGCCTCGATGATGCTGATTGCTGCCATGGGCGCAAACGGTGCGGAAATCGGCCGTCTGGTCATCTGACCAGACGGTTCCCCGCCAGCATTCGACCAGACAAAGGACCAAGACAATGAAACAGGGTTTCCGCAAGAATCGCGTTAATGGCATGGCCTTCGGCGTGTGTGCGGGCCTCGCCGACCAATTCGGCCTCGACACCATGTGGACGCGTATCGCGTTCGTCGGCTGCACGCTGCTGGGCTTTGGCCTGCCGCTGCTCCTCTATATCGCCATCGCGATCATCGCCGACTAATCCCCGAACACACGAAAAAGGCCCGCTGGTCTGCACCAGCGGGCCTCTTCGTTGCCATAATGTGATCTCGCGGCTTACGCCTCGTCGTCACCCTCGGGCCGGTCGAGCACCACGACATCATCGGTCGTGAAATCCTCACCCTGCACCGCGCCCAGCGGATCGTCGCCGATTGCCGCTTCGGGGCCCTGCGCCAGCTCGGCGGCATGCTCTTCGGCTGCGCTTTGCGGCGCGATCAGGCTGGCCTGATTGGCCGCCCGCATCGCTGCGCGCAGCGCCGCGTCGCGCGACGAAGCCGTCACGCGCGCACGGTTCATTGCAGCACCAGTGCCCGCCGGGATCAAACGCCCGACGATGACATTTTCCTTCAGGCCAACGAGCATGTCGACCTTGCCCTGCACCGACGCTTCGGTCAGCACGCGGGTGGTTTCCTGGAACGAAGCCGCCGAGACAAAGCTGCGCGTTTGCAGGCTCGCCTTGGTGATGCCCAGCAAGACAGGATTGCCAACCGCCGGGACACCATTCTTGGGCAGCTTGGCGTTGACCTCCATCATCTCCAGATAGTCGAGCTGTTCGCCGGGCAGCAGCGTGGTGTCGCCGCCGTCGGTAATCTCGACCTTCTGCAGCATCTGGCGGACGATCACTTCGATATGCTTATCGTTGATCTTCACGCCCTGCAGACGGTATACTTCCTGGATTTCGGCGACCAGATACTCGGCCAGCGCCTCGACCCCCATCACGTCCAAAATGTCGTGCGGGTTCGGCGAGCCACTGATCAGCGCGTCGCCGCGCTTCACATAATCGCCTTCCTGCACTTCCAGCACCTTGGACTTGGGGATGAGATATTCGACCGCATCACCTTCTTCCGGGACAATCGCTATCTTGCGCTTCGCTTTGTAATCCTTGACGAATTCGACACGGCCAGAGATTTTGGCGATGACGCTATTGTCCTTGGGGATACGCGCTTCAAACAATTCGGCGACGCGCGGCAGACCGCCGGTGATGTCGCGCGTCTTGCCCGCTTCGCGCGTCACACGCGCCAACACGTCACCCGCCTGCACCGTCGCGCCATCCTCGACCGACAGCATCGTGCCGACGGCAAGAAGATAGCGCGCGGCTTCACCGCTCGCTTCGTCGAGCAAGGTCAGACGCGGCTGCAAGTCTTCCTTCTTGCCGCGGCCGGCCATGCGATATTCAATCACGACGCTCTGGGCGATACCTGTCGCTTCGTCGACCTGTTCGACCAGCGTCTTGCCTTCGGCCAGATCCTGATATTTCACAACGCCGGGCTTTTCGGTGATCAGCGGCATGGTGAACGGATCCCATTCGGCAATCCGGTCGCCCTTCTTGACCTTCGCACCATCGGCAAACAGGATCGCGGCACCATAGGGCAGCTTGTGCATCGCGCGCTCACGGCCATTGGCATCGATAATCGCCAGTTCACCCGAACGCGACAGCGCCAGACGGCGGCCGCGCTGGTCGACGATGGTCGCCATGTCGCGATATTCGATCGTACCGTCGGCAACGCTTTCCAGGTTCGACTGTTCGTTGACCTGCGCCGCACCGCCGATGTGGAAGGTCCGCATCGTCAGCTGCGTGCCGGGTTCGCCAATCGACTGCGCCGCGATGACGCCCACCGCTTCGCCGATATTCACCGGCGTGCCGCGCGCGAGGTCGCGGCCATAGCATTTGCCGCACACGCCCAGCACCGATTCGCACACCAGCGGTGAGCGGATCTTGATCGCCTGCACTTCGGCGGCCTCGATGATTGCCACCGCCGCTTCGTCGAGCAGAACGCCAGCCGGGGCGAGCACCGCGCCGTCCTTGTCGGTGACATCTTCCATCGTCGTGCGGCCGAGCACGCGTTCGCCCAGCGAGGCGATGACCGAGCCGCCCTGAACAATGGCGCGCATTTCAAGGCCGCGAGTCGTGCCGCAATCCTCTTCGATGACGACGCAGTCTTGGCTGACGTCGACCAGACGGCGGGTTAGATACCCTGAGTTTGCCGTCTTGAGTGCGGTATCAGCCAGGCCCTTACGCGCGCCGTGGGTCGAGTTGAAATACTCGAGCACGGTCAGGCCTTCCTTGAAGTTCGAGATGATCGGTGTTTCGATAATCTCACCCGACGGCTTGGCCATCAACCCGCGCATGCCCGCAAGCTGCTTCATCTGCGCCTGCGAACCACGCGCGCCCGAGTGCGCCATCATATAGATGGAGTTGACGGGCTTCATCCGCCCATTCTCGTCCTTCGGCGTGGCACGGATTTCGTCCATCATCGCGGTCGCGACTTTGTCACCGCACTGCGACCAGGCGTCGATCGCCTTGTTGTATTTTTCCTGCTGCGTGATCAGGCCGTCCTGATACTGCTGCTCGAAATCCTTCACCAGCGCGCGGGTGTCGTCGACCAGCTTTTCCTTTTCGGCCGGGATGATCATGTCATCCTTGCCGAAGGAAATGCCCGCCTTGAACGCGTGGCGGAAGCCCAGCGCCATGATGGCGTCGGCGAACAGCACCGTCTCTTTCTGGCCGGTGTGGCGATAGACCTGATCGATCACATCGCCGATTTCCTTCTTGGTGAGCAGGCGGTTGACCAGCTCGAAGGGAACGGTGTGCGATTTGGGCATGCATTCGCCGATCAGCATGCGGCCCGGCGTCGTTTCGAACCGCTTCATATATTCGCGGCCCGCCTCGTCGGTCTGCGGCACGCGGCTGGTGATCTTGCTGTGCAGCGTCACCGCGCCGGTGAACAGCGCCTGATGCACTTCGGCCAGGTCGGACAGGATCATGCCCTCGCCCGGCTCGCCTTCGCGCTCCATGGTCAGATAATAAAGACCCAGGACCATGTCCTGCGACGGCACGATAATCGGCTTGCCGTTCGCGGGGGACAGGATGTTGTTGGTCGACATCATCAGCACGCGCGCTTCGAGCTGGGCTTCGAGGCTGAGCGGAACGTGGACGGCCATCTGGTCACCGTCAAAGTCGGCGTTGAACGCCGAACAGACGAGCGGGTGCAGCTGGATCGCCTTGCCTTCGATCAAGACAGGTTCGAACGCCTGGATGCCCAGACGGTGGAGCGTCGGCGCGCGGTTGAGCAGCACGGGGTGCTCACGGATCACTTCGTCAAGGATGTCCCAGACTTCCTTGCGTTCCTTTTCGACCCACTTCTTCGCCTGCTTCAGCGTCATCGACAGGCCCTTGGCGTCAAGGCGCGCGTATATGAACGGCTTGAACAGCTCGAGCGCCATCTTCTTGGGCAGGCCGCACTGATGCAGCTTGAGCTCGGGGCCGGTCACGATCACCGAACGGCCCGAATAATCGACGCGCTTGCCGAGCAGATTCTGGCGGAAACGGCCTTGCTTGCCCTTCAGCATATCGGAAAGCGATTTCAGCGGACGCTTGTTGGCACCGGTGATGGTGCGGCCGCGGCGACCATTATCGAACAGCGCGTCAACGGCCTCCTGCAACATGCGCTTTTCGTTGCGCACGATGATGTCGGGCGCGCGCAATTCCATCAGCCGCTTCAAACGGTTGTTGCGGTTGATCACGCGGCGATAAAGGTCGTTCAAATCCGACGTCGCAAAGCGGCCGCCATCCAGCGGCACCAGCGGACGCAGCTCGGGCGGGATGACCGGAATGACCTGCAGGATCATCCATTCGGGGCGGTTGCCCGAATCGATGAAGCTTTCGACGACCTTCAGCCGCTTGATAATCTTCTTGGGCTTCAGCTCGGACTTGGTCTCGGCCAATTCCTTGAGCAGGTCTTCGCGCTCGGTCTGAAGATCGAGCTGTTCCAGCAGCACGCGGATCGCTTCAGCGCCAATACCGGCCGAAAAGGCGTCCTCGCCATATTCATCCTGCGCGTCGAGCAGCTCGTCTTCGGTCAAGAGCTGGAACTTCTCCAGCGGCGTCAGACCGGGTTCAAGGACGATATAGGCCTCGAAATAGAGCACGCGCTCAAGCTGCTTGAGCTGCATGTCGAGCAGCAGGCCGATGCGGCTCGGCAGCGATTTCAGGAACCAGATGTGCGCGACCGGCGCGGCCAGTTCGATATGGCCCATGCGCTCACGGCGCACCTTGGTCACCGTCACTTCGACACCGCATTTTTCGCAAACGATGCCCTTATATTTCATGCGCTTATATTTGCCGCACAGGCATTCATAATCCTTGATCGGGCCAAAGATGCGCGCACAGAACAGGCCGTCGCGTTCGGGCTTGAACGTGCGGTAATTGATGGTTTCGGGCTTCTTGATCTCGCCAAACGACCAGCTGCGGATGCGTTCCGGGCTGGCAATGCCGATTTTGATCATATCGAACGTCTCGGGCTTTACGACCGGGTTCATGAAATTGGTAAGCTGGTTCATCATCTGGTTCCTCACTTAGCCCCTCCCCTTC
>JACEST010000014.1 GCA_013911715.1 Sphingopyxis sp. | reverse complement strand
CAATCGGCCAGGACCCGCCCGTCGAAGTCGAAGTCCCGCCACCGCCCCCACCACTGATCGAGGCCAAGCTCGACCCGCGTTACAAATCGACCTCCCAGCCCGATTATCCGCCCTATGAACAGCGCAATGAAATCGAGGGGACGGCGCGGGTGCGTGTGCTCGTCGGCATTGACGGGCGCGTGAAGGACGTGGTCGAGTTGACCAGCGCCAGCCCCGGCTTCTTCACCGAAACCAAACGCCGCGCCCTGAGCAAATGGCGCTTCAAACCCGCGACGCGCGGCGGCACGGCTGAGGAAAGCTGGGTCATAATGACCGTGCGATTCCGGTTGGACACATAAGGCTGGTGGTTGTGCTCCGGCGCAGGCCGGAGCGCTGTCCGCACGCGCTGCCCTCGACTGCCAAGGCTCCGGCCTGCGCCGGAGCACAGACTCAGCGGGCTGCTGCCAATATCGGGCCGGTAATATGGCGGCCGGAAGGGCTCAAACCCAACCCGCCCTCTTGACAGTTGCCGCTGATTCGCCCAATGGCCCGCGCTTGTGGAGCGGCAGCTTTGAGCGCGCCGCCCTTTTTCGTTTCAACCATCGGCGGCGCGGGGCTTGGCCTTCGCATCGCGGCACTGTTTAGGGAATAAGGGTCATGGCGAAGCCGACCACCGTCAAAATCCGGCTGGTAAGCACCGCCGACACGGGTTTCTTCTATGTCACCAAGAAGAACCCGCGCACGCTGACCGAGAAAATGGTGCAGAAAAAATATGACCCCGTCGTGCGCAAGCATGTCGAGTTCAAGGAAGCGAAGATCAAGTGACGCATTTCCCCGCGCGCGATTAGCGCGCGGCCTTGGAAATGCGTCATCCCCGCGCAGGAGTGCCGGGTCGAACTGTCCCCCAGACAGTTCTTGAACATGCGGGGCATGTTCATCCCGACACTGATCCAGCACCGAGCAGGGCGGCCATGGTGCCGCCCTTTTTCGTGGTTGAGACATTCGAGGTCCGGTAATTAGGGACAGTTCCCAATTACCATCCGTGATGCGTCGGGCTCTGCTAATTGGGGACTGTCCCTAATTACAATCGCGCCAGGGTCCTCACGCAAACGCCCCCACGCTTTCGATAAATTTGATCACCGAAATCGGCTTCGACACATAGGCCTCGGCGCCCGCCGCGCGGATGCGGTCTTCGTCGCCTTTGCCGGCATAGGCGGTGACCGCCATGATCGGGACCGGGGACAGCTGGGCATCGGCCTTTAATTGCACGATCAGTTCCATTCCGCTGACGTGGGGCAATTGAATATCCATGATGATGAGGTCGGGCTGCACCTCGCGCGCGCGCGCCAGACAGTCGCGGCCGTCGCGCACGGCATGCGCGGTATAGCCGTGCGCGTTCAAAAGGTCGCAGAACAAGCGCAGGTTCAGCTCATTGTCCTCGACCACCAATACGGTCTTGCCCATGATAATAGGTTGCTTTCGCGGCTTGTTTCGCGGCCGGGTTTAGGCGAAGCGGGGGCATGAAACAATCTCCCCTGCCGAACCCCGCCGACGATGCGGCGCTCGCGCTGACCGCACTGGCGTGGATCTTGTCCGATGGCCCCCGCGCGGAACGATTTCTGGCGCTCACCGGCCTCACCCCCGACGCGCTGCGCGGGGCGCTGGACGACCGCGCAACCCAGGCAGCAATCCTGGGCTTTCTTACGGGCCACGAAAATGACCTTGTGTCCTGCGCGGCGGCCATCGATAGCGACCCCGCCGCGCTCGCCGCTACCGCAGCCCGACTCGAAACATAGAAACAGGCCCCATGTCCCGCCCGCTCATCATCACCGATTGCGACGAAGTGCTGATGCACATGGTCGTGCACTTTGCGCAGTGGGTCGATGCCGAACATGGCGTCGAGTTTCAGATGGAGGATGCGAGTTTCGCGGGTGCACTCAAACGCAAGGAGTGCGGCACACCGCTTGAGGCGCTCGAGGTATGGCCGCTGCTCGATGCCTTTTTCACCCACCAGATGCCGCGCCAGACGCCGATTGCCGGTGCGCTTGAGGCTTTGGCGGCGCTGGGCGAGATCGCCGACATCGTCATCCTGACCAATGTTGGACCCGAGCATCAGGCCAGGCGTGAGGTCCAGCTCGCTGCACATGGCTTGCACGCCCCGGTCATCGGCAGCCGCGGCGGCAAGGGCGGCCCCGTGGCGCAGCTTATTGCGGAGCGCGCGCCGCCCGTCGCGCTGTTCATCGATGATCTGGCGCAGCACCATGGTTCGGTTGCTGAACATGCACCCGGTGTGTGGCGACTGCATATGGTCGGTGAACCCGCCATCGCCGCCAAGATCAAGCCCGCCGCCCACGCCCACGCCCGTATCGACGACTGGGCGGCGGCGCATCACTGGATCGCCGCCCGTTTGCTTGCGGGCCAGCCTGCCCCCGCCATCGAAACCGTCTGAAAGGACCGACTATGACCGATGTTGCCGCCCGCCTTGCCGAACTCGGCCTGACCCTGCCCGCCCCGGCCGCGCCGGTCGCGGCCTATGTGCCGACCGTCGAGCATGGCGGGTTGTTGCATATTTCGGGCCAATTGCCCTTTCGAGAGGATGGCAGCTTTGTCACCGGACGGCTGGGCGAAGACGTCGATCTCGCTGGCGGCCAGCATGCCGCCAAATTGTGCGGTGTGATGCTGATCGCGCAAATTGGCGCTGCGCTGGGCGGTGATTTCAGCCGCGTTGAACGCATCGTCAAGTTGGGCGTGTTCGTCAATTCAACCCCCGATTTCACCGATCAGCCGCAGGTTGCCAATGGCGCGTCGGAGCTGATGGAGGCGGTGTTCGGCGCGAGCGGCAAGCATGCCCGCAGCGCCGTCGGCGTCGCCGTGCTGCCGCGCGGCGCGGCGGTGGAAATCGACGCGATTGTTGCGGTGCGCCCGGCTTAGGTGGCACCATTGGGTATCCACAACTTCGTCACCCCCGCGAAGGCGGGGGTCCATCTCCGGAATGTTATGACGAACCGGCAGGAGATGGATTCCCGCCTTCGCGGGAATGACGAATATTTTGAATGAGCGACGCGCTCGCCCTGCGCATCGGCAGCGGCGTCGCGGACGTGCCCGCCGCTGCATGGGATGCGCTGCACGATGGCGGCAACCCCTTCGTCAGCCATGCTTTTCTGGCGCTGCTCGAAACATCGGGCAGCGTTGGCCCCGGCACCGGCTGGCAGCCTGCACCTTTGCTGGTCGAGGACGCGGCGGGCAAGTTGCTCGCCGCTGCGCCCGCTTATGTAAAGGGGCACAGCCAAGGCGAATATGTGTTCGACCACAGCTGGGCCGAGGCCTGGGCGCGCGCAGGCGGCGATTATTATCCCAAGCTGCAGATTGCGGTGCCCTTCACCCCGGTGCCGGGCCCACGCCTGCTGGGGCATGACAGCGATGCGCTGGCGCTGCTCATACGCGGCGCCGAGGCAGTGGTGCGCGGCAATACGCTGTCGTCGGCGCACGCAACCTTTGTCGCGCCCGCGCAGATGCCGCTGTTCGAGCGCGCGGGGTGGCTGGCGCGCCGCGACATCCAGTTTCATTTTGCCAACGACGGCTACCGCGATTTCGACGATTTCCTGAGCACACTCACCGCCGCACGGCGCAAGCAGCTCAAAAAGGAGCGCGCCCGCGCGGCGGCCGGTCTGCGGCTCGAGAATCGCAGTGGCAGTGCCATTACGCCCGCCGACTGGGACGCGATGTGGACTTTTTATCAGGACACGGGCGCGCGCAAATGGGGCCAGCCCTATCTGACCCGCGCGGCGTTCGATGCGATGGCGGAAACGATGGCGGACCAGATTATCATGTCGCTGGCGTATGATCACGACGCGCCGGTCGCTGGCGCGATGCATTTCGTTGGCACGGGCACATTATACGGCCGTTATTGGGGCGCGCGTCGCGACATCCCCTTTCTGCATTTCGAGCTATGCTTTTATCAGGCGATCGACATCGCCATCGCGCGCGGCCTCAAAACCGTCGAGGCGGGCGCGCAGGGCGGGCATAAGCTGGCGCGCGGTTATGCCCCCGTCGCCACCTGGTCGGCGCATTATATTGCCGACTCCGGCTTTCGCCGCGCGGTGTCCGAATTTCTCGAACGCGAGCGCGCGGCCGAGGAGGTGGAGGCCGACTGGCTGGCGCAACATCTGCCGTTCAAAAAGGCTTAGGCCGCAAAACGCTGCTGCATCGGCCGCCTGGCGGTTTCGTCGAGCCATGCGCGCGCCTGGCGCTGGGCCTCGGCAATTTCATCGCGGCTCATTTCAGCCGAGACATCAGCGCGGCATTGCTGGCCTTCGATGCTGCCGCCAAGCGCGGCGAGGTTGAACCATTTGTGCGCCTGGACAAGGTCGACATCGACCCCGCCGCTGCCGGTCGAAAATGCGATGCCAAGGTCGAAATAGGCGGCCGGATCGCCGCACGCGGCCCGCGCCAGGCTGCCTTCGATCAGATATTGTGCGCTCTTCATACTGTTGCCCATGTGGCGTCCCCTTGTGCCCGATCAAACCGGGCTGCGGACGCCAACCTTGCCGTTCGTGGTCAACAAAAGATTAACGCGCATGTCAGAAATAACGACATTTGATTTAACTGCATGAATTGATGATATTTTATTCGTTAACCAACCGGCCAATTGTCGATCAGCCGGGTGCGCCCGATCCGGGCAGCGGCGAGCAGGCGCGCCGGTTGGCGCCATTGGCCGAGCCGTTCGAGCGTCGCAGCATCGGCAAGCGCGACATAGTCGATGCTGTCGAACCCGCCCGCCAAAATCGCCGCCTCGGCCGCCGCCAGCGTGTCTGCCACGGGCGCGCCCGCCGCGATTGCATGCGCCGCCCGTTGCAGCGCCGCCGGGAAGGCCGCCGCCGCCGCGCGCTGCCCGGCGGTCAGATAGGCGTTGCGCGAAGAACGCGCGAGCCCGTCGGCTTCGCGCACGATGGCGACGCCGTATACTTGGACTGGCAGGTCAAGATCGGCGGTCATGCGGCGAATGATAGCGAGTTGCTGCCAGTCCTTTTCGCCGAACAGGGCAATATCGGGTTGAACCTGACAGAATAATTTGGCGACCACGGTGGCGACCCCGTCGAAATGCCCGGGCCGCGCCGCGCCGCAAAAATCGGCGCCGAGCCCAGCCACTTCGATATGCGTCGCGTGCCCGGTCGGATACATGGTCGACACATCCGGTGCCCACAGCAACGCCGCACCGGCATCCGCCAGCAAGGCGGCATCGCGCGCCTCGTCGCGCGGATAGGCAGCGAAATCCTCATTCGGTCCAAATTGGGTAGGATTGACGAAGATCGATACCGCGACATGGGTCGCCTTGCGCCGCGCCTCGGCGACCAGCGCCAGATGCCCGTCGTGCAGCGCACCCATGGTCGGCACCAGCGCCAGTGTCGCTCCATTTTGCCGAAGGTGCCGCGTCGCCATGCGCAGCTCGCTCAATTCACGGATGATTTGCACCGCTTCGCCTGCTCCTATAATGACGCTGTCGTCCACCCGCGCGGACTATTACGCCCTCTAGTCACAAAGCCGCAATGCCCATGAATCCTGCCAGCCCGCATGTCATCCTGTTCGCCAATGAAAAGGGTGGCACGGGCAAATCGACCTGCGCAGTGCATTTTGCCGTCGCGCTGGCGGCGATGGGGTGGCGTGTGTCGGGTATCGATCTCGATTCGCGCCAGCGCACCTTTCACCGCTATCTCGAGAATCGTCAGCGCACCGCCGCGCGGCGTGACATTGACCTGCCGACCCCGCGCTTCGACGTGTTCACCGGCGATTCGATTGCGACGCTCGACAACCAGTTGGGCGCTTTGTCGCAGGACTGCGACTATCTGGTGATCGACACACCGGGGCGCGATGACAAATTTACGCGCTATCTGGCGACCCGCGCCGACACTTTGGTCACCCCGATCAACGACAGTTTCATCGATTTCGACCTGATCGGCGAGGTCGATCCCGAAGATTACCGCGTCATCCGCCCCAGTTTCTATTCCGAGCTGATCTGGGACACGCGCAAGGCGCGCGCCAAGGCCGACGGTCGGACGATCGACTGGGTCATCCTGCGCAACCGGTTGCAGCATGTCGAGGCACGCAACATGCGCCGCGTTGGCGATGCGCTAGACCAGCTCGCCCGGCGTGTCGGCTTTCGCGTCATTCCCGGGCTGGGCGAGCGGGTGATTTACCGCGAGCTGTTCCCTGCCGGCCTGACCTTGCTCGACAAGGCGCACCTTGGCGGAATGGCGATCGCGCATGTTGTTGCGCGGCAGGAATTGCGCGAGGCGCTGGCGGGCCTCAACCTGCCCCAACGCGAACGCATGCATCCCGACGGCGATTTGTTCGCGTCGCCGGTCGCCGCCGACTAAAAAAGCGCCGCTGTCAGCGCGCCGATGTGAAGCAGCATGAGGAACAATGCTTCACAGCGCAGGCGCAAATCGGGCCTGACGGGATACCGCATGAAAAGCCACTTGCCGAATAGTGCGGCACGTGTCTGCACGAAGCAGGTCCGTTTCGGCGCCGAAAAACTATTACCAAGCAAAAATCCTGCCAGATTGACCTTGGCGGCGCGGCTGGGGTAACGCAGCGGCGACCCTTCTTAGGCAGCGACAATTTTCATGGCCGACAGCGCGATCATCAAATCCCCGTCCAGCAGCTCGCACGGCGTTGCCGAAAATGTCGCGCATGCGCATGAAGATGCCGCACGCGGCAACGGCCTGGCCGTGATCAGCATCGCCAAAAGTTACGACAAGCGCGTCGTCCTGTCCGATGTGTCGCTGTCGGTCGCGAAGGGCGAGGTGGTCGGGCTGCTCGGCCCCAATGGCGCGGGCAAGACCACATGCTTCTATTCGATCATGGGCCTCGTTAAACCCGATGCGGGCCGCATCATGCTCGACGGAGCTGATATTACGACGCTGCCCATGTATCGCCGCGCGATCCTGGGATTGGGCTATCTGCCGCAGGAAACATCGATCTTTCGCGGGCTGACAGTCGAGCAGAATATTGCGGCGGTGCTGGAACTCAGCGAGCCCGACAAGGCCGCGCGTATCGAAAAGCTCGAGCGGTTGCTCGACGAATTTGGTCTGGCGCGGCTGCGCGGCAGCCCGGCAATGGCGCTGTCGGGGGGCGAGCGTCGCCGCGCCGAAATTGCCCGCGCATTGGCCGCCGACCCGTCGATCATGCTGCTCGACGAGCCCTTTGCTGGCATCGATCCGCTGTCGATCAGCGATATTCGCGATCTCGTCGCCGATTTGAAGACGCGGGGGATTGGCGTGCTGATTACCGATCATAATGTCCGCGAAACGCTCGAACTGGTCGACCGTGCGTGCATCATTTACGACGGCAAGGTGTTGCTCGCGGGGTCACCCGCCGAACTGGTCGCAGACGCCGATGTGCGGCGGCTGTACCTGGGCGAAGGCTTTTCACTGTGAGCCGCGCCGCGCCTTGCGGATAGCGATGGCGCGCTGACGCATGGCGCTCGGCCCCCGCCTCGACCTTCGCCAGTCGCAGTCGCTGGTGATGACGCCGCAGTTGCAGCAGGCGATCAAGCTGCTCGCGCTGTCAAACCTCGAGCTGGAAGATTTTCTGAGCGACGCGCTCGCCAGCAATCCGTTGCTCGAAATGGACGGCGGCGGTGAGGGTGAGGCGGGCGAGGCGGGCGAGGCGGGCGACGACACCGCACGCGAGGCCGAAGCGCCATTGGCCGCGAGCGACGGGGCGGCCGACACCATGCTGGCGGGCGATGCGCCGGTTGCCGACGATCTTGACGTCGATTTTGCCGCCGACACCTTTCACCACGACAGCGTCAGCGACGGGGCGATGTCGGGAAGCAGCGACAGTGAGGGCATCGACTTTGACGGCTTTGCCTGCCCCGAGGGCAGCCTGTGCGACCATTTGCTGCGCCAGGCGGGCGAGCGTTTCAGCGGCCTCGCGCTGCTGATCGCCGAGCAGATGATCGGGCTGATCGACGAAACCGGTTATTTGCGCGCCGACATCGCCGAACTCGCTGACCGGCTGGGCGTGCCCCGCGTCGATGTCGAGGCGGTGCTGGCAGAAGTCCAGCAATTCGAACCGAGCGGCGTCGGCGCGCGCGACCTCGCCGAATGCATCGCCATCCAGGCGCGCGAGGCCGACCGTTATGACCCCGCAATGGCGACGCTGATTGCGCACCTCGACTTGCTCGCCAAGGGCGCTCTGCCGCAATTGAAGCGCATCTGCGGCGTCGATGACGAGGACATGGCCGACATGATCCGCGAGCTGCGCGGCTATGACCCGCGCCCCGGACTGCGCTTTGGCGCGGTCACATCCGAGCCGGTGGTGCCCGATGTCTTTGTGCGGCCAATCAAAGCCGGCTGGGCGATCGAGATCAACGGCGCAACGCTGCCGCGGCTGCTCGTCAACCGGCGCTATTATACCGAGCTTACCAAGGGCGCGGCGGCGAAGAACCGGGCGTGGCTGTCCGAACAGCTCGCCGAGGCCAATTGGCTGGTGCGCGCGCTCGACCAGCGCCAGCGGACGATCGTCAAAGTGGCGAGCGAGATCGTCAAACAACAGGACGGGTTTTTCCTGCACGGCGTCAGCGCGATGCGCCCGCTGACGCTGCGGCAGGTGGCCGAGGCCATCGGCATGCACGAATCGACCGTCAGCCGCGTCACCAGCAACAAATATCTGGCCTGTCCGCGCGGGCTGTTCGAGCTTAAATATTTCTTCTCGAGCGGGATTTCGGCGACCGATGGCGAAGGCGCGGCGTCGGCCGAAGCGATCAAGAGCCGCATCGCCAAATTGATCGAAGCCGAAGATGGCAAAGTGATCCTCTCCGACGACGCGATTGCGGTGTTGCTGGCGAAGGAGGGGCACGACATTGCGCGGCGGACGGTGGTGAAATATCGCGAGGCGATGGGGATTGGCTCGTCGGTGCAACGACGCCGCCAAAAGGCGCTAGCCGGTTGACTTTTGAGGCCGACCCCCATAGTTGCGCCGCTTCGCGTGCAACGCCAAGATTTACGGATAGTGACATGAAGATTCGCAACAGCCTGAAATCGCTCAAGGACCGCCACCGGGATAACCGCGTGATTCGCCGCCGTGGCCGGACCTATGTGATCAACAAGACCAACCGCCGCTTCAAGGCGCGCCAGGGCTGATGCCGCTGGCTGGGGCATTTGTGCCCTGCCGCCTATCGTTGGAATGCGTCACGCCGTCGGAAGATTCCGGCGGCGCTTTCGCGTGCTGGATCGACCGCGCCTCCTATACACTCTCGTCTGCCCCGCGAAGGCAGGGATCCATTTCCGGCACCTTCGGTTTGCGCATTGCCGTTTGCCGTGGCGTCAGCGGTAGGGGATGGATTCCCGCCTTCGCGGGAATGACGAAGTGAGGAAGCTAGGGGCTTGGAAAGCGTACACATGATCCGCCGCTGCGTTATCTTTGATGTCGGCAACGTGCTGTTCCAGTGGGATTTGCGCCACCTGTTCGCCAAGCTGATCGCCGACAGGCAAGAGCTCGACTGGTTTGTGACCAACGTCGTCACCCCTGAATGGCATTTTCAACACGACGCCGGCCGCCCGCTCGCCGAGATGGTGGCTGAACGCAAGGCTGAGTTTCCGGCGCACGCCGCGCTGATCGACACCTATGCGACGCGGTTCAACGAAAGCGTGCCCGGCCCGGTTCCGGGCAGCCTGGAGCTGGTCGAGCGGCTCGATGCGGCGGGTGTGCCGCTGTTTGCGATCACCAATTTCGGGCATGAATTGTGGGAGATATTTCGCCCGACCCAGCCGATTTTCGACCGCTTTCGGGATATTGTCGTTTCGGGGACCGAGAAGCTAGCCAAGCCTGATCCGGTAATTTTCCGGCTGGCGATAGAGCGGTTTGGAATTGATCCCGCAGGCGCGCTGTTCATCGATGATGTCGCGGCCAATGTTGCGGCAGCTGAGAGTGTCGGCATCAACGGTCATCAGTTTATACATGCCAAGGCATTGGAGTCCGAATTGATTGATCGAGGCCATTTGGCCGATTGAACCCGCGCAGCGGACTTTTAATGTTTCACACAAAGACACAATGAGAACGGCGCAATGCCGCAGGCAATGCTTTAGATTCCATGGCCAGCATTGAAGAGCAGCTTCGCCGCAAAATCCGCGGCCTTCGTGTCTTTGTGTGAAATAGAAATCCCACTATTTCTCTACCCCCAGCTGCGTCAGCACAAAGGCGAATTCTTCCGCATCCTCGCGCAGCGCGCCCCAGCGGCCCGATTTGCCGCCATGGCCCGCGCCCATATTGGTGCGCAGCAGCAGCGTCGCATTATTGGTTCGTTTGGCACGAATTTGGGCAACCCATTTGGCTGGTTCCCAATAGGTCACGCGCGGGTCGTTGAGGCCCGCCGACACCAGCATCGGCGGATAGGCCTTCGCCCCAACATTTTCATAGGGGCTGTACGACAGCATATAGTCGAACGCCGCCTTGTCGGTGAGCGGATTGCCCCATTCGGGCCATTCGCCCGGCGTCAGCGGCAGTGTATCATCGCTCATGGTGTTGATCACATCGACAAAGGGCACGCCCGCGAGCACCGCGCCCCACAGTTCGGGCGCTTCGTTGTAAACAACGCCGACCACCTGTCCGCCCGCCGAGCGGCCCTCGATCGAAATTTTGCCCGCGCTGGTATATTTTTCGGCGATCAGCCCGCGCGCGATGTCGATGAAATCATTGAAGGTATTTTTGCGCTCGAACAATTTGCCCGCCAGATACCATTGGCGCCCCAGATCATCGCCGCCACGCGCGTGCGCAATGGCATAGACCATGCCACGATCAACCAAACTGAGCCGCGTGGTCGAAAATCCGGGCGGAACGCGGTAGCCATAGGAGGCATAGGCATAGAGGTGGAGCGGCGCACTGCCGTCGCGCTTCAGCCCTTTTTTGTACATCAGCGACACCGGAATCATGGTCCCGTCGCGCGCCCTCACATTTACCAATTCGGTTGCATATTGACTCGCGTCATAACCCGAAGGGATTTCCTGGACCTTGAGTGTGGCGAGCTTGCCCGAGGCGATATCATAATCGAACACCGTGTCGGGGGTGATCATCGATTCATAATCGATGCGCAATTTGTCCTGATGATATTCGGGATTGTCGCCCAGGCTGGCGACATAATTGCTTTCGGGAAAGGCCAGCTTGCCCGCCGTGGTCGGCGCGTCGTAGCGGCGCAGGTCTATCTGGTCGAGCCCGCCCTCGCGCGTTTCGAGCACGAAATAGTCGCGGAATATCGACAGTCCGGTGATATAGACATCATCAGACCCTGCAATCATTGTGGTCCACTCGCCCGGTGCATCGAGGCTGGCGGTCGCCACGCGGAAATTGGCGTGATCGTCGTTGGTGTGGATGAACAGCGTCTTGCCGCGCACATCGACGCTATATTCGCGGCCCTTTTTGCGCGCCGACACCAGCATCGGCGTCGCGCCGGGCTCGTCCGCCGGGAGCAGATA
Source organism: Sphingopyxis sp. (assembly GCA_013911715.1). Taxonomy (GTDB): domain Bacteria; phylum Pseudomonadota; class Alphaproteobacteria; order Sphingomonadales; family Sphingomonadaceae; genus Sphingopyxis. The sequence goes on along the minus strand of JACEST010000014.1, from coordinate 11,526 downwards.
AACCTCGCTGGTTTCATTGTCGCCGGTCGCGATCACAATATAATCATCGGCCGCCGTTTTGCCGATGCCGACGCCAAAACCCGGGTCGGCTTCCTTGAAAATCTGCACATCTTCATTCTGTTTGGTGCCCATGCGGTGCATCCAGACATTGTCGGTCCGCCAATTTTCGTTGGCGAGGCCATAGAGCAGCACATCACCCGCCGCCGACCAGACGAGCGACGAGAGCGTGCCGGGGATGACATCCGCCAGCATCGCGCCGGTGGTCAGGTCGCGGAAGCGCACCTCGAAGCGTTCGGAGCCATTGTCATCGACGCTGAAGGCGAGCAATTTGCCGTTGGGACTGACCGAAAAGTCGCCGAGCTTGAAATAGTCCTTGCCCTTGGCGAGTGCGACCTCATCAAGGATGAGCTGATTGTCACCGCCCGCGGTCGCTTTGCGATACCATTTCTTATATTCGGCGCCGTCCTCATATTCGACCCAATAGAGCCAGTCGCCGTCCTTTTGCGGCACGCTGGCGTCGGCTTCCTTGATCCGTCCACGCATTTCCTGAAACAAGGTCTCGCTCAGCGCGGCGTGCGGTTTCATCACCGCGTCGAAATAGGCGTTTTCGGCCTTCACATAATCGAGCACTTCTGGGTCATCGACCACCGGATAGCCCTGATCCTTGAGCCAGTGATAATCGTCGGTCATGGTCACGCCATGACGCACTATGGTGTGCGGGATTTTCTGGGCAATCGGCGGCTTCGCGGTAGCTTCGGTCATGGGCGCTTTCTGGGCAAGGGCAGGAGCGGCAAGCGCGGCCAGGGCAAGGGAAAAAGTTGCATAGACGCGCATGGATAGGGCTCCGGTCATTTCACTGTAACTGGCTTTGGCACAGTCAGGCGCGACGGGGAACGGTGTTTCGGCCATTGGCAGCGCGCCATGCTGGGCGCACCGTGCCGTCACCAGCCAGCCCCCCGGCCACCGATTCGGGCAGTTAAAGGGACACGAGACTTAATTCGTGAAAGCAGTTGACCAAAATAGCTCTTCAGCATAATTAAGTCTCGTGTCCCTTTAATTATTTAGGCGCGTCGCGATGCCCCGCATGGCCCGGTTGGTGATCCCCGATGTGCCGCACCATATCACCCAGCGCGGCAATCGGCGTCAGGACGTGTTTTTTACCCCGGCTGATTATGCGGCCTATGTTGCTATGCTGAAGCGGGCCTGTGAAACGAACGGTGTGCGCTGCCTGGCCTGGTGCCTGATGCCCAACCATGTGCATCTGATCCTGACTCCGCCTACCGCCCACAGTTTGCAACTGGCCGTATCCGACCTGCACCGCCGCTATGCCCGCCAGATCAATCGGGCGCATGACTGGACCGGCTATCTGTTTCAGGGACGCTTTGCCAGCTATCCGATGGACTCGGCGCATCTGCTGAACGCGGTCCGCTATGTCGAAAATAATCCGGTTGCGGCGGGGCTCGTCGCGTGTGCCGAAGACTGGCGCTGGTCGAGCGCGCGGGCACATATTGTTGGCAAGGTCGACGGGGTGACTGACTTGGGCGCGCTGGAAGGGGCGCACGGCAACTGGCGCGGCATGCTGCGTGACGGTTGGCAGGCAAGCGAGCAATCAGACGCCATCGCCAAGGCCATCGAAACCAGTCTGAACACCGGTCGCCCACTTGGACCGCGCAGCTTTATTGAGCGGCTTGAACAACTCACCGGCAGATCGCTGACAAAGACAAAGCCAGGTCCGCGGCGGCGTTGAATTAAGGGAATTAAGAGGACACGAGACTTAATTCCGGCACCAACGCAGTTCGCAATGTTTGTGGCCTTGGGAATTAAGTCTCGTGTCCCCTTAATTGCGGCTGTCTTGCGCTTTGCTTTAATAGAGCCGCGAATGCTGGCCGCCCTGCACGGGGATCGCCGCGCCGCTGATGAAGCTCGATTGGTCGGAGAGCAGGAATTCGATGGCGTCCGCAACGACATGCGATTCGCCGAGCTTGCCCGAGGCGGTGTAACGTTCGAGCAGTTTTTCAAACAATTCCGGTGCGGCCTCGGCGACGGGGTCGACCATTTCCGAATGGCAATAGCCAGGGCAGATGGCGTTCACCCTTATGCCCTGCCGCGCATAATCGATCGCGGCGGTCTTGGTCAGACCGATCACGCCCCATTTGCTGGCAACATAGCCGCAATTGCCGATGTCGCCGCCGTTGAGGCCATAGGCCGAGGAGATATTGACAATCGAACCACCGCCACTGGCAAGCATGGCCGGAATCTGGGCGCGCATGCTGGTGAAAACACCGTTCAGGTTGATGTCGATAACGCCGTACCAGTCTTCATCGGTAAAATCGGCGACACCCTTGAACAGGCCGCCCGTAACACCCGCATTGTTGACCGCGCCGTCGAGCCGCCCAAAGCGGTCAACCGTTTTCGCGACCATCGCATCGACATCGGCCTGAACCGTAACGTCGCTTTGGATGAACATCCCTTCGCCGCCGGCCGCTTCCATCTGCTCGACCACGGCCCGGCCCTGTTGCTCACGCCGCCCGGTAATCGCCACCTTCGCGCCCTTGGCCGCCAGCGAAACCGCAGCCGTAGCGCCAAGACCCGATGTCGCGCCGGTGATGAGGATGACTTTGTTCTCGAACCTGCGCATAAAACTCCCTTGCAACCTTGCCGGATGACAAAGCCGTTTTCGAGCGCGACCCCGGTCGCACTATGCGGGGGCAGTCAAGCCATGGCAAACCCTTTCCCTCACCTTGGCGGACGGCTATGCTGGCCGCATCAACGCAACAGTCTGGACCCCCATGCCGCCATTTACTAACCGCCTTACCGCCCTGCGCGCCCAGCTCCAATCCGATGGTCTCGACGGCTTTGTCGTGCCGATCAGCGATGAACATATGTCCGAATATGTCGGCGAATATGCCCAACGGCTGGCGTGGTTGACCGGCTTTGCCGGGTCGGCGGGGTCGGCGGCGGTGCTGGCCGACCAGGCCGCGATGTTCACCGACGGGCGTTATACTTTGCAGGTGCGCCAGCAGGTTGACGCCGCCGATTACGCCTATGTCGATGTGCCTGCATCAAGCGTCGGCGCGTGGCTGGCCGAACATGCGGTGCAGGGTCAGCGCATTGGTTATGACGCGTGGCTGCACGGCGATGATTGGGTCAAGTCGACCGGCGAACTGCTCGCCGCCAAGGGTGCCGAGCTGGTTGCCGTCACGCGCAATCCGGTCGATGCCATCTGGACCGACCGCCCGGCGCCGAGCGCCGCGCCGGTTGCGGTGCACAGCGACGCGCTGGCCGGGCAGAGCGCAAGCGCCAAGCGCGCCGCCATCGCCGACTGGTTAAAGGGTGAGGGGCTGGACGCGACGGTGATCACCGCGCTCGATTCGGTGGCGTGGACCTTCAATCTGCGCGGCGCGGATGTGTCGCGCACGCCGGTCGGGCTGGCCTTTGCGTTGGTGCACGCCGATGCGACCGCCGACCTGTTCATTGCGCCTGACAAGATTACCGACGCGGTGCGCCAGCATCTGGGCAATAGCGTGCGGCTGCATGATTATGGCGCGTTGACCGCAGCGCTGACCGCTATGGGCGGCAAGCGCGTTGCAGCCGACCCCGAACGCGCGGTGGCGGCGATTTTCGGCGCGCTCGAAGCAGGCGGCGCGACCATCATCCGGCGGCGCGACCCGGCCGTGCTGCCCAAGGCGTGCAAAAATCCGGTCGAGATAGCGGGGATGAAGAAGGCGCATGTCCGCGACGGGGTGGCGGTGGCGCGCTTCCTGCGCTGGCTGGAGGGCGCGGCCCCGGCGGGCGGGCTGACCGAGGCGAGTGTTGCCGACAAATTGCGCGGCTTTCGCGAGGAAAGCGGCGAACTGAAGGACCTGTCGTTCGACACCATCTCGGCAGCGGCGGGCAATGCGGCGAGCCCGCATTACCGTTTTGATCCCGAAAACAGCGCGCCCCTTCCGACCCAGGGGATTTACCTTGTTGATTCGGGAGGACAATATTCTGACGGGACCACCGACATTACCCGCACCGTCGCCATCGGCACGCCGACGACCGAGATGAAACGGCGCTTCACCCAGGTGCTGAAGGGCCATATCGCGCTTGCCACCGCGCGTTTCCCGCAAGGCACGCGCGGCAGCCAGCTCGACACGCTGGCGCGGCAATTTCTGTGGGCCGACGGGGTCGATTATGCGCATGGCACCGGACACGGGGTCGGCACCTATCTGGCGGTGCACGAAGGGCCGGCGCGCATCGCCAAACCGTCGGGCGGGCAGGCGGGGACCGAAGAACCGCTGCACGCCGGCATGATCATGTCGAACGAGCCGGGATATTATAAGGCGGGTGAATATGGTATCCGGATTGAAAATCTGGTGCTGGTGGTGCCCGCAGCGATGGCCGGCGCCGAACAGGAGATGCTGGCGTTCGAGACCATCACCTTTGCCCCGATTGACAAGACATTGGTTGAAACGGCGCTGATGTCGCCCGCCGAAATTGCCTGGTTCGACGCCTATCATGCCGCTGTTTTCACCAAATTGGCTGATAGTATGAGCGATAGTGAACGTGAATGGTTGGCCGCAGCGACGGCGCCACTGGCGGTGCACCAGCCCGCGCTGGCCGCCTGATCGCCCCATGGACCCACAATTTTCGGCCATTGCCAAGGCGCAGTTCCGCATGCGGCACGATGTGCGCGTGCGTTTCAACGAACTGGACCGGACCGGCGTCGTTTATAGCAGCAATTATCTGGTCTATGCCGACATCGGCGTGACCGAATATTTTCGCGCCCTGGGTGAGGGCCTGCCCGAGCAATATTTCCAACAATATCTGACCGATATTGTCGTGGTGAATGCCCGGATCGATTATCATCTGCCCGCACGGCTCGATGAAGTGATCACTATCGCTGCGCGCGTTGCTGAGTTTGAGCGGACCCGCTTTACACTACATTGCGCCTTATTCCGGGATGACGAGCGGCTGAGTGATATCGCGCTGACATTTTCGCACGTCGGGATCGACAGCGGCGAGCCCGAACCGCTGCCCGGCAGTTTTATCGCCGAAGTGCGGCGGTTCGAGGCGATCATGCCCGAACTGAGCTAAAAAAAAGGGCCGCCCGAGGGCGACGCGCTTGAAAAAAAAGGGCCGCCCGAGGGCGACCCTTTGGAAGTTTTGGGAGAGGATGCCTGAAAGGCAAGAGTGATATTGCAGTGCAGCAACTATTGTGCAACTGCGAAATGCACATTCTGTATTGCAAATTTTGCAATCATCGCAGCACAGCCAACTGGCCGCGCGTTGCAGAGCCACTAGCGTCGATCGGCCGAATCGCCTAAAACCATGGCCATGCGGATGATGGGCAATTGGGATGTAGCCGGAGGGGCCAGCGATTTTTGGGCCTATATCCGTGAGCCGCGCCCGCACCGCTGGGCCTTTGCCGGGCTTGCCTGTGCACTGGCGGGCTTCGTCCTGTGGGGATTTTCCGAAAAACTGATCCGCCACGAAGCGCCGAAGGCGAGCGTGGTTTATTTTGAAAATTGGTCGGCGAACCGCAGCGATACCGAGATCCGCGCCGACTGGATTGCGCGGGCCAAGGAAACCACGCGGCGCAATGCCGAGCGCCGCCTCGCCTATCAAAAGCTCGCCGATTCGCTGGGCATCGAATATGATTCGGCCGAAGCCGACCAGGTGACCCGCGAAACATTGGGAGCCGCCGCCGCCGAAATCGGCAAGCGGCCCGCGGTTAAGCGTTCAACGCTGGCCGAGCGCGCCGCGCGTGGAGCGCCCCCGGCGCCTTGACCGAGAACGCCCAGCCCGACGATGCGCGCTGGATGGCGGCGGCGCTGGCGCTGGCGTCGCGCGGGGCCGGGCGCACGACCCCCAACCCCAATGTCGGCTGCATTTTGGTCAAAGCCGGGCAGGTGGTTGGGCGCGGCTGGACCCAGCCCGGCGGCCGCCCGCATGCCGAGGCGATGGCGCTGGAGCAGGCGGGCAGCGCGGCGCACGGGGCAACCGCCTATGTCACGCTCGAACCCTGTGCGCATGTCAGCGCGCGCGGCCCGGCGTGCGCCGACAGCCTGATTGCCGCTGGCGTGGCACGCGTGGTCGCGGCGCTGACCGACCCCGATCCGCGCACCGCGGGGGCGGCGTTCGCGCGGCTGCGCGGCACAGACATCGCCGTCACCACGGGCGTCGGGTCCGATCCGGCGCGCACTATGATCGCGCCATGGCTGTCGCGGCTGACGCGCGCGCGGCCTTTTGTCACGCTCAAGCTCGCCGTCTCGCTCGACGGTATGATCGCGCGGGCCGACGGCCAAAGCCGCTGGATCACCGGGGCCCGCGCCCGCGCCCACGCGCACCTGGAGCGCGCGCGGCACGATGCAATCTTGGTCGGGCGCGGCACCTTTGACGCCGACGCACCGCAACTCGATGTCCGGCTCGCCGGGTTGGCAGCGCGCAATCCGCAGCGGCTGTTGCTGACCAGCGGGGCAGCGCCTGCTGGCTGGACCGCCTGCGCCAGCGTTGCGGCGACCGACATTCTGCCCGGTGTCGATTCGATTCTGGTCGAGGGCGGCGCGCAAACGGCGGCCGCGTTCGTGCGCGCGGGCCGGGTTGATCGGCTGCTGCTGTACCGCGCGCCCATCCTGATCGGGGGGGGGCGCGGCGCGCTCGCCGACATCGGCCTGACCGATCTGGCCGATGCGCATGGTCGCTGGCGGCTGACCGACAGCCGGATGCTTGGCAGCGACTGGATGGGCGTCTACGACGCAGGGCGAAAGGACTGACGCTTCCCATGTTCACCGGCATCATCACCGACATCGGCACCGTGCGTGCCCACGAGGAGCGCGGCGATTTGCGGCTGGTGATCGCCACCGCCTTTGACCCCGCGACCATCGCAATCGGCGCATCAATTGCCTGTTCGGGCGCGTGCCTGACCGTGATCGACACCGGCAGCGACGCCGAGGGTCACTGGTTCGCGGTCGATGCCAGCGCCGAGACGCAAGCCTGCACCGCGCCGGGGATGTGGGAGCTTGGCCGCCGCCTGAACCTCGAACGCGCGCTCAAGGTCGGCGACGAGCTGGGCGGGCATATCGTCACCGGTCATGTCGACGGCGTGGGTGAGATCGTGTCGGCCGCGGCCGTCGGCGACAGCTGGAGCGTCACCATCGCCGCGCCGCGCGCGATCGCGCCCTATCTGGCAGCCAAAGGCTCGGTAACGGTCGATGGCGTGTCGCTGACGGTCAACAGCGTGGCCGACCAGGGCGACGGCAGCACCCATTTCACGCTCAACATCATCCCGCATACCCGCACCATGACGACGCTGGATGAGGCGGTGGCGGGGCGCAGCGTCAATCTGGAGATCGACATTCTGGCGCGTTACCTGCAGCGGATGCAGGCGCGGGGTTAACCATCGGCCCAATCGGCAGCGAAGTCCGACTCCGCTGCCACCATCAAGCGCCGCATCGACAACCGCACCAACCGTAGCATTTCGGCCTTGCGCCGCGCGGCGGCGATTGGCTCGATTGCAGCTTCGCGCACCACCGCTGCACCATAACGGTCGGCGACAATCAGCCCGGCCATTTCGGGGCGATAGGCGGGGGTTTCGAGGATCGCGGGATCAAGGCCCGCCGCCAGCGCCCAGTAAAAACGGTCGCACCAGTCGCAATAGTCGGGCCATTTGCCGTCGCCGTGCAGGTCGGCGCGGCTGACCTTGACCTCGACGATCGTGATCTGGCCTTTGGCATCGATCGCGAGCAAGTCGGCGCGGCGGCCGTTCGGGAGCGGCACCTCGGGAAGCGCCGCCAGCCCGGCCTGCGCAAACAGGCGGGTGACGCCGCGGCAAACATCGGCAGCGGTTATGGGTGGGCTGGATGGATCCGGCAAGAGTTCCCCCCAAACCGATTGCCCTGAGCTTGTCGAAGGGCTGTTCTTATCTTCAACTGGGCCAAAAGGAAGGACGGTCCCTTCGACAAGCTCAGGACAGGCGGGAAAAATTTCTAGAACGGCACATCATCATCAAGGTCATCATCGAATGGTGCCCGCCCGCCAGAACCGCCGCCGGTGCCGCTCGAGCCGCCCTGATCCCAGTTGCTGCCGCCACCCGAACCGCCGCCATTGCCCCAGCCGTCGTTGCTGCGCGCGCCGCCGCCACCGCCGGGCGCGCCATCGAGCATGGTCAGCGCGCCGCTCATCCCGGCGACGACGACTTCGGTGGTGTAGCGATCATTGCCGTCGCGGTCCTGCCATTTGCGGGTACGCAAAGACCCTTCGATATAAACCTTGCTGCCCTTTTTCAGGTAACGTTCGACGACGCCTACCAGCCCATCGCCGTTGATGCTGATATTATGCCATTCGGTGCGCTCTTTCTTCTCGCCGGACATTTTGTCCTTCCACGTCTCGGACGTGGCGATGCTGAAATTGGCGATTTTGCCGCCATTCTGAAACGACTTAATTTCGGGATCCTTGCCCAGATTGCCGATCAAAATGACTTTGTTGACGCTGCCTGCCATGGCTTCGCTTGCTCCCCTGATTTGTCGTGTCAGCCGAGCCCGAGGGCAACGGCGGTCCAATAAGTGATACCCGCAGCGGCATAGGCGAGCGCGAACAAATAGCCAACCATGAACAATGGCCATTTCCAACCGTTGGTCTCGCGCCGCGTGACGGCGATGGTCGAAATACACTGCGGCGCGAAGACGAACCAGGCGAGGAAGGCGAGCGCGGTCGCGAGCGACCATTTGCCGGGCAGTGTATCACCAAGCGCGGCGGCAACCGTGTCTTCATCCTCGCCCGCATCGATCGCATTGGCGGTGGCAAGCGCGGCGACGGCAACCTCACGCGCGGCCATCGCCGGGATGAGCGCGAGGGCAATATCGTGGTTGAAGCCGATCGGGGCGACGACGACTTCCAGCCCCGAGGCGATGCGCCCGGCGATGCTGTAGTCGACCTGGCTGATCGCGCTGTCCGCCGGGACCTTGGGATAGGTCAGCAGCAACCACAGCACGATGGTCGTCGCCAGGATGATTGTGCCCGCGCGGCGCAGGAACGCCCAGGCGCGTTGCCACAGGCCCAGCAGCACATCGCCGGGGCGCGGCATTTGATAGCGCGGCAATTCCATCATCATGCCGGCAGTGCTGCCCTTCGCCACGGTGCGGCGCAGCACCAATGCCACCACCAACGCACCGACAATGCCGAACAGGTAAAGGCCAAACAGGATCAGCCCCTGCAGCCCGATGGGCGTGCCGCCGACCGTCTGTTCAGGAATGAACGCCCCAATAATCAGTCCATAGACGGGCAGCCGCGCCGAACAGGTCATCAGCGGCGCGACGAGAATGGTCGTCAGCCGGTCCTGCGCGTCGGGCATGGCGCGCGTTGCCATGATGCCGGGGATGGCGCAGGCAAAGCTGGAGAGAAGCGGAATGAAGCCGCGCCCCGACAAGCCGACCTTCGCCATCAGCCCGTCCATCAGAAACGCCGCGCGGGTCATATAGCCCGACGCCTCGAGCAGCAGGATGAAGAGGAAGAGGATGATGATTTGCGGCAGAAACACCACGACCGAGCCGACCCCGCCGAGCAGCCCTTCGACAATCAGTCCGCGCACAAAGCCATCGGGAAGCGCGCCGAGCGCCATCGATTGCAGCAAGCCGACACCCCCTTCCATGGCGTCAGCAAAGGGTTTGGCCCACGCGTAAACTGCCTGAAACATGACGAAAAGCAACACGAGCAGAATTGCGAAGCCCGCCACCGGGTGGAGCAGCACCCGGTCGAAGGCGTGGGTCCAGCGGCGCACCGACGTTTCGCGCAGCGTCGCGGCACGCGACAAGGCGCGGGCGCGGCTGTGGAGCGTGCGCTGATCGTCGGCGGCATTGCTGGTTGCAGGTGCCGACCCGCGTCGCAGGGCATCGTCAAGCGCGGCGACCAGATCGTCCAGCCCGCGCTTGCGCACCGCGACAGTCGCCACCACCGGCACGCCGATAGCCTTGGCAAGCGCCGCGGCATCGAGCTCCAGCCCGTCGCGCGCGGCCATGTCGACCATGTTGAGCGCGATGACGACCGGCAGGCCCTGGCCAATCAGTTCGAGCGCGAAGCACAGATGCTGGTCCAAATTGCCGGCATCGACGACGATGATCAGCGCGTCGGGGCGGCGTTCGCCCGCCTGCTGCCCCAGCACGACATCGCGCGTGACGGCTTCGTCGGGGCTGGCCGGGGTCAGGCTGTAACTGCCCGGTAGGTCGATCAGCTCGAGCGGACGGCCATCGGCGAAGCTGGCCCGCCCGCTGCGTTTTTCGACCGTCACGCCGGGGTAGTTGGCGATTTTCTGGCGCGCGCCAGTGAGCGCGTTGAACAGGCTGGATTTGCCGGCGTTGGGATTGCCGACCAATGCCACAAGCGGAGCATGGGTGGTCATTCGGCGGCCACCGCCGTGACCAGTTCGACGCGGATCGCCGCAGCGTGACGCGCGCGGATGGCGATGCGCATCCGCCCGATCGCGACCGCCAGCGGATCACGCCAGAACAGCCCGCCGCGATGCAACGCGGTCAGTTCAATCCCGTCGAGCAGCCCCAATTCGCGCAGCCGCCGCCCTTCGTCGGCGCCCAACGCGTCCCAATCAACAGCAATGATCCGGGCAGCACAGCCGAGCGGCAACCGGTCGAGGGTGAACAGCATTTGCGAGCGATTATCAATAGAAGCTGGCCTTGGCGAGTCGATAACGCGTCAGGCCAGGATTATTTCCCCGAATAGCGCAGCCGCCCGATGAAGCGCGACAGGCTGGGGCGGTCGCGCTTTGCCGCCGTGCGGCGGTGTTTCCAGCTTTCAAACTTCATCACTCCGGCGATGCGGCGGGCGAGGAAGGTTCGGGTGTCGGCGTGACCGTCACTTTCGTCGTTCAGGAACACCGCCATGGTCGCGGCATAGACGCTGCCCAGAATTGCGCGTTTGGAATAATGGTTGAAGTCGGTCGCGGTGTCGCCCGCCGCCGCCCACATGCTATCCGCCGCGCGCCAGCCGAGCCGGGCCGCGAGCGCGATGTTGCCGGGCAAGGCCAGCACGGCGAGCGCGCGGCGGAGCGATTCGCGGTGCGGTGCCAATATGTCGAGCCGCGCCTCGACCAGGCTGGTGATACGGTCGCGGATTTTCATCGCCGCCAATTTTTCGGCGGGCAGGCCTTCGAGCATTTCGGCATCGACCTGTGCGAACCAGGCGTCAACCATGTCGGCGGCCCCGCCGGGGAAGGCGAGGGCGGCGACATCGGGGTCGACCCCCGCGGCCTGCGCGGCATTGGCGACGGCGCGCGGAGTGAATCCGTCAAACGCTGCCTCGGCAGCGATGGCAGGCGCAAGACCGCTGCGAATTTCTGCAAGCGTGGGATCGGCGGGGAGGGGTGCGGTTAACATGGGTGAAATAGCCTTATCGGCAGCGGCAATTTGGCCTGGTTTCGTCATGCTGAACTTGTTTCAGCATCCACGGCGCAAAGCTGCGTCCATGTGCCATGGACCCTGAAACAAGTTCAGGGTGACGATCTTCATTTGTAAAGTTTAACCCGGCGCTGGCCGC
>JACEST010000139.1 GCA_013911715.1 Sphingopyxis sp. | reverse complement strand
CTCACAGCAGCGATTCGGCCTATCGCATCCTGATGGGCCTGCTCGAGGCGCGCACGGGGCAGACGTTGGCCCCCGGACGCATCTGGCGGATCGACATGTCGCTGAAACCTGTGCTGCAACAGCATAAGCTCGACGATATGGACCAGCTGGTCGCAGCGCTCGTCAACGGCACCGACCACAGCTTGCTGGACGATGTCATCGACGCGATGCTCAACAACGAGACGTTTTTCTTTCGCGAACATCTGCTGTTCGATGAAATCGCATCGACGGCGCTCGAACAATTGCGCCAGGCCAATGCCGGAACACGCCAGCTTACCATCTGGCATTGCGGCGTATCGACCGGGCAGGAGGCCTATTCGCTGGCGATGTAGCTGGCCGAAGATGCCGACCGCTGGGCGGGCTGGCAGGTCGAAATCATCGGCACCGATGTCAGCAAGCGCGCCATTGGCCGGGCCAAGACGGGCATTTATTCGCAGTTCGAAATCCAGCGCGGTCTGCCCGCGCAGCGGATGGTGCGCTGGTTTGACCAGACCGACAATGGCTGGTTGGCCAAAGCCGATTTGCGCCGCCGCGTCGAATTTTCGGTGCAGAATCTGCTGCTTGATCGCCCGCCGCTGCAACGGCCCGCCGACCTCGTCTTTTGCCGCAACGTCCTGCTCTATTTTTCGCCCGAAACGCGGCACAAGGCGTTCATCCGGCTGCGCAGTTTTGCGGCGCGCGACAGTTTTCTGGTGCTCGGTGCGGGCGAAACGGTGCTGGGGCAGACCGATCAATATGTCGCCAGCCGCCGGGTCCGCGGCCTCTACGAACCCGCCGACGCCGCGGTCCAGCTTGCCGCGCGCCGCGCGTGACATGCCATGCACGGGGGCCTTGCAAAGCCGGGGCCGCTGACGCAAGCACGGGTCATGAGCGAGTTCATCGACCGTTGGTCCCCCAATTTCGACGAGCGCACCATGCCGGTGTCGATCATCGTGCTGCATTATACGGGCATGGAAACGGGTGAGGCGGCGGTCGACTGGCTTGCCAATCCGGCGTCGAAAGTGTCGTCGCACTATGTCGTGGCCGAGGATGGCCAGATCGTCCGTATGGTTGCAGAGGATAAACGCGCTTGGCACGCCGGGCGTTCGCACTGGCGCGGGATGAGCGATTTGAATTCGGCGAGCATCGGTATCGAGATCGTCAATCCGGGGCATGAATTCGGCTATCGCCCTTTTCCCGACCCGCAGGTCGGATCGGTCGTGCGGCTGGTTCACGAGCTTAAGGATCGGTATCAGATCAGCCGCGGCAATGTCGTCGGCCATTCGGACATTGCGCCAACGCGCAAACAGGATCCGGGCGAACTGTTCCCGTGGCACGAACTCGCTCGCCGCCGCCTCGCGCTGCCGCGTCCGACCAAGAAGCTGACCGATCCGCTGTGGACCGACGCGGGTTTCCTGATCGCGCTCGAACGCTTCGGCTATGATGTCACCGATGGTTTTGCCGCAACGGTGGCCTTCCAACGCCGCTTCCGGCCGGAACTCATCGACGGCACGATTGATGGCGAATGCCGCGCAATCTTGCTGGCGCTGTTGCTGCCCCAGCCCGAGGGTGACTGAATTTGCCGTGTCCCTGCGAAGGCAGGGACCCATCACCTATAGCTTCAGGTTTCAACCGCAGGTGATGGACCCCTGCCTTCGCAGGGGTGCGCGTCAGTTTATGTGGCGAAATCGACATTGCGCTGCTACCCTCACGTTTAGGTCAGGGGATCGGGTGATCGCCGCCGCTTCGTGCGGGGGAGGAAAGTCCGGGCTCCACGGAAACCACGGTGCCGGGTAACGCCCGGCGGCCGCTGTTTCGGCAGCGGTCAGGGACAGTGCCACAGAGAAAATGTCGCCCCGGTTTCGACCAGGCGAAAGGTGAAAAGGTGCGGTAAGAGCGCACCGCGCGGCTGGTAACAGGCGCGGCATGGCAAACCCCACTGGGAGCAAGGTCGAATAGGGATGGCGCGCCCTCGCGAAAGCGGGGCAGGACCTGGTTCCGGTCCGACCATCCGGGTTGACTGCTTGAGCGTGCGGGCAACCGTCCGCCTAGATGAATGATCGCCCAGCCCCGGCGCAGGCCGGGGTGGACAGAACCCGGCTTACAGATCCCCTGACCCTTTAATTGAAGCCAAACCGCTGTGCTCCGGCGGAGGCCGGAGCTTTGGCCGTCGAGCGCCGCGCTTCCCGGCCACGGCTCCGGCCTGCGCCGGAGCACAGCGGTTCATGCCGGATAAGTGATCGCCACTACCTCCCACGCCTTCACCCCGCCCGGCAATTGCGCGCTGCGGACATCGCCAATCGCCGCCCCCCGCAGTGCCTTTGCCAACGGGCTGGTCCAGCCGATGCGGCCTGCACCGGCGTCTGCCTCGTCGTTGCCGACCAGCGTCACTGTCCGCCGCGTGTCATCGTCGTCGGCGACCTCAACCGTCGCGCCGAACCAGACGCGGCTGCGGTCAGGCTGTTGCGCGGGATCGACCACGCGCGACGCCTTCATCCGCCGCGCGAGGAACGACAGCCGCCGGTCGATTTCGCGCAGCCGCTTGCGGCCATAGATGTAATCGCCATTTTCGCTGCGATCGCCGTTGCCGGCGGCCCAGTGGATGACTTCGACCAATTTGGGGCGGTCGGTGCCGAGCAGCGCATCATATTCGGCGCGCAGCGCTGCGTAACCTGCCGGGGTGATGGGGTCGGTGCGGTCGGGGGGCATGCGTTGTGACTCGTGCCACAAAGCTTCGTCATGCTGAACTTGTTTCAGCATCCATGACGCAATTACCGCGCCCTTGTCCCATGGACCCTGAAACAAGTTCAGAGTGACGGGAAAGCGGGATTTACCTTTACCCCGGCGTGCCTTTGCCGAGATAGAAGGACAGCGGCGCTGCGGGCAAAGTCCGCCCCGGCTGCGGGTGCAGCATGTCGTATACCACCGCATTTTCCAGCACGCGCTGGACATAGTTGCGTGTTTCGAAAACCGGAATGGTCTCGACCCATTCGATAATGTCGATGCTGCCGTCGCGCGGATCGCCGTTGGCGCGGAGCCATTTGTTCACATTGCCCGGCCCGGCATTATAGGCCGCGACAGCGAGCGGGTAGCTGCCGCGATAATAGCTCAGCATCTGCTGAAAATAGGTCGAGCCGAGTTGCATGTTGTAATTGGTGTTGGTCGTCAGCCCGGCCATATCATAGGCCAGCCCCAGCTTGCCGGAAACTTCGCGCGCAGTGCCTGGTATCAACTGCATCAGCCCGCGTGCCCCTGCGTGGCTGATTGCCTGCTTATCAAATTGGCTCTCTTGCCGCGTAATGGCGTGGATGAAGGTCCAGTTATTTTGATGTCCTTCGGGCACCTGAATTGTCGGAAAGCCCGCGACCGCGACGGCATCGATGCCATTGGCCTGTGCGCTGCGGCCGATCATGACGCCAAGGTCGATGCGCCCGATCTGGCTCGCCAATTCACCCGCCAGCGCATGGTCGGCGGGGGTCGTGGCACGCTGGCTGATAGCGCGCAGGAAAAGTGATTGGTCGCGCCACGCCCCCATCTCGCCGAGCACGCGCGCGGCGCGGACGAGCCGGTCGTCCATGAACGCGATGCGCTCGGCCTCGCTGACGCTGATGGGCGCGGCGGCGGCGGGGCGCTGGAGCGACAGACCCAGCCGTTCGCGCGCAAGCTGGCCGTAAAATTGGTCATAATGCTGCGCCGCGTCGGCGAGCTGCCGCTGCGCTTCGGCCGCATCGCCCGCCGCGTGCGCGGCGCGGCCTGCCCAGTAAAAGCCCTTGGTGCGGGTCTGCGCAGACCGCGCCGCATCGGCATAGGCGCGGTACAGTGGCACGGCATCGCGCGGGCGCCCGAGCTGGCGGCTAGCGGTGTGCGCGGCGAGCCAAGCGAGACTGGTGTAATCGTCGCGGACGCCCAGCGGCAGTTCGCGGATCACCGTGCCGGCGGGGAAACTGTCCGAAATCTGGCGACCGATGGCAAAGGCGGTTTGGTGATCGCCCGCGCTGGCGGCACCGCGGGCATTGGTGAGCAGCGTTTCGACCCATTCCTCAGCGTCTAGCGGCGGTGCATTGAGTTCGCGCGGCGCGGCGAGCAGCGCGCGCGCTTCACCGGCGCGGCCTGATGCGCGCAGCCAGGTTGCCTTGTCGGTGATATAGCCCGCATCGCGGCGGGTGAGCGCCGGATCGCTCGCCTCGACCGCGCTGGCCTGCAAGGCGGCATCGACGGCCTTGCTGCGCATCGCCAACCGCGCCGCGAAATAGGCGCGCCGCTCGGGCGAGGTCAGCGTCAGCTGGCGCGCGGCGGCGCGCGTGGCACCGCTCCACAACAGCCGGTCCATCCGGGCATCATGGTCGGCGCTGGTAAGGACGCCGGGGAACAGTGCTGTGACCCGTGCCTCTTCCATCTCGTCGAGCACGCCGCCGGTCCACGCCTGCCGAACAGCGGCGCGCGCAGCGTCGCGCTGGCCGCTGGCGTTCAGTGCCAGCGCATGGCGCAAATATCCGCTCGCGCTGCGTGGCGGGTTGCTGGCGAAATAGGCGAGCGCCGCGTCGGGGTTGAAACTGTCGATCGCCAGCGCCTTTTCGGCGCGCGCGCGCATCTGGTCGGCACCCGGCCAGCCAGAATTGCTGGCAAGGAAACGCGCGAGCCGGTCGAACGATGCGCCGGGATCATTATTGAGCGCGCGCCATTCGAGCACGGCTTCGGCGACGCTGTTGCGCTGCGGCGCGGGCACGACACCTTGTTCCAGCCCGATTTGAGCGCGGTACCACGCCCGCTGTTCGGGGGTCAGCTCACTCGCCGATGCACCGCTCGACAACAGCAGCGCCGTGACGAGCGCCAACCGCGAAAGGTTTGCCGCCGTCTTCATAATCGCCTGCATAACCGCTTACGCCTTGCCCATTGGTGAATGGCGCGCCTATGACGCGCTGCTCTGGCCGGTTTGTGGAGTCCGGCCCGCCGCTTGTAAAGGGACAAGACGATGTTTTCGGGGTCCATTCCCGCTCTGGTGACGCCATTTCGCAGCGGCGCGTTCGACGCTGGTGCTTTCGCGCGGCTCGTCGACTGGCAAATCGCCGAAGGGTCGAGCGCGCTGGTGCCGTGCGGCACGACCGGCGAAAGCGCGACTTTGGGGTTTGACGAACATTATGCAGTGATCGACGCCTGCCTTGCCGCCGCCAACGGGCGCGTGCCGGTGATTGCCGGCTGCGGTTCGAATGACACGGCGACTGCGGTGCGTCACATGAAATTTGCCCAAGCGGCGGGTGCGGACGCCGCGCTGATCGTCGCGCCCTATTACAATCGGCCCAGTCAGGCGGGCATAATTGCCCATTATCATGCGCTCGCCGATGCCAGCGACTTGCCGATGGTGGTTTATAATGTGCCCGGCCGCACGGTGACTGACATCTTGCCCGACACGATGGCGGCGCTCGCTGATATTCCCTATGTCGTCGCGATCAAGGACGCCAGTGGCGATCTCGTCCGCGTGACTCAGT
>JACEST010000138.1 GCA_013911715.1 Sphingopyxis sp. | reverse complement strand
CCCCTATCTCAAGCAGGAGCTTAACGCATGAAAAGCCTCTCTCTTTCGCTCGCAGTAGCGCTGGCGACTGGTATCGCCGCCATCAGCGCCGTCCCCGCCGCCGCGACCGGCAAGGTCAAATGTGCGGCCGGACCGCAATCGGGCTGGAAAAGCATGGACGCGCTGAAAGCCGCGCTGGTCAAGGACGGCTGGCTGGTGCGCAAGGCCAAGGTCGATGGCGGCTGCTACGAGGTTTATGGCACGCTGCCGACGGGGGAAAAGGTCGAGGCCTATTTCCACCCGGTGACTTTCGAGAAATTATATGTGGCGCAGCGCGGCAAGGTGCTGTTCCGAAAGGATGGGTATTGAGCCTCAATCGTCATGCTGAACTTGTTTCAGCATCCATGGAGCGATGACGCGAATTTGCGCCATGGATCCTGAAACAAGTTCAGGGTGACGGTGAGCACAAAAAAGGGCGGGGAAAGCATAGTGCTTCCTCCGCCCTTTTGTTGTTCGTGGCCAATCAGGCGTAGGTGACGCGCGCCGCCTGAACCTTGCGGCTGCGCAGCGCGCCGCCGATCAGACCAAAGCCGAGGATCATCATCGCCCAAGTGGCGGGTTCGGGAACTAGGCCGAAGGGGGTGCCGTTGGCCGAACCATCCCTGATACCAAGCGTTGTCGACTCAATGCCCTGATAGCGCACGCTGAAATCCGACAAAACCAGCTGTTGTTGCTCCGAAGCAAAGTTCAAATTGAATGTGCCATTGACGCTGCTGCCTTGATCCACGCCCTGACTCGCCCCGGTGCAATTGTTCGTGTTGCCCGAATCTTTAAAGCAAACTTCCAAATTGGTCAGACCATTGGGCTGCTGCCCATTGAGTGCAACCACATTGAACGGCCCGGACAAGCCCGACACGCTGCTGAAATTCGGATTGGCGTTGAACCCGAAGATCGTCAGGCGCGATGCGTCGATCGGACCACCCGACGTATTGGCGAGCGAGTAGCTGAACTGATAGCTGTTCCCAACCACGCCGGTCAAGGTAAGCGACAGTTGCGCTGCCAAGCCAGAGATCGACCCGTTCGAACCGAAGCCATTGAAGTTAAACAAGGCCGTGTTCGAACCCGCCATCGCTGGCACGAAAGTCGCGCTTGATTGGTTCGCGCCGGGGCCAACGACCACCGTCACCGCAGCATGTGCCGAGGGAACCGCAAAAAGCAGTGCGCCGACGGCGGCGGATTTGATAAAATTGTTCAACATTTTCTGCCCTTTGCAACATGGAGCGGTCGTTTGCGACTCTGCAACCGGATGTTGCGACCCTTTGGTAACGCCTTATTTACCGTGTCTGACGGGCTGAGTCGAATCATCCACGCGAGAAATATGTGTTATTTTGATACAGAGACGGCCCAGCCGCCCTGTGGCAATGAATTTGCCCCCCCTCGCGCCTGACGCGCCGCTGCATGCAAGCCGCCGGGCGGCGGCACCGACCGCAATTCCATTGACAAAACCAGCACCGCCCCTAGACGCGGCGACGGGCCACGCGGTCCCAACGCCGCGCGAGCTCTCTGCAAGGAGAGATTATAGTGTCGAATATGCCGAAGCCGCAGGTGCGCCCTGCGCGCCCGTTTTTTTCCTCCGGTCCCTGCGCCAAGCCGCCGGGCTGGTCCCCTGACAAGCTAGCTACCCAATCGCTCGGCCGGTCGCACCGCGCCAAGATTGGCAAGTCGCGCCTGGGCCGCGCCATCGATCTGATGCGCGACGTGTTGCAGGTTCCTGACACCCACCGCATCGGCATTGTCCCTGCGTCCGACACCGGCGCCTATGAAATGGCAATGTGGACGATGCTGGGCGCGCGGCCCGTGACCACATTGGCATGGGAAAGCTTTGGCGAGGGCTGGGTCACCGATGCCGCCAAGCAGCTGAAGCTCGACCCGACTATCATCCGCGCCGATTATGGCGCGCTGCCCGATCTGGACGCGGTCGATTGGTCGCACGATGTGCTGTTCACCTGGAACGGCACCACCAGCGGCGTGCGCGTGCCGAACGGCGACTGGATCGCCGATGACCGCGCCGGCCTGTCGTTCAACGACGCGACCAGCGCGGTGTTCGCTTACCCGATGCCGTGGGACAAATTGGATGTCACCACCTTCAGCTGGCAGAAGGTGCTGGGCGGCGAGGGCGGACACGGTGTCATCATATTGGGCCCGCGCGCGGCTGAGCGGCTGGAAACACACACCCCCGCATGGCCGCTGCCCAAGATTTTCCGCCTGATGGCGAAGGGCAAGCTGGCCGAGGGTGTGTTTAAGGGCGAGACGATCAACACGCCGTCGATGCTGGCGGTCGAAGATGTCATTTTTGCGCTTGAATGGGCGCAGGGGCTCGGCGGGCTTGATGCGCTGATGGCGCGCAGCGATGCCAATGCGGCGGCGCTGGATGCGATTGTAGGTGAGCGCGACTGGCTGGGGCATCTGGCGGCGGACCCTGCGACGCGCTCGCGCACGTCGGTGTGCCTGACGGTCGCAGGGGCGGACGAGGATTATATCAAGCGCTTCGCCGCGCTGCTCGATGCCGAGGGTGCCGCCTATGACATTGCCGGCTATCGCGATGCGCCGCCGGGCCTGCGCATCTGGTGCGGCGCGACTGTCGATACCGCCGACATTGCCGCGCTGGGGCCATGGCTCGATTGGGCGCGCAGCGAACTTTCCAACTAACTCACTGTCATCCCCGCGAAAGCGGGGACCCAGGGCGAGTGACAGCGATGGCCGCCCCTGGGTTCCCGCTTTCGCGGGAATGACCTTAAACTAAGGATATACCAATGCCAAAAATTCTCATCTCCGACAAGATGGATCCCAAGGCGGCGCAGATTTTCCGCGAGCGCGGCATCACGGTCGACGAAATCACCGGCAAGACCAAGGACGAGCTGATCGCCATGATCGGCGATTATGATGGCCTTGCTATCCGTTCGGCAACCAAGGTCACCGCAGAGGTGCTGGCCGCCGCGACCAATTTGAAGGTCGTTGGCCGCGCCGGGATCGGGGTCGACAATGTCGACATAGCTGAGGCGTCGAAGAAGGGCGTCATTGTGATGAACACGCCGTTCGGCAACAGCATCACCACCGCCGAACATGCCATCGCAATGATGTTTGCGTTGGCGCGCCAAATCCCTGAGGCCAATGCGCTGACGCAGGCGGGGAAATGGCCCAAGAATGATTTCATGGGCGTTGAGCTGACGTCGAAGGTGCTGGGGCTGATCGGGTGCGGCAATATCGGCAGCATCGTCGCCGAGCGCGCGCTGGGGCTGCGCATGAAGGTGATCGCCTATGACCCCTTCCTGACCCCCGAACGCGCGGTCGAACTGGGCGTCGAAAAGGTGGATCTGGATGCGCTGCTCGCCCGCGCCGATTTCATCTCGCTGCACACGCCGCTGACCGAGCAGACGCGGGGTGTGTTGTCGGCGGTGAATATCGCCAAGTGCAAGAAAGGCGTGCGCATCATCAATTGCGCGCGCGGCGGGCTGGTCGATGAAGATGCGCTGAAGGCGGCGCTCGACAGCGGCCATGTCGCGGGCGCGGCGCTCGATGTGTTTGCGACCGAACCCCCTGCGGCCGAACATGCGCTGTTCGGCACCGCCAACTTCATCTGCACGCCGCATCTGGGCGCGTCGACCGACGAAGCGCAGGTCAATGTCGCCATCCAGGTCGCGGAGCAGATTTCGGACTATCTGCTCACCGGCGGGATCACCAACGCGCTCAACGTCCCCAGCCTGTCGGCGGAGGAAGCGCCGAAGCTGAAACCCTATATGACGCTCGCCGAACAGCTGGGCAGCCTGGTGGGCCAGCTGGCGCACGACAATCTGACCAAGATCGCTATCGAGGTCGAGGGCGCGGCAGCCGAACTGAACATCAAGCCGATTACCGCCGCCGTACTCGCAGGGCTGATGCGGCAATATTCGGACGCGGTGAACATGGTCAATGCGCCGCACATGGCGCGCGACCGCGGTCTTGATGTGCGCGAAGTGCGTCATGATGTGCGCGGCGATTATCAGACGCTGGTGCGCGTCACGGTCGCCACCTCGCAGGGCGATCGCTCGGTCGCGGGTACGCTGTTTTCGAACGGCGCGCCGCGCCTGGTCGAGCTGTTCGGGATCAAGGTCGAGGCCGACCTCGACGGGCATATGCTCTATATCGTCAACGAGGACGCGCCGGGATTCATCGGACGGCTCGGCACGCGGCTGGGTGAAGCGGAGATCAACATCGGCACCTTTCACCTTGGCCGCCGCAATGCCGGAGGCGAAGCGGTGCTATTGCTGAGCGTCGATACGCCGCTGCCCGAGCCCTTGATGTGGGAATTGTGCAATGTGCCGGGGGTGAAGACGGTGAAGGGGCTGCGGTTTTGACAAGCTCCGTTCGTGCTGAGGAGGGCCTGAGCTTGCCGAAGACGCGTCTCGAAGCACCGCGTGGAAGCCCTTCGAGACGCCATGTCGCCCTTCGACAAGCTCAGGGACGAAATGGCTCCTCAGGGCGAACGGGGTTATTTCTGTCAGTCGTGGGCTTATCAGCCACCCTTTCAATCGCTAAAGTCCAACAATGACCACCCCCCCTTCGCTCCTCCCCGAAGGTCTGCGTGACCGTCTGCCGCCGCAGGCCGAGGCGGCGTCGCGGGTGACACGTGCGCTGATCGATGTGCTGCGCAGTCATGGCTATGCGCGCGTATCGCCGCCGCTCGCCGAATATCGCGAGACGCTTGGCGGTGACGGGGATGCCAGCGGGCGCGACTTGCTGCGCTTTACCGATCCGGTGTCGCAGCGCACATTGGCGTTCCGGCCCGACATCACGCGCCAGGTCGGGCGAATTGCTGCGACGTTGATGGCGGGTGCGCCGCGACCGCTGCGGCTGTGTTATGCCGGGCAAATCGTCAAACTGCGCGCCAGCCAACTGCGCCCCGCGCGCGAGATGTTGCAAGTCGGCGCCGAGCTGATCGGCAGCGACGGAGTGGCAGCGGCGGCGGAAATCGTGGCGATTGCCATCGACGCGCTCGATGCCGCCGGGATTGGCCCGGTGACTATCGACTTCACCCTGCCCGACGCGCTTGCCCGGCTCGCCGGACCGGATGTCGATGACGACCGGCTGGCGGCCATCGCGGCGGCGCTTGATGGCAAGGATGCCGGCGCACTCGCGCAGTTGGGGGCGAGCGAATGGCTGCCCCTGCTTGCTGCAACGGGCAACTTCGCGTCCGCTTTGGCGGCGCTGCGGGACTTTGACGCGGGCGGAGCGCTGACCGACCAAATCGCGGCGCTGGAGACGATCGCGGCGCAGGTGAACGGGCGCGCGCGGCTGATGCTCGATCCCACCGAACGCCATGGCTTTGCCTATCAAAGCTGGTTCGGATTTTCACTGTTCGTCCCGGGCCAAGGCGATTCGATCGGGCGCGGCGGCACCTATCGCATCGACGGCAGCGGCGAGCCCGCAGTCGGCTTTTCGCTTTATCCCGATCCGATGATCGATGCGGGGCTGGGCAGCGCCGCCGACGAC
>JACEST010000137.1 GCA_013911715.1 Sphingopyxis sp. | reverse complement strand
GCTCTTGTCGCCAATGGCCCAGCCGCCACCGTGGATGAAAACGACGAGCGGTGCCTTTGTCGCGGTCGCAGGCGCCGACCAATAGTCCAGCCGTTGCAGCGGATCGGTGCCATAGCTTAGCTCACGCGCGCCAGCCGATGCCGATGGCTGTGCGCCTTCACCGCCACGCTCGCGTATCCGCTCGATCAAGGCGGCACGACAGCCGGCGGACAATTGCGCCGCCTTTTCGCGCAAGCAACTGCGGATGACGTCGCGGTCGCGCGTCCGCCCACACAGCTCGACAATCTCGCGGCGGCATTCGGCGGACAGCGCGCTGCGTGCTTGCGCGGCGACATCGCCATATCCGACCAGCAACATCGCAGCCGCCATCACAATCATCCGCATATCCCACTCCTCTATTGCGGTCATTTCGGGGTGGACGCCGCGCGTCCACGTCAATAACGCACGGTGATCGCAAAACCCTTTGCGGATTTCGGGCATTTTGGAAAAACTATGGCGAATGTAGCGGTAATCGGCGCGCAATGGGGTGACGAGGGCAAGGGCAAGATTGTCGACTGGCTGGCCAGCCGCGCCGACGCCGTCGTCCGTTTCCAGGGCGGGCACAATGCCGGGCATACGCTGGTGGTTGGTGAGCAAGTGTATAAATTGTCGCTGCTGCCTTCGGGTATCGTCACCGGCACGCTGTCGATCATCGGCAATGGGGTGGTGCTGGACCCATGGCATTTGCGCGATGAAGTCGCCAAGCTGCGCGGCCAGGGCGTCGAGATAAACCCCGACAATTTCGCCATCGCCGACAATTGCGCGCTGATCCTGCCCATTCACCGCGATTTGGATGGATTGCGCGAAACGGCGGCGGGCGCAGGCAAGATCGGCACGACCGGGCGCGGCATTGGCCCTGCCTATGAGGATAAGGTCGGGCGACGCGCACTGCGCGTGTGCGATCTGGCGCACCTTGACCAGCTTGATCCGCAGCTGGACCGGCTGACCGCGCATCACGATGCACTGCGCGCCGGGTTTGGCCAGCCGCCGATCAACCGGGCGGCGCTGGTCGCCGAGCTCACCGAGATTGCCGATTTCGTGCTGCAATTCGCGCAGCCGGTGTGGAAGCGGCTGAAAAAGGTGCGCAAGGCGGGCGCGCGGATTTTGTTTGAGGGCGCGCAGGGGGTGCTGCTCGACATCGACCATGGCACTTACCCATTTGTAACCAGTTCCAACACGGTCAGCGGGACGGCGGCGAGCGGATCGGGCCTTGGCCCCGGCGCGGTCGGATTCGTGCTGGGCATCGCCAAAGCCTATACGACGCGCGTCGGCAGCGGGCCCTTCCCAACCGAGCTTGCAGACGACACCGGCGAGCGGCTGGGCCAGCGCGGGCATGAATTTGGGACGGTGACGGGGCGCAAGCGCCGCTGCGGCTGGTTCGACGCCGTGCTGGTGCGCCAGGCGTGCGCGGTCGCGGGCGTGACCGGCATTGCGCTGACCAAGCTCGACGTGCTCGACGGGTTCGAGACGATCCGCATCTGCACCGGATACCGGCTGCGCGGCAAGGTGCTCGATTACTTCCCTGCCCACGCCGCCGACCAAGCCGCCGTTGAGCCGATTTACGAGGAAATGGCAGGCTGGCAGGAAACGACCGCAGGCGCGCGCAGCTATGCCGACCTGCCCGCGCAGGCGATCAAATATATCCAGCGGGTGCAGGAATTGATCGAAACGCCGATTGCTTTGATTTCCACAAGCCCCGAACGTGAAGACACGATATTGATCCGCGACCCGTTCGAATGAGGATGATGGCATGACCACGCGCGAGCGCACCAGCAAGTGGATCGCCAATGATCTGTCGGTCCGCATGTCGCTGCGCGACCGGGCGATGGTGGGCCTGTTCGGTGCGATCCAATGGCCGTGGCTGCTGCGCAGCCTGTCGGGGGGGCGGGTGACCGACAAGCGCGTGTTGCTCGAACGGATCGCGCTGCCCGCCGACGCGCTGCCCAATTTGGGCAGCTGGAAGGCCGACACGCGCTTTTTGCACCATATTGTCGATTTCATCGAAGAGCGGCAGCCCGCGACAGTCGTCGAACTCGGCTGCGGCGCGTCGAGCCTGGTGATTGCGCGCGCATTGGACCTGAACGGCGGCGGGCGGCTGACCAGCTATGACCAGCATGGCCAATTTGTTGCCGCGACGGGCGACTGGATTGCCAGCCATGGCATTCATGCCGAGGTGCGTTTTGCGCCGCTGGGGCGGCCTGCGCCGGGCTGGGGCGGGCATTGGTATAATTTGCGCGATGTGCCGCCCGCCATCGACCTGCTCGTCATCGACGGGCCGCCCTGGGCGATCCATCCGTTCGTGCGCGGCAGCGCCGAAAGCCTGTTCGCGCGGCTGAACCCGGGCGCAATTGTGCTGCTGGACGATGCCGCGCGGCCCGGCGAGCGGGTGGTGGCGCGGCGGTGGAAGCGGCACTGGCCCAACATTGAATTCAGCTATGACGGGCGCGGGACCAAGGGGACGTTGATCGGGCGAGTGGTGGCCTAATCGGATTTGAGTTCCGCCGATAGCCGCAGACTGGCGCGCCAGAAGAAATAGGCAGGGATGAATCCCAGCCAGGCCGCGCCAAACAGCACCCACCGCACGCTTTCACTGCCCGCCATCGGGGTGAACAGGTCAGACAGCGCGCCAAAGATGAACGGGCCGAGGCCGAGGCCAATAAGATTTTGACCGAACAGCATGATCGATGCAGCGACCGCGCGCAGTTCCTTGCGCACCAACCCCTGCACACAGGCGTAGGCGGGGCCGTAATAGGCCGCGTTGAGGATGGTCGGAACCAGAATGAGCAACCCCGCCACCCACCAGATCGGCGCGCCATAGCCAAGGAACTGGATCGGTGCGGCGACCGCCATACCGATGGCGGGCAGCGTCAATATGTGCCGCCGGTTGATCTGACCAAAGCGGTCCGCCGCCCAGCCGCCGAGCCAGGTGCCGAACACGCCCGCGAGACCCAGTGACGCCGCGCCGATCAGCCCGACTTCGGTTGTGGACATGCCGTGGCTGCGGATGAACAGCGACAGGGTCCAGAGGCCCTTGCCGTAGGAGAGGAATGCCGCGAACGAGGCTGCCACCAGCAGCAGCACATAGGCGCGCGATTTGAAGATTTCAGTCACGGCTTCGCGCACCGGCACTGGCGGCAGACCAATGGGGGCTGCTTCACCGCGCACCAGCCCGAAGCGACGGGGCTCGCGCAGCAGCAACGGGAGCAGCAGCGCCAGCATCAGACCCGGCGCTCCGACCAGCATCAGCGCCACCCGCCAGCCCCAGATGTCGTTGACGACGCCGCCGATGACCAGCCCCAGCAGCGTGCCAATCGGCACTCCCATGCCGTAAAAGGCAATCGCCGAGGCGCGCTTGGCAGGGGCCACCGCATCGGTGATCAGACTGTGCGCAGCGGGGGTGCAGCCTGCCTCGCCCACCCCGACGCCGATACGCGCGAGCGCCATTTGCACGAAATTATTGGCAAAACCGCACAGCACCGTCATCCCCGACCAGATGGCCAGCGACACCGAAATCAGCGACACCCGGTTGGTGCTGCCACGGTCCGAATAGCGCGCGATGGGGATGCCGAGCACAGCATAAAAGACCGCAAAGGCGGGGCCGGCGAGCAGGCCAAGCTGGGTGTCGCTGAGCTTCAGTTCGGCCTTGATCGGTTCGGCAAGGATGTTGAGGATCTGGCGGTCGAGGAAGTTCAAGATATAGACGAGCAGCAGCACCCACATCATCGTGCGCACCTGCGCCGGGGCGAGCCCGCCGCTTGCTGCCTGCGTTGCCATATTCTTCTCTCCCGCCCGGCAAGGTGCAGGGCGGTGGTTCAGCTGTCAATTTGCCGTTGTAGGAAAATTTTCGCTTTCCTACATCGCACGACGATGCCAGCGTGGCGCGATGAACAGATTCTTTTCGATTTTGCTCGCCGCTCTGATGCTCACGCCCTTTGCTGCGCAAGCGCGCTCGCCAGTGGGACCGGAGGTGGAGAATATGGATGGTGCCGCGTTGCAGGCGGCGATGAGCGAGGGCTGGCTGACCAGCGCGGCGATTACGCAGGCCTATCTCGACCGCATCCGCTCCATCGATGACAGCGGGCCGACCCTGAACGCGGTCATCGCGGTATTCCCCGATGCGCTGGAGCAGGCGCGCAGCCTTGATGCCGAGCGCGCGGCAGGCAAAGTGCGCGGGCCGCTGCACGGAATTCCGGTGCTGATCAAGGACAATATCGAGGTGGCGGGGCCGCTACCGACAACCGCTGGATCGCTCGCGCTGAAGGACAATGTCACCGGGCGCGATGCCTTTCTGGTCAAGCGATTGCGCGATGCCGGAGCCGTGATCCTGGGCAAGACCAACCTGTCCGAATGGGCCAATATCCGGTCGGGCGATTCCACCAGCGGGTGGAGTGCAGTGGGCGGCCTCACGCGCAATCCGCATGACCTCAGCCGCAGCGCGTGCGGTTCATCGTCGGGCAGCGGCGCGGCCGTCGCGGCGAGCCTGGCGCCGCTGGCGATTGGCACCGAGACCGACGGATCGATCATCTGCCCTGCCGGGACCAATGGGATCGTCGGGTTCAAGCCCACCGTGGGCCTGGTCAGCCGCACCCATATCGTGCCGATCAGTTCGACGCAGGACACGGCAGGGCCGATGACGCTGACCGTTGCCGATGCCGCCGCGGTGCTGACGGCGATTGCCGGCACCGACCCCGCCGACAAGGCCACCGCGATGGCGCGCGAGGTGCAGCAGGATTATGTCCGCGCGCTTCGCGCCGACGCGCTGAAAGGACGGCGGCTGGGCGTGATGATGGACCGCATCGGCGGGCGCGCGGACATTCGCGCGTTGCTGGAAGCTGCGCTGGCGACGCTTGAGGCCGAGGGCGCGGTGATTGTGCGGATTGCCGACACGCGCAGCGGGCTGGGCGAGCTGGGCGACGCCGAGTTCGAGATATTGCTGACCGAGCTGAAGGCCGACATGGCGACCTATCTGGGCAGCCTGCCGGGCGCGGGTCTGCCCAAGACGCTCGCCGATCTGATCGCGTTCAACGAGGCCAATCCGGCCGAACTGAAATGGTTCGGGCAGGAAACTTTTGAACTCGCTGAATCCAAGGGCGATCTCAATAGCGAGGCCTATTTGAAGGCCAAGGCCACGGCGGCGCGGCTGGCGGGGCCGGAGGGTATCGACAAGCTGCTGAAAACGCACAATGTCGATGTCCTGATCGGCGTCAGCAATGGCCCGTCGTGGACGATGGATCTGGTCAATGGCGACGCTTTTTCAGGGCCATCCGCCAGCCAGCTGCCGGCTGTTGCAGGCTATCCGCACCTGACCGTGCCGATGGGGGCCATCCACGGCCTGCCCGTCGGCATCAGCTTCATTGGCGAAAAATGGAGCGACGCCGAGGTGCTGGCGGTGGGGCACCGCTATGAACTGGCGAGCCGCAAGCGGGTGGTGCCGGGATATCGGGCGGGGGTTGGGCCATAATGGCCCTCCCCCTTGTGGGGAGGGTTGGGAG
>JACEST010000136.1 GCA_013911715.1 Sphingopyxis sp. | reverse complement strand
GTGCCAGCGCGCGGCTGTTCGCCCATCCGGCATGGCCATCGACGCGCTGCAGCCACACCGGGCGGTCGGCGACGGCGGCATCGAGGTCGGCGGCGGTCGGAAATCGGCCCAGCGCCCATTTTTCCTGATTCCAGCCAAAGCCAAGGACCCACGGCAGTTCGGGGTTGGCGGCAGCAAATTCGCGGATCTTCGCCTGTGCCTCAGCCAGCGAATGGGTGTCCGAAAGGTCAAGCAGCAGGCGCTGGAACCCCAGATCCATCACATGGCCATGTGCGTCGATGAAGCCGGGCAACATCGTCGCCCCGCGCGCGTCTTGCTTGTAATCGACCGCATCGGGCCGCTTGTCCTTGCGGTCGAGCAGCTGTTTGACCTTGCCGTCGGGGGTGATGACGATTCCGGTGAAGCGCACCACCTTGCCAGAAGCGTCCAAGGTGATGCCATTGATGTTGTCGACCAGCGTGTCGGCGTGCGCGGGGGTGGTGAGGAAAAGGGCCATTATCGGCAACAACCACGCCCTCGCCTTCAGGGGAGGGCAGCGAAACTTGGCAGCTTGCTGCCTAGTTGCAGCGGGAGGGGTCTCGAAGCCTTGCACAAGGCCGACAGTCCCCACCCCAACCCAGTTTCGGGTCGTCCGGTCCCCCGGACCGGACTTGAATGGACGGGGGCCATTTAACCCGAAACTCCTGAAGGGGAGGGGCTTAAGTGCGGCACAGATTGCACGCTCAATCTTCACGGCTTCGGCAGCCTTTCCACCAATACACTGGTATCCTTGCGGCCATGGCCCATGCGCTGGATGTCGGCGTAAAATTGGTCGATCAGCGCCGCGATGGGCAGGGTAGCCCCAATGGCGCGCGCCTCGTCGATTGCGAGGCCCAGGTCCTTGCGCATCCAGTCCACCGCAAAGCCGAAGTCAAATTCGCCCTTGACCATCGTGTCCCAGCGATTGGTCATTTGCCAGCTCGATGCCGCGCCGCCCGAAATCGCCTCGAACACTTTGTCGGTGTCGAGATGCGCCGCCTGGACAAAGCGCATCGCTTCGGAAAGGCTTTGGATGATGCCGGAAAAGGCGATCTGGTTGGCCATTTTGGTCGTCTGACCGGTGCCCGGACCGCCGATATGCACGATACGCGAGGAATAGGCACGCATCACGGGTTCGGCGCGCGCCATCGCCGCCTTGCTCGCCCCGCACATGATCGACAGCGTTCCGGCCTCAGCCCCGGCTTGGCCCCCGGTGACCGGGGCGTCAACGCTGTGAATGCCGCGCCCTTCGGCCTCGACCGACAATTGCCGCGCGATCCGCGCCGACACGGTGGTGTGATCGATGAACAGTGCGCCCTTTTGCATCGCGCGAAACGCGCCGTCGCGGCCGAGCGTGACTTGAGCGAGATCGTCGTCATTGCCGACGCAGCTGATAACGACATCGGCTATTCCGGCGACGTCAGACGGCGACGCGGCGACGCTGCCACCATGTTTCGCTGCCCACGCCTCCGCCTTGGCGCGGCTGCGGTTATAGACAGTGAGGCGGTGGCCAGCACGGGCGAGGTGGCCGGCAATCGGCCCGCCCATCACGCCGGTGCCGATAAAGCCAATCGATAGAGGTTGGTCTTGCATCGCCCCAAGCATAACCAAGTTTGCGCGCCGCGCCAGATGGGCTAGGGCTGGGCGCGTGATTTAGGCCAACCAGCGTTTGGAAAGCCTTCGTCATTGCGAGCGAAGCGAAGCAACCCAGAGCGGAATAACGCCGCCCCTGGATTGCTTCGCTTCGCTCGCAATGACGGTCAGCAGTGGCTTTGGGGGGTTATGTTGCTCGATGAATGATGGATTGACGATCACTGACACCGCCGCCGATTGGCCCATGCTGACCGCCGCCGATGTTGCCGCCGCGCGCCAGCGGATTGGCGCCGCCGTGGTGCGCACGCCGACGCTGCACAGCAAGACCTTGTCGGAAATTACCGGGGCCGAGGTGTGGCTGAAGTTTGAAAATCTTCAGTTCACCGCCGCCTATAAGGAGCGCGGCGCATTGAACGCGCTGCTCCAGATGGACGAGGAACGTCGCGCGCGCGGGGTGATCGCGGCGTCGGCAGGCAATCATGCCCAGGGATTGGCCTATCATGGCGCGCGCCTTGGCGTCCCCGTCACCATCGTCATGCCCAAGACGACGCCAACGGTGAAGGTCCAGCAGACGCAAAGCCACGGCGCGACCATCGTCCTCCACGGCGAAAAATATGACGATGCCTATGCCCATGCGAGGCTGCTGGAGGCCGAGCGCGGGCTGACCTTCGTCCATCCGTTCGACCATCCGCATATTGCCGCAGGGCAGGGGACGGTCGCGCTCGAAATGCTCGCCGATGTGCCTGAACTTGACACGCTGGTGATCCCGATTGGCGGCGGCGGATTGTTCACCGGCATGGGCACGGCGGCGCGCGGGAACAATCCGGCGATGCGCCTCGTCGGCGTGCAGGCCGAGCTTTACCCGTCGATGTACGCCGCAATCCACAATGTCGACATGATCAGCGACGGCGACACGCTGGCCGAGGGCATCGCGGTGCGCGAGCCCGGCCAATATACCCGGCGCATGGTGGCCAAGCTGGCCGATGATATTTTGCTGGTCGGTGAGCGCCATCTGGAACGCGCGGTCAGCCTGTTGCTGCAAATTGAAAAGACGGTGGTCGAGGGCGCGGGTGCGGCGGGGCTGGCGGCGCTGCTCGCACATCCCGAACAATTTGCCGGGCGTAAAGTTGGCCTGGTTCTGTGTGGTGGCAATATCGACACGCGCTTGCTGGCCAATGTGTTGCTGCGCGATTTGGCGCGGTCGGGACGGCTGGCGCGACTGCGCGTGCGGCTACAGGACCGGCCCGGCGCGCTGTTCAATGTGATGCGCGTGTTCGCCGACAATCAGGTCAATATCATCGAGATTTATCACCAGCGCGTCTTCACGACGCTGCCCGCCAAGGGGCTGATCACCGACATCGAATGCGAAGCGCGCGACCGCGACCATCTCGACACACTGATCGGCGCGCTGCGCAGCGCGGGCTATCAGGTGACCCCGGTGGAGCTGGCTTAATAAAGCCCCTCCCCTTTAGGAGTGCGGGGTCGAATGTGCTCCCAGCACATTCTTGGATTTCCGGGGGAAATCCAACCCCGCACTGGGTTGGGGTGGGGACTGTCGGCATAGCGCAAGGCCGCTGGTCCCCACCCCGCTCGACTAAGGCCCGGCTTCGCCGAGCTAAGTCTCACTGCCCCTCCCCTGAAGGGGAGGGGGTGGAGAGTTACGATGACCGCTTCCTTCACCCAATCTTTCACCGCCACTCCCGACACCATCGACGAACTCGGCCATGTCAACAACGCCGTCTGGGTCCAGTGGATTCAGGCGGTTGCGACGGGACATTGGCAGGCCGTCGCGCCGTCCGAACATCAGGCGGCCTATGTCTGGGTCGTCGTGCGCCACGAGATCGACTATCTGCGCGCGCTCGGCCCGGGCGAGACGGTGACCGCGCGCACCTGGGTCGCCGATGCGCCGCAGGGGGCAAAGTTTGACCGCTTCATGGAGTTTACCGGCGCGGACGGGCGGGTGCATGTCCGGGCGCGGACGGTGTGGGCGCTGCTGGATAAGGCGAGCGGTAGGCCGCTGCGGGTGACAGCAGAAGTGGTTAGGCCGTTTTTGGGTAGCCAGTCAGGCTAGCGCCTGAACCACCGCGCGCGCCGCCGCCGGGGCGAAGGAGAAACTGATGTGGCGGCAATTGACCTCGATCGCCTGATCGCTTTCGTGGGGCAATCCGCGCGCACAGGACGCCGCGACAATGCCATCATGGGGCGACCACAGTGCAAAGGTCGGCACCAGCGGCTTGGGCGCGGGATGCAAATCCACCGGCGGGCTGTCGACATCATGGCCGGCGACCAGCTGATACAGCCGCCATGCATGGTTGGCGCGGCGTGATCCAGAAAAGGGCGTACCCATGGTCACAACGCGCGCCACCTTGTGCGGGTGGCGCTTGGCATATTCGCGCGCATACATGCCGCCCAGGCTCCACCCGACAAGCGCGGGCACGCGGCCTTCGCGCGCGATAATTTCGTCAACGCGCGCGTCGAGCCGTTCCAGCATATCGGCGGTGACACCGCGGTTGCGCCCCAATCCCCAGCCATAGGCGCGAAAGCCCGCCGCGCGCAGGCTGGAGCGCAACTGGCGCATGGCAAGGTCACTCGCCATGAAACCCGGCAGGGTGATCACCGGCAACCCGCCCCCGATGTGCGACGTCACGTACGGCCGGGTGAAGAAGCGAAAGAAAATCCATGCCGCCACCGCGCGCAATTCCGCCAGCAGTAACAGCCACGACGGCGGTCGCGCGTCCTGTCGTGGCCCGGCACCGGGCAGCGAATCTGTGACAAAATTGGTCTTCATGCGTCAACATATCTGACGCCTCACTGTCACAAACAAGTTAGGGCAAGCTGCGGTTCGTCGATGCTTTCGGGCGGCTCAGCGATTAGATTGTCACAATTAGAGGGGGATACGCGCCACACCTGCCCCCAAACCCGCTTGTCCTGAGCTTGTCGAAAGACCGTCCTTTCTTTGCACCGCAGAGAGAAAGAACAGTGCTTCGACAAGCTCAGCACAGACGGGTATTGAGAGATTGCGGCCTATTGTTTCGGCGTCAGCTTGAGCAATTTGCCATCGGCCCCATCGGTCAGCACCCAGATGCTGCCATCCGCATGCGCCTCGACCTCGCGCACCCGCGCGCCCATGTCCCATCGTTCGGCCTTGCTCGCCTTGGTGCCGTCGAGCGAGATGCGCACAAGTGATTGTCCTGACAGCCCGCCCATCAACAGCGACGGCCCCCAGCCGGAATAGCCTGCACCGCTGTGAAAGGTCAGACCCGCCGGAGAAATGGCCGGATTCCACCACAGGTCGGGCGCGCGAAATTCGGGTCGGGTGGGGTGGTCGGGAATGTCGCGCCCGTCATAATGGTCGCCGTTCGACACAATCGGATAGCCATAGTTGGCGGCGCGCTCGACGCGGTTGAGTTCATCGCCATGACGCGGGCCCATTTCGTGGGTCCACAAATGACCCTTGTCGTCGAACACGATACCCAGCGGATTGCGATGGCCCAGCGACCAGATTTGCGGCGCGACGCCCGGTTGGTCCGCGAACGGATTGTCAGCAGGCGCACTGCCGTCGAGTTTGATGCGGATGACCTTGCCCAAGGTGCCGGTCCTGTCCTGCGCCGGATCGAA
The DNA here is from genome assembly GCA_013911715.1 of Sphingopyxis sp. GTDB lineage: Bacteria > Pseudomonadota > Alphaproteobacteria > Sphingomonadales > Sphingomonadaceae > Sphingopyxis. The sequence continues at coordinate 330 of JACEST010000136.1, read as the reverse complement.
TTTCTGCCGCTCGCCGGTGGTGATGAACAGATGCTGCCCGTCGGGGGCGAGCGCGAGACGGTGGCCGAAATGACCGCGCCCGCTGACCTTGGGCGTCGCGCGCCAGATGATCTTGACGTTGGTCAGCGCGGCGCCCGGTCCGGGATTGATGGTCGCCGTGGCGACAACGGCGCCGAAGCCGCCGCTGCCCTCTTCAGCCCACGAAAGCGCGACCATCTGGTCGCCATCGCCGTTGGCCCCGCCAATTGCGATGATATCGCCCAGCCCGCCCTGGCCGCCCGCCGCCACCTGCGGCACGCCGCTGACGGGTCTGGCTGCGCTGCCATCCTG
>JACEST010000135.1 GCA_013911715.1 Sphingopyxis sp. | reverse complement strand
TCCTACCATAGAAGGCATCAATATATTATATAATGAACTTCAGTTCCAGGTGACTAGCCGGTCATGCGTTTTTTTCGCTATCTTCATTGTCAACCCCTTGAAAAGCTTATGCGTATCTAGCATCGTTGCGTCACTTGCTGAGGAAGCAAGCTGTCTTTGAAACTTCGCAGTGTCAATGGGGTGGCGGGGGCGCATTGTCGGGATGGCGCAACGTTGATACTCTGCGCTCTGCCGCACCCGGCCCCTCCGTCGCTTCGCGCCACCTCCCCGTTCCGGGGAGGATCTAAGAGAACCGCCGCACCGCCCGCCACAGCGTTGACCGCACCCTTGCATGTTCCGGCCACCTTGGCGGCATACCCATATTCAGCCCCCACCGGCGCAGCCACCGGTTCGCGGCATGTGCCTCGGCTTCGCGGTAGCTCCATTCGCTGCGCCAGGTGATACTGAGCGACAGCGCTGGGGCGGCGCCGACTTCGACATAGTGGGGGGCCATGACCGGCATATGGACGGCGTCGCCGGGGCCGAGGGGGACGCTTAGCTGCTGGCCTTGAAAGCCATCGTCCCATGGCAGGTTGCGGTGGCCTCCTACATGGTAGCGTTCATGTTCGGCGGCGGGGGCAAAGCGTTCATCGCCGGCGGGCCAGACGTGCATCACCTTGTCGCCCCAGATGTTCAGCAGCAGATTATGTTCGGGGTCGAAATGATAGGGCGTGATCGAGCGCGGCGAGGATATGAAGATGAAGCCTTGCGGGCTGAGCATCGGCCCCGTGCGCGGTGCAACCGTGGCGGCGAGTTCGCCGAGCAGGTCGAGCAGCAGCGAGCGATAGGCGGGCACGGCTTCGATATTTTTGAGCACCGCCCAGCTTTGGTTTTGCGCGATGGTGCGGATGGTCTCGGCGATGGTCAGCGGGCTGTTGGGGATGTCTTCGGGCATGATGCCGACGGGCAGCAGGCTGGGGTTATATTCGACGCTGGCCGGACCAAGCGCTTCGCCAAGGGTGGCGAGCGCGTCGAGGGTGAGCAGCGGGTGGGTTGCCAGATTGTGGCGCAGCGGGCCGGGGGTTTCGGGATAGAGGGCAGCGAAATCGGCGCGCGCGTGCTCGTCGAAGATCGCGCGGGTGATGGGGGTGTGTTTGGTCATGGATTAATATCCAGCCCAAGTCTGTGCTCCGGCGCAGGCCGGAGTTTTGGGGTCAATGAACAGCTCTCGTCTGCCAATGCTCCGGCCTGCGCCGGAGCACGGACGCTTTTTGCACGCAATTTGCGCCATGCCGCCTCGGCGCGGGTGAGCGCGGCATATTGGAGGCGCTGGAACCGGCCTCCCACGGCGGCGTTGACCCACACCAGCGTGCGGCGTTCGCGCCAGATGCTGTCGATCATCGGATGGCCGGGCGCGGCGCAACTGTCGACCCAGTCGAGGTCGGGGTGATCGAGCAGGCCAAGGTTGGCCTGTTGGAGAAGCACACCGGGCGAGAAGCGCGCCAAATCCTCGGCATAGGCGGTTTTGAACGCGAAGCCGCCGGGCGGGCAGACGAAGTTGATGAGCATGGCGATGGGCGCGCCATCCTGAGCCAGCATGCGCATGTCGAGGCGGCCTGCCTGCGCGGCGGCGAGGATGATGGTGCGTGCCCAAGCCTGTGTCGCAGGGTTGCTGGCGAGCGCGCTGCCTGCCTGTCCCTTCCACCCCTGCGCTTCAAGGGCAAGGAAAGCGTCGAGCCACGGGGCGGTGACCTCACCGGGTTGCCAGTGGCGAAATAAGAGGGCGCCGCTTTCGGACAGGCGCGCAGCTTGGCGGCGCAGTTCCTTGCGCTTTTTGGGGCGGACGGCGGCGTCCCAATAGGCCGCTGGCGTGAGGCCGGATTGCAGCAGTGCGCGGGTTTCGCGGTGGACCGGCGCGGTACTGGACTGGCCGCGCAAAGCGAGTGCGTCGGTGAGTGCGCGGTGCAGCGGGCCGTTCTCGGTCAGGCGCTGAAGCTGGAGCAGCGCTCCGCCGCCGGGCGCGCTGTCGCACCAGCCAAGCAGCGCTTGCCAGAAGGGCAGTTCATGCCCTGCCCTGACCAAAGGCGCGCCGTGGAAATGATTGGGGTGCGCCCAGTTGCTACTGTGGCGCAGCGGGACCGGGCCATAGCGGGTGACAGTGGTGAGCGGCAGCAGGCCGATCAGCTCACCTGCCGCCTCGACCGCGATAAGTCTGGCGCGGCGATGCGGGTCGAGCAATTGCAGCGCCGGGGCGAGGCACCAGCGTTCGGCAAAGGCATTGGGCTCGCTGGCATGGAGCGCGAGCGCGTCCCACTGCGCGGCAAATGCGGGGCTGAGCGCCAGCGGATCGACAACGCCCGCGCCGAGCGGACCATGCTCGCTGCTGCGAATGGCGCGGTGGTAAATCATGGGCGGCAGCGTAGCGGCGAGGGGTTAAGATCGGGTGGGCGAGCTGCTTTACGCCCTCCCCTTCAGGGGAGGGCCAGCGAAACTTGGCAGCTTGCTGCCTAGTTGCAGCGGGAGGGGTCGCACGGCATAACGCAAGGCCGACAAACCCCTCCTGCTGCGGCTAGCGCCCCGGATCAAGTCCGGGGTCGCAAGTCTCGCTGGTCCTCCCCTGAAGGGGAGGACGTTCTAGAGCCCAAACACCTTCACCAACGCCTTTTCCAGCATCAGCAATTGCCAGATAGTGCGGCCGTGATCGCGGCGGCCCGATTGGTGCGCAGCGACGATGCGGCCAACTTCCACCATATCGAACCAGCCCGAGCGGGCGAGGGTGGATGACGTGGCGAGCGCGCGAGCGGTTTGCGCCAGCGGGCCGCGAAACCAGGCCGAGATCGGCGTGACGAATCCCATTTTGGGACGGTAGAGAATGTCGCGTGGCAAATATGGTTCCATCGCGCGCTTCAAAATCGCTTTGCCCTGCCCGCCGCTGACCCGCATCGATGCGGGGAGGGTCGCGGCAAATTCGACGAGGCGATAGTCGAGCAGCGGCTCGCGCGCCTCAAGGCTGACGGCCATGCTCATCCGGTCAGTCTTGGTCAAAATATCGCCGGGCAGCCAGATTTTAAGGTCGGCATATTGGGCGCGGTCGAGCGGTTCGCGCGCGGGAGCGTCGGCCATTGCCTCCCAATAGCGCGCCTCGCAGCGATGCTCGCCCAGCGCGGTGCGCGCGGCGTCGTTGAACAGGCGCGCGCGCTGCAACGGCGCGGTGACCCCGACGGCTTCGGCATAAGCTGTAGAACCATCGCGCGCGAGACTGGCGAGCGTGGCGCGAGCGCGCAGGGGGCGCGGGGCCCAGTCCAGCTGCGGCCACACTCGGGCGAGCGGGCCCAACAGCGAGCGGCGCAGCGCGGCGGGGATGAAACCGCGCAGCCGTTCTTCCTGATGCTGGAAAACATGGCGGCGATAGCCTGCGAAGGCTTCGTCGGCACCGTCGCCGGACAAGGCAACCGTGACCTGTTCACGCGCCAATTCGCACACGCGAAAAGTCGGCAGCGCGCTCGCATCGGCAAAGGGTTCGTCGAAATGGTCGGCGATGCGGTCGATCAGACTGAAATCATCGGCGGCGACGATGCGCTGGCGATGTTCGGTGGCGAAACGGTCGGCGATTTGCCGGGCGTATGCGGTTTCGTCGAGCGATGCTTCGTTGAAGCCGATGGTGCAGGTTTTGACCGCCTTGCTGCTCGCCTCGGCCATCAGCGCGACGACGCTGCTGCTATCGACCCCGCCTGACAGGAAGGCACCCAAAGGCACATCGGCGAGCATGCGGTCGCGCACGGCGGTGCGCATCAGGTGAACGAGCTGTTCGGCGCATTCGCCTTCGCTCGCCTTGACTCGGTGCGAGAAATCGGGGCGCCACCAGCAGACTGGCTGCGGCACGGGCTTGCCGCGTTCGATGAAGAGATAATGACCCGCAGCAAGCTTTTGCACGCCGGCGACGATGCTGGTGTCGTCGGGGACATAGCCGAGCGCGAGGAAATCCTCGACCGCGCTGAGCCGGGCTTCGCGGCGGAGCAGCGGGTGCGCGAGCAGCCCCTTGAGCTCGCTGGCAAAGGCAAGTGCACCATCGCTGAGCCAAGCCAGATGCAGGGGTTTCACACCCAGCCGGTCGCGCGCGAGGAACAGGCAACCACGACGCGCATCATGGATCGCAAAGGCGAACATGCCGTTCAGCCGCGCGAGGCACCCCTCGCCCCATTGCCGCCACGCCGCGATGATGACTTCGGTGTCGCCCGTCGTGCGGAATTGATAACCGCGCCCTTCGAGTTCGCGGCGCAATTCGCGGAAATTATAGATTTCGCCGTTGTAGCTGATGGTGACGGCTTCGTCGTCGCTGTGCATCGGCTGTGCGCTTCCCTCTAGGTCGATGACCGAAAGGCGCAAATGGCCAAAACCGACGCCGGGGCCGGTCCAAACGCCGCTGCCGTCGGGGCCGCGGTGACCCATGGGCGCGAGCATTGCCCGGACACGCGCGGGATCGACCGGCTTGGCAGTGGCGTGATGATAAAGGCCTGCAATCCCGCACATGATCGTGCGCCTAGCGGCTTTTGGACAAATGGTCAGCCATTTGCTGTCAGACGGGTCAAATCTATCGCCGGGTCGTTCGCGGGGCGATCGAACCAGCGGCGCGCCACGAGCATCACGGCGATGATCGTGACAGCAAAGAAAACCCAGCCATAGACGAGATGGTCGACGCCGCGCGCATATTGGTGGCCGTATTGCTCGGCGATGGCGATGGTACCGAACGCGCGCAAGGCGTTGGCAATGATGGTGGTCAGCAGCGCACTGACGACAAATATGATGCGGCGCTGCCAGCTTTTGAAACACAGATGTGCGGCCAGGATTGCGAACGCCGCCATGGCGATGAGGAACATCACGCCCGAGCAGGCCTCTGCCACCACAAATATGCCGCTTGGCGTGGTGATATAGAGGCCGTCGAGGCTGGCGGGGATGCCGGCAAGCGTCAGCAACGGCATCATCAGTTGCGCCGTCAGGTGCTGAAACAGCGGCACGATTTCATCGCCAAAGGGCACGAGAAACAGCGCGTAAGCCATTGGAAAAGAAAGCGCGCGGACCAGCAGCGGGCCGAGCGCGGCGGCGACGGCGGACTGCAGCATCAAAACGACGCCGAGGTGGCGGAGCAGCGCGATGTCGCTGGCCTGCCCGGACAACCAGACCATCGCAGCGCAAGCCAGCAGCGCGATACCAGGTCGCCACGGGTCCGGGCGCAGCGGCGCGATCAGGCCGCTTCGTTCCGCGACCAGCCAAATGATAAGTGGGGGAATCAGCAGGATATGATTGTAGGTCGAGCTGACCCACCAGATGCCGACCATATGCGCGATGTCGCGCGCGAATAGCCCAGCTATGGCCGTCCAGAGCAAGGCAAGCAACGCGAGCGGGCGGCGCCAATGGGCAGGAGGCGTCATGACGCCAAGCCGAGATGGCCCGCCAGCGGGCCGAGCTGTGCGTCCCAGCCATAGCGGGCGATCATGCGCCGGCGGGCGGCGACGCCCATCGCCTCAGCGCGCGCCGGGTCGGCCAGTAACGCAGTGATGGCGGCGGCCGTCGCAGGCGCGCTGTCAGCAACGCACAAATGCGTACCTGGGTCGGCGTCAATCCCCACGGCAGCGGCGGGAGTGGCGACGACGGGCCGCGCCATCGCCATGGC
>JACEST010000134.1 GCA_013911715.1 Sphingopyxis sp. | reverse complement strand
GCCACGGCCACCGCCGGAACGCTTGTCGCCGGGGGCAGCGCGGCCGCCTTGGCGCGCAGCACCGCGAGCAGCGACGCCAGCGTCGCTAGCCGTTCGGGCACGGGCAGTCCGGCGCGCAATTGTTCGCGTTCGGACAAGGGCGGGTTGACGCGGCGCACACGCACGGCAGCGGGCTGGTCGGCAATTCCCAATTGCCGCGCGGCCGCCTCTGACAAATCGATCAGGCGGCGGTTGTCCATCGGCCCGCGATCATTGACGCGGACGAGGATGGTGCGCCCATTCTCCAATGACGTCACTTCGACATAGCTGGGGAGCGGCAGGGTCTTGTGCGCGGCGCTAAAATGGGCGGGGTTAAACACCTCACCGTTCGCGGTCGCGCGTCCGGCGAACTCGGCGCCGTACCAGCTGGCATAGCCGACATCGTCATAATCGATGACGTCGCGCGGCGTGTGGGTGACACCGTCAATGATGAAGGGATCGCCGATTTTGACCGGGCTGTCGCTGACGATTGAGGTGGGGGCCGCGCCGCTCGTGGCGCGCTGGGCTGCAATGCCAGACGACCCGTCGACGCTGCCGCATGCGGCCAGCGCCAGTGCGCAAATTGGCGCGGCGAATCTAACGAATAATTTCATCGGCGAGCAGTCCTACCGACAGCGCATAAAAATTCGAACAATTATAATCGAGGATCGCGCGGTAATTGCCGGTCAGCAGATAGGCCGTCTTACCTGGCCCGTCGGGTTCGAGCAGCACCGCCTGAACATTGTCCGCAGGCCAATTGCCGCTTTGGCTGATCATCCCGGCGCGGCGCCATTCGGCCATCGTTTGCCAGCGGCTGTGGCGGGCAAAGACGCGCGGGCAGCGGCTGGGCTGTAACTTGCTGGCGCGGCTGGCGCGGACAAAGCTGTCGGGCACGCGCACTGCCACCCCCCATGGCTCGCCGCGCCGCCAGCCCGCCTGGTGCAGATACCAGCCGATCGAGGCAATGGCGTCGGCCTCGCTCGCCCAGATCCGCGCCTGCCCGTCGCCATCGCCGTCGCGCGCGACGCGCAGATAAACCGAAGGCAGGAATTGCGGATAGCCGAACGCGCCCGCCCAACTGCCGGTCAACACACTGCGCGGGACGCCGCGCTCTACCATCTGCATTGTCGCAATCAGTTCGGGCTCGAACAGGCTGCGGCGGCGGCCATCATAGGCGAGCGTGGCGAGCGCCTGCGGCAAATCAAAGCTGCCGGTGACTTTGCCATAGGCGGTTTCATGGCCGTAAATGGCGATCATGATCGGTGCAGGCACGCCGGTTTCGCGCTCAATCCGCGCCAATAGCGGCTTCAGCCGCGCCTTGGCGTCGCGCCCGCCGTTGATCCGCGCGGCATCGACATGGCGCGCGCGATAGGGCGCGAAGGCCGGGATTGGCGATGTGGCGATAGCGCCGCTCGACAGATTGTCACGGTCAAGCGCGATGACGCGCGGATTAAAGGCAAGGCCGCTGACCATCCGGTCAAAGGTGGCGCGCGACACGCCCTTTGCCGCTGCCTTGGGCCAGAGCGACTGGACATAAGCGCTGAAATCGCTGTCGCGGTCCTGCGTCACGCTCTGCGCTGCCGTGCCTGACAGACCGAACAGCAGCATGGCGCTGGCCAGCAGGGTCGGCCACCGCCGCGATGGGGATAAAAGCGTTACAATGGACATTGCGTATCTTTGCCACGAAGCGGCAAAGCTTGGCCAGCCCGCATTTTCGCTTGTCGCCGCCGTTCACGGCGCTATGCGCGAAAAGAAGGACAGGTGGCCGAGTGGTTTAAGGCAGCGGTCTTGAAAACCGCCGTGGGTGCAAGCTCACCGTGGGTTCGAATCCCACCCTGTCCGCCACATCAACCGCGGTTAGCCTATGGCTGTAGTGCCGCCGCTAGCGCCAGGCAGCAGGGGTCCGATATGGCAGTGGCGGCGCAATTGCAGGGGCTGACTGGGATCGCGCTGATATTGCTGCTCTGTCGGGGCATCAGCGAGGCGCGGGGGGAGTGGCCCGGCTGGCGCTGGATCGCCACCGCGCTGCTCGCGCAATTGCTGCTTGCACTGCTGATCGTGCGCGTGCCGCTGATCTGGGATGCGGTGACATTGGCCAACCATGCAGTCAGCGCGATCGAACGGGCGACATTGGTCGGATCAAGCTATATGTTCGGCTATCTGGGCGGCGCGCCCCTGCCCTTTGCGCTGCCGCAAGGGACGCAGCCGCCACTGATCATCGCCTTTCAGATTTTGCCGCTGATCATCGTCTTTTCGGCGATTTCGGCGCTGCTATGGCATTGGGGTGTCTTGCGCCGCGCGATTGCGGGGATTGACTGGGCGCTGCGCCGCATGCTGGGCGTCAGCGGGCAGGTCGGGCTGGCGGGCGGCGCGACCCTGTTTCTGGGCGTGGTAGAAACGCCGCTCGTGCTGCGCGGGGCGCTTGCCCGCATGTCGCGCGCCGACCTGTTTGCCGCCATGGTCCTGATCATGGCGACCATATCGGGAGCCATATTGGTGCTGTATGCAACGACATTGAGCAAGATCCTGCCCGATGCCGTGGGCCATATGATCGCGGCGTCGCTGATCTCGCTGCCCGCCGCCATATTGATTGCGCGATTGATAGTCCCCGGCGCGCCGAGCGAGGCCGTTGCAGCGGAAACGCCCGATGATCCGCGCTACACCGGCAGCATCGATGCCGTCGTGCGCGGCACTTCCGACGGGGTGCAGCTGTTCCTGGCGGTCATTGGCGTGATTATCGTGGTGTTCGCGCTCGTCAATCTGGTCGACCAGCTGTTGGCGTTGCTGCCGATCGTCGATGGTGCGCCGCTGACACTGCGCCGCGCGTTCGGATGGCTGCTCGCACCGCTGATGTGGGCGCTGGGGGTGCCGTGGGATCAGGCTCCAGCCGCGGGCGCGCTGATGGGGACAAAGGCCATCCTCAACGAATATGTCGCCTATCTCGACCTTGTTGCGCTGCCCGTTGGCACGCTCGATGGCCGCGCGCTGCTGATTACGACCTATGCCCTGTGCGGCGTCGCCAATCTGGCGAGCGTGGGCCTGCTGGTATCGACTATCGGCACGCTCTGCCCCGAACGCCGTGCCGAAGTTGCCGCGTTGGGCGTCAAAAGCTGGATCGCGGGCAACGCGGCGTCGGCCATGACTGCGGCGATGGTCGGCCTGGTGACGCCGTTGTGAGGATTAAGGTGTTGGAATCGATTGAAATCCAATGTCTTCCCCGCGAAAGCGGGGATCTAGGACTGGGTAGCGCTCACGCCACTCTGGGTTCCCGCTTTTGCGGGAAAGACATAAGATAACCCATGTTCGACGCCCGCCTCCGCCCGCTGATTGATCCGCCGCTCAATGCCGCAGGGCACTGGTTGGCGGCGCGCGGAGTGAGCGCCAATGCGTTGACAATATTCGGCCTGCTGTTTGGCCTCGCCGCCGCCGGAGCCGTGTCGCAGCGCGCCTATGGTGCCGCGTTGGCGCTGATATTGGTAAATCGCATCCTCGACGGGCTCGACGGAGCGGTCGCCCGCGTGCGTGGCCCCAGCGACTTTGGCGGCTATCTCGACAGCCTGTGCGATTTTGCCTTTTATGTGGCAGTGCCGATTGGCTTTGCCTTCGCCGAGCCCGCCAACGCCCTGCCCGCCGCAATCTTGATTGCCAGTTTCACTATCACTGGCGTCAGCTTTCTGGCCTTTGCCGCAATTGCCGCCAAGCGCGGCCTGGAAACCAGCGCGCATGGCAAGAAAAGCTTTTTCTACTCAACCGGCATCGCCGAGGGTGCCGAGACGATCGCTGTGTTTGTGCTGATGTGTGTGATGCCAGCGCAGTTTACACTGATCGCCTATGCCTATGCGGCGCTCTGTCTGTTAACCGTCGCCCAGCGCAGCAGGTTGGCGCTGGACAGCTTCAGATAGCGTCAATGGCGGAGAGGGTGGGATTCGAACCCACGGTGAACTTGCGCCCACGCCGCATTTCGAGTGCGGTGCTTTCGACCACTCAGCCACCTCTCCGTGAGGGTTCCGTTGGAACATGCCGCCCGAACCCGCAGGGGTCGGAGCCAGTCGAGCGCAGGCCCTTAGCGAAACAACTTGGCCTTGCCAAGCCTTTGCCCGCTCTGCCGCACAGCCCTTGCAAAAGCATTTGGGGAGCATAGATTGGCGCCATGACGCAATCCACTGGTCCCGACACGGGCAGCCGTAATATCAAATCCCCGACGCCGCTGATCGAAAGCGCGCGCTTTGCCCCGGGCGAGATTGTTCGCCACCGCCTGTTCGGCTTTCGCGGCGTGATTTTCGACGTCGACCCGGTCTTTGCCAACAGCGAAGAATGGTATCAGGCGATCCCCGAAACGATACGCCCGGCCAAGGACCAGCCCTTTTACCACCTGCTCGCCGAAAATGACGACAGCAGCTATATTGCCTATGTCAGCCAGCAGAATCTGGTGTCCGACGGGTCAGCAGGGCCGGTCGACCACCCACAGATTGGCGAAATGTTCGAAGGCATGAAAGATGGCCGCTATGCCTTGAGGACCCGGCTGAAGCATTGAATTCAGGCGTCGCCCCTGCGCAGGCAGGGGCCTGAGGTTTGCAGTGCTCATATCTGCCAAAGACCCCTGCCTGCGCAGGGGCGACGGATATTTCTCTAAGGCTTCAACTTCCACCCGCTTGCGAGCAGGCGATAGCCAGTAAACCCGAGCACGAGGTTCATAGCCACCAGCACGGCGATCGCCGTCGCAATCGGGTTGGCGAGGGTCGAGTCGGTCGCCCCAATGAAACCATATCGGAAACCCATGATGACATAGTAAAAAGGATTGGCGTGGCTGATCGCCTGAACCCATGGCGACAATCGATCGACCGCGTAGAAAGTGCCCGACAGCAGCGCGAGGGGTGCAACCACAAAATTGGTAATCGCGGCGGCATGGTCGAATTTTTCGGCCCAGATCGATGCGATCAGCCCGAAAAAGCCCAGCATCGCGGCACCGAGCAAGCCGAACAGCAGCACCGCCCAGAGTTGCTGAGGCCAGACATTTACGCTCGGATAAATTGACATCACCAACCACAATGCGCTGCCAACGAGCAGCGCGCGCGTCACTGCCGCGCCGACCATCGCAAGCATCAGCTCGCCAAGCCCCAGCGGCGGCATCAGATAATCGACGATGGTCCCCTGAATTTTGCCAACGAGCAGCGAAAAACTGGCGTTGGCAAAACTGTTTTGCAACATCGCCATGACGATCAGCCCGGGTGCAAGGAAGTCGGCATAAGGCACACCGAGCACGCGGCCCTTGGCACTGCCCAACGCGACCGAAAAAATGATCAGGAATAACAAAGTCGTAATTGCCGGGGCCCAGATGGTTTGCAACTGGACCTTGAAAAAGCGGCGCACCTCCTTGACATAGAGGGCATACATTCCGGCACCGTTGATCGTGCGGATTTGCGGAACCCCAGGTTCCGGAAAGGCCGCGCGCGATTCTGCGGCGGCAGGAGTAGAAAAATTGGGCTGGTCGTTCATGCCAAGCTCGCCTATCGCGTCGCTGCCGTGGCCGCAAGCCATGCTGTGCCCGCCGGGCGGACTGGCCGAGGCCGCATATGAACAGGAATTTCGCAAACATGTCATGGACCGACGAGCGCATCGAACATTTGCGCACCATGTGGGAAAAGGGTTTGACCGCCAGCCAGATCGCCGACGAATTGGGCGGTGTCAGCCGCAAC
>JACEST010000133.1 GCA_013911715.1 Sphingopyxis sp. | reverse complement strand
GAAACATCCGGGCGCAAAGGCGCACTATGTAAAGGTCGGAGCAATAACCCGCCTGCAAGCCGGCAATTTCGCAGCCCGCACCGACGCCGAGGCCTTCTGCGCCAAAGTTCGCACGCCCAAACAACCCTGCATCGTGGTCGCGAAATAAATCCTCCCCGGAACGGGGAGGTGGCGCGAAGCGACGGAGGGGTCGGGTGCGGGATTACAAGTGGGTGCGGCATTGCGCTAATCCGATAGCGGCCCCTCCGACCCCTGCGGGGCCACCTCCCCGTTCCGGGGAGGACTTCCTACCCCCGCCACTCGCGTTTCGGCACCCCCTGCGCCCACAGCAGCGTCGTCAAATCGCCATGGACCACATTCGCATCCGCCGCCGCGCGCGCCGCCGCATGCGCGTGGTACGCCACCCCCAGCCCCGCAGCTTCCAGCATCGCCGCATCATTGGCCCCATCGCCGACCGCCAGCGCGTCAGCAACATCAATCCCCAGCGCCGCGCATTCGCTCCGCAAGGTCGCGGCCTTCGTCGCGCTGTCGACAATCGGCTCCTGTACCCGCCCGGTCAGCTTGCCCCCTTTGATCTCCAGCGCATTGGCCACGACATGGTCGAACCCGATCTCCGCCCCTACCGGCTGGGCAAAACGCGTGAAGCCGCCCGACACCAGCACCGCGCGCGCGCCATGCTCTTTCATCGTCCGCACCAAAGTCCGCGCGCCGGGCATCAGCGCGACCCGCTCAGCGAGGCAGTGATCGATCACGCTCGCATCCATGCCCTTCAACAGCATTACCCGTTCAGCCAGCGCCGCACGAAAATCGAGCGCACCGGCCATCGCGCGTTCGGTAATCGCCGCGATCTGCGGCTTGATACCCGCATAATCGGCCAGCTCGTCGATGCATTCGACCGTGATCATCGTCGAATCCATGTCGGCGATGATCAGCTTTTTCCGCCGCCCTGCCGCGTCCTGCACCACAACGTCGACCGGGGCATTCCAATCCGCCAGCGCTTTGCGCGCCGCCGCGACCTCGCCCGCAAGCATCAGGTCGGCGGCGCTGCCGCGATCAATCCAGACGGGCGCATGGACGGCAAAGCCCGCGCCGCGCAGCCGCCCCATTGCTTCCTCAACCGCCTCGTCGCGCAGGGCATCGGCTGCTATCAGCGTCACTATGACCATCGAACCACCCCTGCCCGCGCCGAAAACTGTGCCGCGCGCCGCGCTTATTGCCGGACCCACCGCCAGCGGCAAGAGCGCATTGGCCGTCGCACTCGCGCTGGCGCTCAAAGACGCCGGACAGGATGCCATCATCATCAACGCCGACGCCAGCCAGGTCTATGCCGATCTCGCCATCCTCTCGGCACGGCCAACCAACGAAGAAATGGCAGGCATCCCCCACCGCCTGTTCGGTCATATCGACGGCGCCGACGATTATAGCGCCGCGCGCTGGGCCGCCGAGGCGCGCGCCGAAATCATTGCCGCCCACGCCGGCGATGCGCTCCCGATCATCGTCGGTGGCACCGGCCTTTATATCCGCACGCTGCTCCACGGCATCGCCCCCGTGCCCGCCATCGACGAGACCATCCGCGCCGCCATCCGCGCGCTGCCGGTGCGCGAGGCCTATCGCCGCTTGCGCAGCGCCGATCCGCACGCCGCTGCCACACTCAAACCGCTCGATGCAGCCCGCATCGCCCGCGCGCTCGAAGTTGTCACCTCAACCGGCACGCCGCTGCACGTCTGGCAGGAACAACGCGAAGGCGGTATGGGCGACGCGCTTGCGCTCAGCCCCGCCATTCTGCTCCCCCCGCGCGAATGGCTGCGCGAACGCTGCGACATCCGCCTCGCCGCGATGTTTAGCGGCGGGGCAGCGGAAGAGGTCGCGGCCCTCCTCACCCGCAATCTCGACCCCGACATGCCCGTCATGCGCGCTATCGGCGTGCGCCAACTCGCGGCAACCTTGGCGTTGCAACACGACCGCGCTCCGGCGCAGGCCGGAGCACTGGCAGGCGGGCACAACTCCAGCGGCCAAGGCTCCTGCCTTCGCAGGAGCACAGCAGAAGAGGCCCTCGCCCTCGCGCAGGCCGCGACCCGCCAATATGCCAAACGCCAATATACCTGGTTCCGCCACCAGCTGCCTGAGGAATGGCCGCGGTATGAAGAATCACTAAACCACAAGATTATTGATGATTTAGCAATTAAATTACGTCAAAGCCTGTTGACAGCTTAGATTCATATACCTATTGCGCGCCATCCTGCTGCAACGCACAAGGCGCAGCCGGATGAACAGGAGTGGTGATCGTGCGCGAAATGAGCGGCGCGGAAATGGTGGTGCAGGCGCTGGTCGATCTCGGCGTCGATACGGTGTTCGGTTATCCGGGCGGCGCGGTGCTGCCCATTTACGACAGCCTCTATAACCACCCGACGATCCGCCACATCCTCGTCCGCCACGAACAGGCCGCGACCCATGCGGCAGAGGGCTATGCCCGCGCCACCGGCAAACCCGGCGTCGTCCTCGTGACCTCTGGCCCCGGCGCGACCAACGCGATCACCGGCATCACCGACGCGCTGATGGATTCGATCCCGATGGTCGTCATCACCGGCCAGGTTCCCACGACGCTGATCGGCACCGACGCTTTCCAAGAATGCGACACCGTCGGCATCACCCGCCACTGCACCAAGCATAATTATCTGGTCATGGACCCTGCGCGCTTGCCCGCCGTGATCCACGAAGCCTTTTATATCGCCACCAACGGCCGCCCCGGCCCGGTCGTCATCGACATTCCCAAAAATGTTCAGGTCGCAACCGGCGAATATATCGTCCCCGACCAGATCCAGCACCGCAGTTACCGCCCGCAGGTCGATCCCGAAATGGCCGCGATTGCCGAAGCGGTAAAGCTGATTGCGCGGGCCAAGCGCCCCATCTTCTACACCGGCGGCGGCGTCATCAACGCCGGCCCTGCCGCGTCCGAACGGCTGCGCGAATTGCAGGCGCTGACCGGCGCGCCTGTCACCTCGACCCTCATGGGCCTCGGCGCTTTCCCCGCAAGCGACCCCGCGTGGCTCGGCATGCTCGGGATGCACGGGACGTACGAGGCCAATTGGGCGATGAACCGTGCCGACCTGATCATTGCGGTGGGGTCGCGCTTCGACGACCGCGTCACTGGTCGCCTCGACGCCTTCGCGCCCGAGGCGACCAAAATCCACATCGACATCGACCGCAGCTCGATCAACAAGATCGTACCCATCGACCTCGCCATCGTCGCCGACGCCGACCGTGCGCTTGCGGGGCTGATCGCCGAATGGCAGCGCGCGGGGCACCAGCCCGCCGACCTTTCCGATTGGTGGTCGCGCATCAAGGGCTGGCGTGCCACCCGCTGCCTCGACTTTCCCGAGGACAAAAGCGCGGGCGCCGAAATCATGCCGCAACGCTCGATCCGCGCGCTCGCGGCAGCGTGCAAAGGCCGGAAAACCATCATCACCACCGAGGTTGGCCAGCACCAGATGTGGGCCGCGCAGCATTTTGACTTCGACGCCCCCAACAAATGGCTCACCTCGGGCGGCCTCGGCACCATGGGCTATGGCCTGCCCGCCGCCATCGGCGCGCAGCTCGCCTTCCCCGATGCGCTCGTGATCGACATCGCGGGCGAGGCGAGCATCCAGATGAACATCCAGGAACTCGGCACCGCGACCCAATATCGCCTGCCGGTCAAGATTTTCATTTTGAACAACGAATATATGGGCATGGTCCGCCAATGGCAGGAACTGACCTATGAAAGCCGCTATTCAAACAGTTATTCGGACAGCCTGCCAGACTTTGTAAAGCTCGCCGAAGCCTATGGCTGGAAAGGCATCCGCATCGAAAAACTCGGCGAACTCGACGACGGCATTGCCGCGATGCTGGCATATGACGGCCCCGTCCTCGTCGACTGCCGCGTCAGCAAAACCGCCAACTGCTTCCCGATGATCCCGAGCGGAGCCGCGCACACCGACATGATCCTGCAACCCAACGACATCGTCGGCACGATGGACGACGAAGCCAAGGCGCTGGTGTGATGGTCGCAACTCAAAACATCCTCCCCGGAACGGGGAGGTGGCGCGAAGCGACGGAGGGGCCGCTCTCGGGATGGCACAATCCATCACCCTTGCGCACCACCGCACGCGACCCCTCCGACCCCTGCGGGGCCACCTCCCCGTTCCGGAGAGGATCTAAAAGATGAAAATCCTTGCACAAAAGGCCGAACGCCACGTCCTCGCCATCACCGTGGACAACGAAGCGGGCATCCTCGCCAAAATCACCGGGCTCTTCTCGGCGCGCGGCTATAATATCGAAAGCCTGACGGTCGCCGACATCAGCGCCGATCACGCGCTGAGCCGCATCACCATCGTCACCAACGGCCCGCCCCCGGTGATCGACCAGATTATCGCCCAGCTCGACCGGTTGGTGCCCGTCCACAATGTCACCGACCTCACCGACGCCGGCGCACACGTCGAGCGCGAACTGGCGCTGGTCAAGGTCGCAGGCACCGGCGACAAACGTATCGAAGCCTTGCGCCTCGCCGATGTCTTCCGCGCGAAAGTGGTCGACACCACCCTCACCAGTTTCATCTTCGAAATCACCGGCACTAGCGAAAAAGTCGACAGCTTCGTCGGCCTGATGCGCGAATGCGGGCTGGTCGAGGTCGGCCGCACCGGCGTCGTCGCGATTGCGCGGGGGGCGGGGGAAGGCTGAACCACAATTGTCATTCCCGCGAACGCGGGAACCCAGGGTCAGTTTGCGCCCAACGCCGCCCTGGGTCCCCGCTTTCGCGGGGATGACGCTAAAGTTGCACAGATAAGGGAACCCAACATGCAAGTTTACTACGACCGCGACGCCGACCAGCAACTGATCAAGGACAAAAAAGTCGCCATCGTCGGCTATGGCAGCCAGGGCCACGCGCACGCGCAAAACCTGCGCGACAGCGGCGTGAAAGACGTCGCCGTCGCGCTCCGCCCCGGCAGCGCCACCGCCGCCAAGGCCGAAGCCGCGGGCTTCACCGTCATGACCAATGCCGAGGCCGCCGCCTGGGCCGATGTCGTCATGATCCTTGCCCCCGACGAACATCAGGCGCGCATCTATTATCAGGATCTGGAAGCGAATTTGCGCCCCGGCACCGCGCTGGCGTTCGCGCATGGCCTCAACATCCATTTCGGCCTGATCGACGCGCGGCCCGACCTCGACGTCATCATGATCGCGCCCAAGGGCCCCGGCCACACCGTGCGCAACGAATATCAAAAGGGCGGCGGCGTCCCCTGCCTGATCGCGGTTGCGCAGGAAGCGAGCGGGTCGGCAGGCAACGGCTATGCCAAGGCGCTCGCCCTCTCCTATGCCTCAGCCGTCGGCGGCGGGCGCAGCGGCGTCATCGAAACCAATTTCCGCGAAGAATGCGAAACCGACCTGTTTGGCGAACAAGCCGTCCTGTGCGGCGGCATCACCCACCTCATCCAGGCCGGGTTCGAAACGCTGGTCGAGGCGGGCTATGCCCCCGAAATGGCCTATTTCGAATGCCTCCACGAAACCAAGCTGATCGTCGACCTGCTCTATGAAGGCGGCATCGCCAACATGCGCTATTCGATTTCAAACACTGCCGAATATGGCGACATCAAAACCGGCCCGCGCATCATCACGAGCGAAACCAAAGCCGAAATGAAGCGCGTCCTCGCCGACATCCAATCGGGCCGTTTCGTCAAGGAT
>JACEST010000132.1 GCA_013911715.1 Sphingopyxis sp. | reverse complement strand
ACATTGGCCAGTTCCATCACCAGGCGCGGCATCACGGGAATGATGATGCCAAAGGATGCCGAATTGAGGAAAAGTGTAATTAGCACAAAGCGCAGCGCGCGCGCTTCGGCGGCGGCGTCGAGCCGGACTGCGGGGGCGCTGACCATCGCTCCAGCGCTTATCGCGCACGGCGCTGAGTAGCGAGCAGTTTATGCCGCGCGCAGGCGGTCGAGAAAGCCGGCGCTGAGCCGTTCGAGCGCCGCTGTTTCGGTGGCGAGCAGGCGCGCGACATCGCCCAGCTGGCTGACCACCGCGCCGCTTTCGACCGTGCGCTGCGCGACCAGATTGATCGCATCGGCGACCTGGCGGCTGTGGCTGGCGGCGCGCGCCGCGTTGCTGTCGATCGCGCCGGTGGCCATATTCTGCTGGCTGACGGTGGCGGCGATCTGGGCGGCGCGGTCGGTGATGGTGTCGACCTGCGCCGCGACATCGGCCATCGAGCGGTCGGCGGTGCCCATGCGTTCGCGCACGCCGGTGACAAAGCTGCCGATGCTGCCGATGGCTTCCTGCGCCTCGGCGGCGAGCCCTTTGACCTCGCGCGCGACGACCGCAAAGCCGCGTCCGGCTTCGCCCGCGCGTTCGGCCTCGATGCTGGCATTAAGCGCGAGCATATTGGTCTGGCGCGCAATGTCGGTGACGACGCGGACCAGACTGGCCATCCCGGCGGCATCGCTGGTCAGCCCGCGGACATGCTGCACCCCTGCACCGGTCGCAGCAGCAGCCTGCGCTGCGGCCTCGCGCTGACGGGCGACTTCGGCATGGATATGATCGACGGCGGTGCGCAGCTGCGATGCCGCGACCGCGACTTGCTGGACCGCCAGATCGGCCTCGCCCGCCGATTGGCGCACGGTGGCGACGCGCTCGCCGGTTTCGCTGCTGATGCGCTGCATCGAGGCGGCGGCGCTGGTCAGCTGGTGCATCCCGTCGGCAAGTGCACGCACGACGGCGACGACATCGGTCTGAAAGCTTTCGGCGAGGCCCAGCATCGCGGCGTGGCGCGCGGTTTGCGCAGCGGCGCGTTCCTGGTCGCGCGCAGCGGCGATTTCGGCGGCACGCGCCTGTTCGGCCTCAAGCTGCGCCTCGCGCTCGCGGCGGCGACCGGCTTCGGCTTCGGCCAGCGCCGCCGAATCGCGCACCTGCTGCATCATGAACCCGGCAAGGCGGACAAAGCCGTGGTGGAGCATCGCGATATAGAGCATCAGACAGCCGTAAAAGGCCGGATGAAATTCCTGGGGCGAGCGCAACAGCCCCGCCATCAGCGCCCCGCCGAGGATCACCATGAAGGTGAGCGCATTGTGCGGCAGATAGATATTGGCCAAGCCGCCCACCGAAATCACGCCGATCAGCGTCGCGATGACGAAAATCTCAGTCGTATCTTGCGCCACTTCCATCGCGGCGAGGCCGATGACGGCCCAGACGCTGGCGGTTGCGATGGCGTACAGCTGATGCAGCCGCCCTTCGCCGGCGAGGCCAATGCGGCCGAAGCGCGCGAACGGCAGGCCCGGCAGGATGAGGTGGAGCCCGATCAGCAGCACCATCATCGCCGCCGCCGCCCCGGTGATCGCCCAGCGCATGTCGCTGGGCCAGAACAAAATGGTGATGCCGACCATCATCAGGATGACGACGGGGGTGGTTTCGACGATATTTTTGCACATCGAACGATATTGCGCGGCGCACTGCGCATCGGCCCAGCGCGGGTCGAGTTCGAGCATGCCCAAGGATTGCCGCAATAATGCCAACGCGCGCACGCGCAATTCCCCTTTAAATCGCGATCATTGGCAGCGGGCTTCGCAGATTAGGGTAAAGAGGGCGTTAACTATGGCGGGGCGACCTGCCCGCCCCCGTGGCGCGATGCGGAGGATTTGGCGGGGGCAACCCGCAGAAAACTGCGCAACTTCACTCGCGATTGCAGATGTTGCCTACAAGGCACGGGGACAGGGACGGGGCCGATAAGGTGGCGAATATTGCCCACAGCGAGCGCCGGGCAAAGCCCGCGCAACTTTTGCAACCTTTGCGCACGGCGCAGCGATGGGCGCAGGCAGGCAGGGACCAACAATTGGAAAGAGCGGAGCGCGCGAGGGTGACAGACGGCGGGGATGTAGGAAAGCCCCCTTGTGAGGGGGACGCGGGGTTAGGCGGCGAGCAACTGTTCCAGTCGCTCCACCTCACGCGCGAATTCAAAGCGCAACTGGTCGCGCTCCTCCGCCGGAAGCCAGTTCGCCATCTGCGGAAAGACGACTTTGTGATATTTGAAGGTGCGCGCGTCCCACGGGCATTCGGTCGCCGCCGCCTTTGCGGCCGCCAAGATTTCGAGCAGCTCCTGTCGCACCTCTTCGCGATCAGGCTCAAAGGAGGTGCGCTTGCCTGTATCCTCCAAGCCGACACTGAATAAATCGGGTTCGCGGTGTGACATTGCCCAGACTTTACCATTTGCTCCTGCCCGTGCGCTGGGGCAAAGCCAGCATAACGGAGGGGCCGAATGACGCAAGCCGAGCGCATCAAGAAAATTGTGGGCGAATATGGTGCAACGGCAAAAGCCAAGCTGAATCAAGGCGGGCAGCCCGAAGATCAGCTGCGCAACCCCATAGAGCAACTGTTCAAAGCGCTTGAGACCGAATGCAGCCTGCCCGCCAATGCCGTCACGCTTGTCGGCGAACAATCGCTGTCGGAAATGCGCACCCGGCCCGATTTTGCGGTGCAGGTCCAAAAAGCGCTGATCGGGTTCATCGAAGTCAAAGCCCCCGGCAAGGGAGCCGACCCACGCAAATGGAAAGCGGGGCATGATAAGGAGCAGTGGGACAAGCTGAAGGCGCTACCCAACTTGCTTTACACCGATGGCAACGCCTTCTCGCTGTGGCGCGATGGCGAACTGGTTGACAAGATCGTCCATCTAGACGGCAGCATTGATACCTGCGGCGCAAAGCTGGACGCGCCGCAATCTTTCCTGCCGTTGCTATCGGATTTCCTGAGCTGGAAACCCATTGCACCCAAAGGGCCGAACGAGCTTGCCAAGATCGCGGCGCGCCTTTGCCGCTTTCTGCGTGACGAGGTGGTCGAGCAATTGCGGGTGAAGAATCCCCGGCTGACCGACCTGAAGGAAGACTGGAAGGCTCTGCTTTTCCCTGATGCCGACGATGCCAAATTCGCCGATGGCTATGCGCAGGCGGTGACCTTTGGTCTGTTGATGGCCAAGTCCAAGGGGCTGGATCTTGAAGGCGGGCTGGACGATGTCGCCAAGGAACTGGGCAAAGCCAACACGCTGATCGGTACGGCTCTGCGGTTGCTGACCGAACAGGACCTCAACCTTGGCCCGGCGCTGGCGACGCTGACCCGCGTGCTGGACGTCGTGTCGTGGGACAAGATTTCAAAGGGCGACCCCGAGGCATGGCTGTATTTCTATGAAAATTTCCTCGCGGTTTATGACAATAAGCTGCGCAAGCAGACCGGCAGTTACTACACCCCGCCGCAGGTTGTGCAGGCGATGGTGCGACTGTGCGATGAGGCACTGAAATCAGAGCGGTTCGGGATTGCCGACGGGCTGGCGGGCAAGGATGTCCATATCGTCGACCCCGCCGCCGGGTCGGGCACCTTCCTGCTCGGGCTGATTGCCAGCATCAAGGAAACGATCAGCGCACGCGATGGCGCAGGCGCAGTCGCGGCGGCCATGGACGAGGTTGCTAAACGGCTGGTCGGTTTCGAACTGCAATTCGGGGCCTTTGCCGTGGCGCAGTTGCGGTTGCTGGCGGAGATGCTGGATGTTGGCAGTACGGCAACGCCGCAGATGTTTGTCACCGATACGCTGGGCGATCCGTTTGCCGATATTGAAACCGGGCAAGGCATTTACCGCGAAATCTCACGGTCGCGCGCGCAGGCGAATGCGATCAAGCGCGGTCAGCCGATTACCGTGGTGATTGGGAATCCGCCTTACAAAGAGCGGGCGATGGGAGCCGGAAGCTGGGTTGAAAGCGGACGGTTCAAGGGCGGCGCAGACGCCCCTCTCAATGACTGGCAGCCTCCCGCCGAGTGGAAAATCGGGACCCACGCGCACAAGCTGCGCAATCTCTATGTCTATTTCTGGCGCTGGGCGACGTGGAAAGTCTTCGAACAAGGTGCAGGCGGAAGGGACAAAGATTCTCCAGTGACGGAAAAGCTCTCAGGGGTGATCTGTTACATCACTGTCGCTGGATTTCTGAATGGTCCCGGCTATCAAAAGATGCGGGCAGACTTGCGTCGTGATTGCGATGAAATCTGGGTGATTGATTGTTCCCCCGACGGATTTCAGCCGGAGGTAGCAACCCGCATTTTTCAGGGGGTCCAGCAGCCGGTCTGCATTATGCTTGCGCTACGGTCGAACCAGAATGATCCCACCAAGCCAGCTACACTGAAATATCGCGCCCTTTGCAAAGGACGCCGGGATGACAAGTTCAACGACCTTAGCAAACTCAATCTCGTCGATGGAAAATGGGTGGCCGGGGCTAAAGAATGGCGATCACCGTTTCTCCCCGAACTGACGGGTGGCTGGGCGGACTTCGTGCCGCTCGATTCCGTCATTGGCGATAGCGGACTTGGCACCATGCCCGGTCGGACTTGGGTGATAGCACCAGATGAAGCATCGCTCGAAAGGCGATGGGCGAAACTGACTGATGATGAACCGAAGGACGCCCATGCGCGTGATGCCAGAAAGGCGTTGAGGGCGCTGGAATTCCACCCGCATCCCAATGGCGACCGAATCATAAATAAGCCGACCGAGAAAGGTCTCGGGCCGCACCATGGCCCGTTGGCCTCGGTCCAGTTTGCCGTCCAAAATCGTAATAGCAGTGACGCAGATTCTTTGATGAAGGCGACTCAAGCACTGAAATTGGTCAAGCCTATACGATATGGCTATCGCTCGTTTGATCGCCAATGGATCATACCTGATAACAGACTCATCAACAGGCCGAGCCCAAAGCGTTGGCAAACGCATAGCGAAAAACAAATCTACTTTTCCGCGCTAATGTCAGACAATCCTAACAGTGGGCCAGCCTTATCGGCCACCGCCCTCATACCTGATCTCCACCAGTACAAAGGCTCGTTCGGCGGTCGCGTCTTCCCGCTCTGGAAAGACGCTGCCGCCACCGAAGCCAATATCTCCCCCGCCGTCCTTGGCGAACTCACCAAGGCCTTTGGCGCACCGCCCGACCCGGTCGATGTCTTTGCCTATGTCGCGGGCCTGCTCGCGCATCCGGCCTATACCAAGAAATTTGCCGCCGATCTGGTCCGCCCCGGCCTGCGCGTGCCGGTGACGGCCGACGCCACGCTGTTTGCCGAGGCCGCCGCGCTGGGCCGCGAGGTGATTTGGCTGCACAGCTTTGGCGAGCGTTTCAATGAGGGCAAACCGGCAGGGCCACCGCGTGTAACACCCAACGGTCCGACCATCCCCAAGGAAGGTGCGATTTCCGCCAGGCCGGAGGACTTTCCCGATACCCTTGATTATGACGCCAGCCTTAAGCGCCTGAAAATTGGTACTGGCTTTATCGACAATGTGTCGCCCGCCGTCTGGGCCTATGGAGTCTCGGGCAAAAATGTGCTGCGCCAGTGGTTTTCGTATCGCAAGAAGAACCGCGAACGCCCGCTGATCGGCGACAAGCGCAAGCCTTCGCCGCTGGGCGATATTCAGCCCGACCATTGGCTGGCCGAATATAGCAGCGAGCTGATCAACGTGCTGAACATATTGACTTTGCTGGTGCGGCT
>JACEST010000131.1 GCA_013911715.1 Sphingopyxis sp. | reverse complement strand
CACCGCCCCCGCCGGAGGGGGCGGTGGCGGGGGCGGGAGTGCGCCGAGCGCTTCGCTCCCCGCCTATGACCCGGCGGCCGAATATCAGCTCGGCCGAACGGCCTATGGCGCGGGCGACTTCAAAAAGGCGGCCGGCCATTTCAAAAAGGTTATCTCAGCAGTCCCCAAAGAGGCGGGCGCGCAATATCTGCTGGGGGCAAGCTATATCGGGCTTGGAGACTATAAGAAGGCCGCCAAGCCGCTTGAACTGGCGGTCAAATATGACCCGAATCTCGTCGAGGCGCGGCGCGATCTGGCGGTGACCCACGCCAAGCTGGGGCAAGCCGACAAGGCTGCGCCGCAGCTTGAGGCATTGCGCGCAATGCAAACCGCGTGCGGCACCGGCTGTGCCGATGCAGCGAAGCTGGGCGACGCGATCGCGCAGGTTGAAGCGGCGTTGGCCGGGAGCACAAACAGCGCTTTCTATCAACCTGATGTGCAATTGGGCAATTTGCAGGATGCCGACACGACCTATGTCACGGCGGTCAGCCTGATCAACGAGGCGCGCTACGATGAAGCCATCACCTATCTGACCGATGCGCGGCGGGCAGCAGGGCCGCATCCCGACATTTTGACCTATCTGGGCTTCGCGCACCGCAAATTGCAACGCTATGACGAAGCCGAGGGCTATTATCAGACGGCGCTGGCGATCGCCCCCGACCATCGCGGCGCGCTCGAATATTATGGCGAGTTGAAACTGGAGCGCGGCAATGTCGCTGGGGCCAAGGCACATCTGGTGAAACTGGAGGCGCTTTGCGGGTTCGGCTGTAACGAGGCGGATGAGCTGCGGCGCTGGATCTCGGAGAAGGCGCCATCGGCAAGCTGATTGCGGGCGGGATGCTGGCGGGCGCGCTTGCAGTGGTCGCGCCTGCCGCCACGCCCGCCACCTTCGAAGTACTGCGCTGGACCGCACCGGGGGCAGAGCTGGCGGCCCTGACGACGCAGCCCTCGGCGTGCCCGCGATATGCGGGCGAAAATACGCTGCAGGGCCACGCCGGGCAGGCGCTGTTCAACAGTCCCGCCCTGCTCGGCGGGCAGGCCGCCAAGGCGGGGTTGAGCTGCGCCAGTTGCCATGTCAACGGACGCGGCAACAATCATTTCCTGATGTCGGGGGTGTCCGACACGCCGGGAACCGCCGATGTAACGAACAGCTTTTTCAGCGCAGCGCGCGGCAACGGGCGGTTCGACCCGGTGGCGATTCCCGACCTCGCGCGCCCCGGCAAAGTGGCGCGCGAACCGGCGGCGGGCGCGCTCGAACCCTTCATCCGCACATTGATTGTCGACGAGTTTGCCGGACAGGAGCCGACCCCGGCGATGCTGGCGGCTTTGGGGCATTATGTTCGCGCGGTCCGCGGCTGTGATGGCGGCGATTGGAAAGCGCGGCGCAGCATCGAGGACCAGCTGCATTTGGTGCGCGCTGCGATCGATGGTGCGGTCGATATGGCCGCGCGCGGCGACACCAAGGCCGTGCGCGCCCTGATCGCGGCGGGCCGGCATCAGTTGGGGGTGATCGCCGAACGCTATCTCGCGCCGTCGTTCCGCCGTGAGCGCGATCAGCTGCTGCGTTCGTCGCGCGCGCTGGCTGCCCTGAACGATCTGGCGGATCGGCCCGATGCTTTTGCAGTTGCGGCGAAAACCTGGCGCGCCGATTTTCAAGCAACGCTCGCGGCTCGGCTCCGGAGGAACGCGCAACGCTCGCTCTACAATCCCGCCAAGCTGGGATTTGTTGCGCCGCAGCAGGATAGTCGCTAAGGGCGCGCGCATCCGGCGGCAATGCTGCCCCGCGCTCCCATAAGGCCCATATTCCCATGTCGCTCCGCAATATCGCCATTATCGCGCACGTCGATCACGGCAAGACCACGCTGGTTGATCAGCTTTTCCGCCAATCGGGCACGTTTCGCGACAATCAGCGCGTCGAAGAACGCGCGATGGATTCGAACGATCTGGAAAAGGAACGCGGGATCACCATCCTCGCCAAATGCACCAGCGTCGAGCGCGAGCATAAGGGCGAAATGGTGCGCATCAACATCGTCGACACGCCGGGCCACGCCGATTTCGGCGGCGAGGTGGAGCGCATTTTGAGCATGGTCGACGGCGTCATCCTGCTCGTCGACGCCGCCGAAGGGCCGATGCCGCAGACCAAATTTGTGACCGGCAAGGCGCTCGCGCTGGGTTTGAAGCCCATTGTCGTCGTCAACAAGATCGACCGCAGCGACGCGCGCGCCGCCGAAGTGCTCGACGAATGTTTCGAACTGTTCCTGACGCTCGAGGCCAGCGACGAACAGCTTGATTTCCCGATCCTTTATGCCTCGGGCCGCGCCGGTTTCGCGAGCCACGACATGAACGCGCGCGAAGGCGACCTCGGCCCGCTGTTCGACACGATCATTAGCCATGTGCCGACGCCGGGCCTCGACGAAGATGGCCCGTTCAGCTTCCTTGCGACTTTGCTCGACCGCGACAATTTCATCGGCCGCGTGCTGACGGGGCGTGTCCAGTCAGGCACGATCAAGGTCAACCAGCCAATCCATGCGATCGACATGGACGGCAAGGTGATCGAAACCGGCCGGGCATCGAAACTGCTCGCCTTTCGCGGGCTCGAGCGCGTGCCCGTCGATGAAGCCCGCGCCGGCGACATTGTCGCCATCGCCGGCCTCGCGCAGGCGACCGTGTCGAACACCATCGCCGACACCAGCGTCAGCGTTCCGATCCCCGCGCAGCCGATTGACCCGCCGACGCTGTCGATGCGCTTTGCCGTGAACGATTCGCCGATGGCGGGCCGCGAGGGCACCAAGGTGACGAGCCGCATGATCCGCGACCGCCTGCTGCGCGAGGCCGAAACCAATGTCGCCATTCGCGTCACTGAAAGCGCCGACAAGGACAGCTTCGAAGTCGCCGGGCGCGGCGAATTGCAATTGGGCGTGCTCATCGAAACGATGCGCCGCGAAGGCTTTGAACTGGGGATCAGTCGCCCGCGCGTGCTGTTCGGCACCGACGATGCAGGTCACCGCACCGAGCCTTATGAAGTCGTGATGATCGACGTCGACGACGAACATTCGGGCACGGTCGTCGAAAAAATGCAGGTCCGCAAAGCTGAGCTGACCGATATGCGTCCCAGCGGCGGCGGCAAGACGCGCATCACCTTTTCGGGCCCCTCGCGCGGGCTGATCGGCTATCATGGCGAATTTCTGTCTGACACGCGCGGCACCGGCATCATGAACCGCTTGTTCGAAAAATATGGCCCCCACAAAGGCGTGATCGCCGGGCGTCAGAATGGCGTGCTGATTTCGAACGGCGCGGGCGAAGCGGTCGCCTATGCCCTCGGTCCGCTCGAAGAGCGCGGCATCTTGTTCGTCTCGCCCGGCGAGGCGCTGTACGAAGGCATGATCATCGGCGAGAACGCCAAGCCCGACGACCTTGAAGTCAACCCGATGAAGTCGAAGCAACTGACCAACTTCCGCTCGACCGGTAAGGATGATCAGATCCGCCTGACGCCGCCCAAGCGCATGACGCTGGAACAGGCCATTGCCTATATCGACGACGATGAAATGGTCGAAGTAACCCCGAAAAACATCCGTATCCGCAAAGCGATGCTCGACCCGCACGAGCGCAAGAAGGCATCGCGCAAGAAGGAAGCGGCTTGACATTAGCTAAGATATTAGCTAACCCAAGAATATGACACAGGTCAATGTTCACGAAGCCAAAACCAATCTTTCCAAGCTGCTCGCGCTTGTCGAAGCTGGGGAAGAAGTGATTATCGCGCGCGGCAAAGAGCCGGTGGCGCGACTGGTGCCAATGGAAAAGCCCAAGAAGCGTAAGTTGCTGGGTGCATTCAAGGGCCAATTCGAGCTCAGCGACGCTTTCTTCGAGCCGTTACCCGATGATGAACTTGCGGCGTGGGGACTGGATTGAGGCTGCTGCTCGACACCCATACTCTGCTGTGGACCCTAATGGAGTCGCCGCGCCTGTCCGCTGCGGCACGCGAACATTTGGCTTCCGATGACCATGTCGCCGTCATCAGCGCGGTTTCGGCAATGGAAATCTGTCTCAAACACCGCCTCGGGAAATTGTCGGAGGCGGCGCCATTCATCCGTGACGGCATATTGTCGCTAGTCGATTTTGATTTCGAATCCCTTGCCATCTCGTTCGAACATGCCAGTCTGGCCGGCAGCCTTGCCATCGATCATAAGGACCCGTTTGACCGGCTGTTGATTGCCCAATCATTGGCGGAGAGAATCCCGCTGGTGTCGAACGAAACGCTATTCGACGGGTTTGGCGTCGAGCGGATTTGGTAGCGTGACCGACCACCATCCGCCTGACCCCGCCGAAACGCATGACGCTCGAACACGCGATCGCGCATATCGACGATGACGAAATGGTCGAAGTGACGCCGAAAAACATCCGCATCCGCAAAGCAATGCCCGACCCGCACGAGCGCAAGAAGGAAGCGGATTAAGCCCGGTCGCGCGCAAATTGCTCTCCGCTATTGTGTGTGCTATTTGATCAACACACTGGTTAGCTGGAGCAATTTGTGCTGAATCTCCGCATGGCGGCGCACGCCTGCTTGGTCGTCATTTTCGCGGTCACTGGCGGGGCCGCTGCAGCATCGACCGCGGGTGCGGCGCCAAATGGGGCGAATATGGCCACGGGCTGCCTCACCGGCAGCGCCGCCGACACGCTCGAGCGCGCCAATGAAAATGTTCATATTGCATGGACCGAGGGCGAAAGCGGTGCGGTGCTCGAGGCAGTCAACCTGAGGCCAGTCGCCGCAGAAATCATCATGTCGGCGCGGAGTGGCGAAAAAGCTGCGGACCGAACGCTAGTGCTGCCGCCGTTTGCGCGCGCGAAGCTGTTCGAATTTGCTGGCCTGAACCGCGACGCGGCCGCCGCGAAGGCGCGCGCGGATTGGCGTATATCATCCTATATGGGCGACCCGGCTGTGATCGTTCCTGACCTCGATTACCGCTATCGCTTGCCGTTCAAGTCGGGGGCGTCCTCTCGGCTTGTCCAGGGATATGGCGGCACAATTTCACACCAGTCCGAACCGTCGCGCTATGCGCTCGATTTTCAGCTGGGGGTCGGCGAACCGGTCCATGCCGCGCGTGACGGCGTGGTGGTGCGCGCGGTGGACTGGTTTTGCGAAGCTGGCGGACCCGAGCTGATTTCGCGCGTCAATATGATCATCATTTTGCACGGCGATGGAAGCCTGGCGCATTATGTTCACCTCGACCATCGCGGCCTATTGGTGAAGGAAGGCGATCGCGTGGCGCGCGGCCAGCATATCGGCTTCGTCGGCATGACCGGCTATACCAGCGGGCCGCACCTCCATTTTGTCGTGATGCGCGAACGCGACGTGGCCATTCCGATCAAATTTTCGGGCTATGAAGATCGTGATCTGTCGCGACCGGGGCGATTTCGTGCGCCTTGAATGTCGATGAGGCTACACCGCCCCGCCCGCAGCGCTTCTGCTGGCGCTACACCGCTTCCGCGGCAGCGCTGCCACTCGCCCAGGCCCATTGGAAATTATAGCCGCCGAGCCAGCCGGTGACATCGACCGCTTCGCCGATGAAATGGAGGCCGGGGACGCGCCGCGCCTCCATCGTCTGCTGCGACAGCTCGGCGGTGCTGACGCCGCCCAGCGTCACTTCGGCCTTGGCATAGCCTTCGCTGCCATTGGGGGTGAAGGGCCACTCCGCCAGTTGCGCTTCGTGCGCCGCGAGGGTGCGGTCGGGGGTGTCGGCGAGGTTGCCGCTTTCACCGAGCCGGTCAGCGAGCACATCGGCGA
>JACEST010000130.1 GCA_013911715.1 Sphingopyxis sp. | reverse complement strand
ACCCAGCGCCGCGCCTTCGCCCTCGGCTGGGCGTTCGGCGTCGGCCATTTTACCCTCGGCCTCAACTGGATCGCGACCGCCTTCACCTACCAGGCCGCGATGCCCGCCTGGCTGGGCTGGATCGCGGTGGTGCTGCTGTCGCTCTATCTGGCGGTCTATCCGGGGTTGGCGACATGGGGGGCGTGGGTGGTCGCCAACCGCCCAAATCCTCCCCGGAACGGGGAGGTGGCCCCGCAGGGGTCGGAGGGGCCGGGCGAAGAAGTGCTTTCCGGCGCGGCAAAGAGCCATATCGCACCCGACCCCTCCGTCGTCCCTGCGGGCCGCCACCTCCCCGTTCCGGGGAGGAATTTAGCAAACCTCACCCTCGCCTTCGCCGCGACATGGATCATCACCGAATGGTTGCGTAGCTGGATGTTCACAGGTTTTGCGTGGAATCCACTGAGCGTCGTGCTGGTTGACAATGTTCCGGCGTTCGGCCTGCCTGTAATCGGCACCTATGGAACCAGCGGGACGCTGTGCCTGTTGGCGGCGGTGCTGGTCTTTGTCGCCCGGCAACAGCGCCATATTGCCGGCGCGCTTGCAGTAGGACTTTTTTTGACGTGGGGCGGTGCAGGCGCCTTCACAATCATGTCCTTGCCGCAGGGGCCTGATGCGGTGCCCGTCAAACCAACGCCCCCCATCACCATCGTCCAACCCAATGTCGGCCAGCAGGACAAATGGGTCGGTGCCAAGGCCGACGCCAATTTCGCCAAACTCGCCCGCCTGACCACGCCGCTATCCGACGAACCGCGCCTAATCCTGTGGCCCGAGGCGGCCATCCCCGACTATCTCGAAACCGGCTACCCCTTTGTCTATTACGACCGCAGCCCGGCGGAGGCGCGCGCGCGGATCACCGACCTCATGAACCCACAGGACGTCCTGCTGCTCGGCGCACTCAAACTCGAACTCGACAAATCGGGCGAAGTTATCGGCGCGCGCAATGCGGTGATGACCATCGATGCGGGTGGCCGCCTCGGCCCGCGCTATGACAAGGCGCACCTCGTCCCTTACGGCGAATATCTGCCGATGCGCCCCATCCTGTCGGCGATCGGCCTGTCGCGCCTCGCCCCCGGCGATCTTGATTTCTGGCCCGGTCCGGGGCCGCGCACAATCGACCTTGGCCGGTTTGGCAAGGTCGGCGTCCAGGTCTGCTATGAAATCATCTTTTCAGGGCAGGTCGTCGACCGCGCCAACCGCCCCGCCTTCATTTTCAACCCCTCGAACGATGCCTGGTTCGGCAGCTGGGGCCCGCCGCAGCACCTTGCCCAAGCGCGCCTGCGCGCGATCGAGGAGGGCCTGCCCGTCGTCCGCGCCACGCCCACGGGCATCAGCGCGGTGATCGACGCCGATGGCCGCATCGTCGAATCGCTGCCGTTGGGCGCGGCAGGCCGCATCGATGCGCGCATGCCGCCACCGCACGAGGCGACTTTGTTCGCGCGCTACGGCAACATTCTGCCGCTCATCTTTGCCGGGCTGCTGCTCGTCTTGGCCATTGCATCGGCCCGCGCGCGGCGCTAACGGGGCGCGGACATAAACATTTCTTTATATCCCTCTTCGTTTGAGACCTGACCCATGCGCAACAGCTTCCTCTTCACCTCAGAATCCGTGTCCGAAGGCCATCCTGACAAGGTCGCCGACCAGATTTCGGACAGCATCGTCGATCTGTTCCTGTCCAAGGATCCCGAAGCGCGTGTTGCCTGTGAAACGTTGACCACGACCCGGCTCGTCGTGCTGGCAGGCGAGATTCGCGGCAAGGGCATCATGGACGAAGACGGCAATTGGGCCCCCGGCGTGCCCGAAGAGGTCGAAGCCACCGTCCGCCGCACCGTGCGCGAAATCGGTTATGAACAGGACGGTTTCCACTGGGAAAGCTTCCGCTTCGAAAACAACCTCCACCCGCAATCGGCCCATATCGCGCAAGGCGTCGACGCCAGCGACACCAAGGATGAAGGCGCAGGCGATCAGGGCATCATGTTCGGCTATGCCTCGGACGAAACCCCCGACCTGATGCCCGCGACGCTCGATTACAGCCACAAAATCCTCGAACGCATGGCGCGCGACCGCAAATCGGGCGTCGCACCTTTCCTCGAACCCGACGCCAAGAGCCAGGTCACGCTGCGCTATGCCAATGAACGCCCGGTCGAGGCGACCGCGATTGTTGTGTCGACCCAGCACGCCAAGGATTATTACTGGCACAATGGCGAGGGCGATTCTGCGAAATATCAGCTACTGCGCGATTATGTGAAGGGCGTGATCGCCGATGTGCTGCCCGCCGAACTGCTCACCGAAAACACCGTTTATCACATTAACCCCACCGGATGCTTCGAAATCGGCGGACCCGATGGTGACGCGGGCCTGACGGGGCGCAAGATCATCGTCGACACCTATGGCGGCGCCAGCCCGCACGGCGGCGGCGCGTTTAGCGGCAAGGATCCGACCAAGGTCGACCGCTCGGCGGCCTATATCACCCGCTATCTCGCCAAAAACATCGTCGCTGCGGGCCTCGCGCGCCGCTGCACCATCCAACTCTCCTACGCCATCGGCGTCGCCGAGCCGCTGTCCATCTATGTCGACCTCCACGGTACCGGCATGGTCGAGGAAAGCGCGCTCGAAGCCGTGCTGCCGACGCTAGTGCGCCTGACGCCCAAGGGCATCCGCACGCATCTCGGCCTCAACAAGCCCATCTACCGCCAGACCGCCGCCTATGGCCATTTCGGGCGACAGGCCGATGGTGATGCTTTCCCATGGGAACGCACGGATCTGGTGGAGGGGTTGAAG
The DNA here is from genome assembly GCA_013911715.1 of Sphingopyxis sp. Lineage (GTDB taxonomy): Bacteria > Pseudomonadota > Alphaproteobacteria > Sphingomonadales > Sphingomonadaceae > Sphingopyxis. The sequence goes on along the minus strand of JACEST010000130.1, from coordinate 3,019 downwards.
GCGGCGCTCGCCTGACACCGGTTGCACGCTAGGCCCGGCGGCGCTAGCGCGCAGCCCATGCTCGCCGCCTTACCCTCACCCGACCGCATTGCTGCGATCGATGTCGTCCGCGGCATCGCGGTCATCGGCATTGTGCTCATGAACATCTTTGCCTTTGCCATGCCCAGCGCGGCCTATTTCAACCCGCTGGCCTATGGTGGCACGGATGGATTGAGCATGGGGGTGTGGACCGCAAGTTTTCTGTTGGTTGAAGACAAGTTTCGCGGACTGTTTGCCATATTGTTCGGGGCCAGCGCGCTGTTGCTGCTCGGCAGCGCTTCACAAGCGCGCCATTATGTCCGCATGGCCTGGTTGTTTCTGTTCGGCCTCGCCCATGCCATCCTGCTGGCCAGCAACGATATTTTGCGCCTCTATGCCCTGTGCGGCCTGTTCCTGCCGCTCTTCGCCGCGCTGTCCGCGCGGCGGCTGTGGCAGGGCGCGGCGCTGCTGATGCTCTTGCACCTGTTGGCCGGGGGCGCGCTGTTTGCCCGCTGGACCGCCGAAGTCCTGTCCTTCACCGGGCCCACCGCCGTCACCGGCGCGCTCGCTTACATCGAACGGTTATTTGGGGCCGTGCCAGACATGGTTGAGCGTCAGCGCGCGCTGATGATCGGCCCTTATGGCGATGTCATCGCGTGGCGGATTTCCAACTGGTCGGGGCCGCTGCTGACGGCGCTTGCCTTCTTGCCGGTGACGCTCGCGCAGATGCTCAGCGGAATGGCGCTGTATCGCAGCGGTTTTTTCACCGGCGGATGGAGCTTGGCCCAGCTGCGGCGCTGCGCGATGCTGGGCATGGCCCTCGGCCTGCCGCCGCTTGTCGGCCTTGCCGCATGGGCTTTCGCCAACGGCTTCGCCTCGATCGTTGTCGCGGGCAATGCGCTGATCTGGTCGGCACCGTTCGATCTGGCACTCAGCCTGGCTTTTGCTGCGCTGGCGATGCTGTGGCTCGGGCGCGCCGGGGGCACGGCACTGGCGCAGCGGCTCGCCGCCACCGGTCGCATGGCGCTCTCCAATTATCTGGCGACTAGCGTCATTTTCGCGCTCATCTTCTATTCCTTCGGGCTTGGCCAGTGGGGCGAATATGGCCGCACGGCGCTTTATTGCATCGCCGCCGTCCCGATGCTCGCGATGCTGCTATGGTCGCGCCCGTGGCTGACGCGCTATCGTTATGGACCCGCCGAATGGCTGTGGCGCTCGCTGGTCGAACGACGCGCCGTTGCGCTGCGGGGAGGCGTCTATGACCGCGCATGAACCCGGTGACCCGACCACGATCAACCGTCTTTACGGCCGGTCCAAGGGCAAACCTCTGCGCGCTGGGCAGGCCGATCTGATCGACCGCCTGCTGCCCCAGATTGCGGTGCCCGCCGACGGCCCGGTGACCGCCGAGCGGCTGTTCGGTTACGACCGCCCGCTGCATTTCGAAATCGGCTTTGGCGGCGGCGAACATATGGCAGCGCGCGCCGACATGCTGCCCGATCATGGCTTTATCGGTGCCGAACCCTTTATCAATGGCGTTGCGCAGGCGCTGGTCCATGTTGCTGGCGACCATGGGGCAAAACTGCCGCTGGCCAACGTCCGCATCCACCACGGCGACGCGCTCGAAGTGCTGCGCCGCATTCCCGGCGGGTCGCTCAGCTTCGTCTATTTGCTCCACCCCGACCCGTGGCCCAAGGCGCGCCACGCAAAGCGCCGGATGATGAATCCCGGCCCGGTGCGGATGATCGCCGACAAGCTGAGGCCCGGCGGCGAATTTCGCTTCGGCACCGATCACCCCGTCTATGTCGCCCATGCGCTGATGGTGATGCGCGGCTTTACGGGCCAGTTCGAATGGCTGTGCGAAGGCCCGCAGGATTTCCTGAACCGCCCGCGCGGCTGGCCCGAAACCCGCTACGAGGCCAAGGCGCGCAACGTCTATGGCCATGATGTCTGGTATTTCCGTTTCAGAAAACGTTGAAAACCGACGAAAAAGGGGCGGAACTCGTGCGAGTTCCGCCCCAGATCGTCAGCCGGGAGGGCTGGGATGGATAGGTTCAGCGGGCGGCCAGTGCCGTGTCGGCCTGTTCAGCAACGCCGGTCAGTTTCAGCGCAGCGCGGAACTGCTTGGCCGCAGCGCGCTCGTTTCCGGCTTCGCACAGCTTGACGCCGGTTGCGACCATACGCTTGGCGCTCGCCTGCTTCTTGGCGTCGGCACTGGCCGCGGCAGTGCGTGCCTGGTCGACCAACTGGGTGCAGCGATAATCGCTCGAGCGGATCTGCGCCTGCGCCGGCGACGTCGAAGCCATCAGGCCGGCAAAGGAGAGGAACGTCGCGGCGACGAGAGCGAAAGCCGACGACATGTGGAAGGCGGGGGAGAGGGGAGAGCGGTTCATATTCTTGTCCTTCTATGTTGTGACACAGAAATGGGTTGCTGTGTGAAACTGATATAGGAGGTCTTGTGCACCGCAACAATGGTGTATAATCTGAACAGGCCATGAAGCAGGATTTAACAATCCCCCACGGAACGCTCGACGGGATCGAGGCGTTCTTGCGTGTTGCAGCCCGCAAGAGCTTTTCGGCGGCCGCCATGGACCTCGGTGTCTCGCCCTCGGCGATCAGCCAGACGATCAAGGCACTGGAAGCGCGCGTCGGCGCGCCATTGTTCATGCGCACCACGCGCAGCGTATCGCTCACCCAGGCGGGAGAGATGTTCCACGCCCGCGCCGCGCCCGCCTATGCCGGACTTGCCGATGCCTATGAAGCCGCACGCAATCTGGGCGGCCGGGCCGCCGGGCGGCTGCGCATCAATCTGATGCGCGGCGCGATCCAGCCGCTGTTTGCGCCGATTCTGGCGGGTTTCTGCGACGAATATCCCGACATCGAAATTGAAATCTTCGCTGACGACGCCTTATCCGATCTCATCGCCGGCGGGTTCGACGCCGGGGTGCGCATGGGCGAAATGCTGGAAGCTGACATGGTCGCGGTGCGGTTGTCCGAACCGTTC
>JACEST010000013.1 GCA_013911715.1 Sphingopyxis sp. | reverse complement strand
CATTCATATCTGGGCGGCATCAGCCCGCTCGCATTCGAGGCCAAGGTGGCATAGTGAGATCGGTGACCGGCGCAAAACCGGTACATGTCCAGATCATCATCGCCACCGGCCTTGCGCTCGCGTTCGGTGACACCTCGGGCGGCGCCCGGCGGATGATCCAAATCGTGTTCGGCCTGTCGATCGCCTTTGCCGCCTCGTCCTTCTTTCTGTCGTTCTTCTCGTTTGGCGGCGGAGCGCTGGTTTAATGGAGACCGAGCCGCCTGAAGCCGTGCCGGGCTTTGTCGTTCCGGTCCACCGCGCGCTGACGGAGCATATCCTGCTTGGCGGTGCGCCGCGCGGGCTAGCGATCGCCAATGCGACACTAGCCGCCGCGATCGGGCTCGGCCTGCGCCTGTGGATCGCTGGCGTGGTGATTTTTGCGCTTGGGCACATGGTCTCGGTCTGGGCGGCGCGGCGCGATCCGCAGTTCGTGGATGTCGCCCGGCGGCATCTGCGCTTCCCCACCTATTTGAGGGTTTGAACCGATGCTCTCGCTTCGCGAATACCGGAACAAGGCCGACCGGCTCGCCGACTTCCTACCCTGGGCGGCTCTGATCGCACCCGGCGTGGTGCTCAACAAGGACAGCAGCTTCCAGCGCTCGGCCCGCTTTCGCGGTCCCGATCTCGACAGCGCGACGCCCGCAGAGCTGATAGCGACGACCGCACGTCTGAACAGCGCGCTGCGACGACTGGGTTCAGGTTGGGCCATATTCGTCGAGGCGGTGCGGCGTCCGGCGCTGGACTATCCCGACAGCAACTTTCCCGATGCGGCCTCGGCGCTGGTCGAGCGTGAGCGCGCCGCGCAGTTCGCCGAGGAAGGCGCACATTTCGACAGCGGCTATTTCTTGACCCTGCTGTGGATGCCGCCCGCTGAAGACGCTGCCCGCGCCGAAAGCTGGCTCTACGAAGGCAAGGCCGAAAAGGGCATCAATCCCAAGGAGCTGCTCGACCTCTTCATAGACCGCACCGAGCGCCTATTGCGTCTGATCGATGGCTTTGTGCCCGAGGTGGCGTGGCTCGATGACGGTGAGACGCTGACCTACCTGAACAGCTGCGTTTCGACGCGCAGCCACCGCGTCCGCGTTCCCGAAACCCCGATGCATCTCGACGCCGTGCTGGCAGATGAGCCGTTAACCGGCGGGCTCGAACCGCGCCTTGGCCGCGCCCATTTGCGTACGCTGACCGTGGTCGGCTTTCCCAGCAGCACCTTCCCGGGTCTGCTCGACGAGCTCAATCGGCTCGCATTCGCCTATCGCTGGTCGACGCGCGCGGTGATGCTCGACAAGACCGATGCCACCAAACTGACCGCCAAGATCCGCCGGCAATGGTTCGCCAAGCGCAAGTCGATCGCAAGCATCCTCAAGGAAGTAATGACCAACGAGGCATCGACGTTGCTCGACAGCGACGCCTCGAACAAGGCCGCCGATGCCGATGCTGCTCTGCAGGAGCTTGGATCGGATTTTGTTGGGCAAGCCTATGTCACTGCGACCGTCACGGTGTGGGACGAGGACGCAGCGCTTGCAGCCGAGAAGCTGCGGCTGGTCGAGAAGGTCATCCAGGGCCGCGATTTCACCGTGATCGTCGAGGGCATGAACGCGGTCGAAGCATGGCTCGGATCGCTGCCGGGTCATGTCTACGCCAATGTCCGCACGCCGCCGATCTCCACACTAAACTTGGCCCACATGATCCCCCTGTCCGCTGTGTGGGCCGGACCGGAACGGGACGAACACTTTAACGCCGCCCCATTATTCTATGCGCGGACCGAAGGCTCGACCCCGTTCCGGTTTTCCCTCCATGTCGGCGATGTCGGCCATACCCTGATCGTCGGACCGACGGGGGCGGGCAAGTCAGTGCTGCTGGCACTGATGGCCATGCAGTTCCGGCGTTATGCTGGTGCTCAGGTCTTCGCCTTCGATTTCGGCAGCTCGATTAGGGCCGCAGCGCTCGCTTGCGACGGCGACTGGCAGGATTTGGGCACCAGCCTTTCCGAAGACGGCGCTGGCGCGGTACTGTTGCAACCGCTGGCGCGGATCAATGAACCTGCCGAACGCAATTGGGCCGCCGAATGGCTCCAGGCGATCCTGACGTCCGAAGGTGTCACCGTCGATCCCGCCACCAAAGAACATCTCTGGTCGGCGCTGTCGTCGCTTGCGACAGCCCCAATTCCTGAGCGGACACTGACCGGGCTGGCCGTGCTGCTCCAGTCGCAGGCGCTGAAGCAGGCTCTTGCGCCCTATTGCATTGGCGGCCCTTTCGGACGGCTGCTCGATGCCGAGGTCGAACATCTGGGCGAAGCGAGCTTTCAGGCCTTCGAGACCGAGGGGCTGACAGGATCGGCAGCAGCGCCTGCGGTGCTGTCCTACCTGTTCCACCGGATCGAGGGACGGCTCGACGGTTCGCCAACGATGATCATCATCGACGAAGGCTGGTTGGTGCTCGACAGTCCGGCCTTTGCTGCGCAGTTGCGCGAATGGCTGAAGACGTTGCGCAAGAAGAATGCCAGCGTGGTGTTTGCAACGCAAAGCCTCGCCGACATCGAAAGTTCGGCGATCGCGCCTGCCATCATCGAAAGCTGCCCGACCCGCATCTTCCTGCCCAATGAGCGCGCGGTCGAACCACAGATCCTGAGCATCTATCGCCGCTTCGGGCTCAACGACCGGCAGATCGAGATCGTCGCGCGGGCAACGCCCAAGCGCGACTATTATTGCCAGTCGGCGCGCGGCAACCGATTGTTCGAGCTGGGGCTCGGCGAAGTCGCGCTCGCCTTCACTGCCACATCATCAAAGACCGACCAGCTCGCCATCAGCGCGATCACCGACACGCACGGCACCGCCGACTTTGCCGCTCACTGGCTTAGTCATCGTGGTCTTGCCTGGGCCGCCGACCTGCTGCCGCTACGCGATCCTCACCCCTCTCAACCCCCAGCCAAGGAGTAATGGCCATGAAGTCCCCAAGCCTGCTTTCCGTTCTCGCCGCCGGTGCCGCGCTCTTCTGCGTCGGTGTGACGGCCGTGGTACCTACCGTCGCCCAAGCCCAACTGGGCGGCATCGTCCATGACCCGCGCAACTATGCGCAGAATATCATGACCGCCGCGCGCACGCTCGAGCAGATCAACAATCAGATCCGACAATTGCAGAACCAGGCGACCTCGCTGGTCAACGAAGCCCGCAATCTGCAGTCACTTCCGTTGACGGTCATTGAACCATTGCAGGTGCAAATCCGCCAAACGCAAGCGCTTTTGGGTCAGGCGCAGCGCGTCGCCTATGATGTCCGCCAGATCGAACGCGAGTTCCAGAGCAACTATCGCAGCCTTTCCATGACCGGACCACAACGGATGCTCGTGCAGGGCGCTGAGGCGCGCTGGCAGAACAGCGTCGGTGCATTTGAAGACGCCATGCGCGTCCAAGCGGGCGCAGTCGACAACATTGAGGGCTCGCGGCAATCAATCGACCGGCTGGTCAGCGCAAGCCAGTCCGCGACTGGCGCGCTGCAAGCGGCGCAAGCGGGCAACCAGCTGCTGGCGGTGCAGGCGCAGCAGCTCGCCGATCTGACCGCGACCGTGGCTGCGTTGGGCCGCGCCCAGTCGCTCGACGCCGCACAGCGCGCCGCCGCGCAGGCACAGGCGCGCGAGCAACTGCGGCGGTTCCTCGGCGAGCGCCGTCCCTATGTGCCGGGCAATGCCCGCATGTTCGGGAACTGAGCCGATGACCAGCAAACTCCTTGCGCGGGTCGCGGCGGGTGCGTTTGTCGCCATCGCGATCACCATAGCAGCACTCGAACTGCGCGAGGAGCCTGCGCCGCCGCAGGCCGAGATCATCACTGTGCCCGATGAAAGCCGCGATGGTGCGAAGGCGACGCTTGCCTACTGTGCAGAACTCGGCCTCGAAGCCGCATCGGTCGATGTCTGCACCGAAGCTTGGGCGGCCGAGCGGCGGCGGTTCCTGGGGCAAGCCGAGCGCGATGCTGCAGAACAGCAGCACCCTTTGTCTGACCCTGTCAGCGATCCCGTCATCCCCCCAACGAAGGATCGCTGACATGGGCGGCACCGGCGTCGTTGACCGCTTCCTCGACATTTTCTCACGCTATATCGACAGCGGCTTCGGCCTGTTGGGCGGCGAGGTCGCGTTCATTGCGACCACGCTGATCGTCATCGATGTGACGCTTGCCGCCCTATTCTGGTCATGGGGCGAGCAGGACGACATTCTTGCACGCCTGGTCAAGAAGACGCTGTTCGTGGGCATCTTCGCCTACATCATCGGCAACTGGAACACGCTCGCCCGCATTGTGTTCGAAAGTTTCGCCGGGCTGGGCCTGAAAGCCAGCGGCACAGGCTTCACCGCCGCCGAACTGCTGCAACCCGGCCGCGTAGCGCAGGTCGGTCTCGATGCTGCCTATCCGCTGCTGGAATCGATCTCCGAATTGCTGGGATTTGTTAGCTTCTTCGAGAATTTCCTCCAGATTGTCATCCTGCTGGTCGCCTGGGCGATCGTCATCATCGCTTTCTTCATTCTATCGATCCAGCTGTTCATCACGCTGATCGAGTTCAAGCTGACGACGCTGTGCGGGTTCGTGCTGATCCCGTTCGGGCTGTTCGGCAAAACCGCCTTCATGGCTGAGCGCGTGCTCGGCAATGTCGTGTCGTCAGGCATCAAAGTGCTGGTGCTCGCCGTCATCGTCGGCATCGGCTCGACGATCTTTTCCGAATTCACGACCGCCATCGCCGGCGAGCCGACCATTGAGGACGCACTGTCGATCGTGCTGGCAAGCCTGGCCCTTCTCGGCCTTGGCATTTTTGGGCCCGGGATCGCCAATGGCATCGTATCGGGCGGACCGCAGCTTGGTGCAGGCGCTGCCGCAGGCACGGCGCTGCTTGCTGGCGGCGCGGCGGCAGGCGCAGTTGCTGGAGCCAAACTCGCAGGCGGCGCAGTCGCCAGCGCCGCATCCAATGTCGCGCAAGGGACGTCACGCGCCGCAGGCGGTGCGACCATGGCCTACGCCCTCGGCTCTGCCGGCAAGTCGGGCGGCGCAGCAGTGGCAGGCGGCGCGCGTGCCGTCGGCGACTTTGCCGCCAGCGCTGCAACATCGCCGCTGCGCAAGGCCGGTGACGGAGTGAAGCAATCGTTCCGCGAAGGCAGTCGCGACGCTGTCACCAAAACGGGGGGCAGTATCACTCCCGGACCGAATACGCCGCCGCCATCGCCGCCCGCCGATGCAGACCAAGGCCAGCCAGCCTGGGCTAAGGCAATGAAAGACCGGCGGACGATCTCGCATGGCGCGACCATCGCCGCCCACACCCTCAAATCGGGCGACAGCCACGGGGGCGGCGCGTCGGTCGACACTTCAGAAAAGGACTGATTCCATGTTCCGACGCCCCTCGATCCGCTATGGGAAGGCCCCCGAACCTGAAACCCCCTATCAGCGCGCCGCCCAAGTCTGGGACGAACGGATAGGATCAGCAAGAGTGCAGGCGCGAAGCTGGCGCTACGCCTTCTTTGGCGCGCTCGGCCTTTCGGCATGCCTCACCGCCGGGATTGTCTGGCAGGGTGCACAAGGCTCGATTATCCCGTGGGTGGTACAGGTCGACCGGTTCGGCGAGGCGCAGGCAGTTGCGCCAGCGGTCAGCGATTATGACCCGACCGACCCACAGATCGCGTTTCACCTTGCGCGCTTTATCGAGCATGTCCGCAGCATTCCCGACGATCCGATCATCGTCCGCCAGAATTGGCTGCGCGCCTATGACTTCGTCACCGACCGCGGCGCATTGGTGCTTAACGACTATGCACGGACCAACGATCCCTTTGCATTGATCGGGCGCGAACAGGTCGGCATCGATGTCACCAGCGTCATCCGCGCCTCGCCGACCAGCTTCCGCGTTGCCTGGGTCGAACGCCGCTACCGCGATGGCAGCCTGGCCGAGACCAGTCGCTGGACCGCGATCCTGACGATCACCGTCCAGACCCCGCGCACCCCCGATGCCCTTAGGAAGAACCCTCTTGGCATCTTCGTCAACGCTATCAACTGGTCAAAGGAACTTGGCTCATGATCCATCCACTCCCCGGTCGCCTCGCAGCGACGGTCATTCCGATCCTGCTTGGCACAACGGCCTGTCCCGCAGCCACGCAAGCGAACCCGCAGCTGAGCACATCAATTCCGGCGGTCAGCGGCGAACCCGCCGCGCCGCTGCCCCAAGTTCAACCCCTCACGCGGCGAGCCCCCTCCCGCGCCGCGCGCCGCTCCCAGCCATCCGCCCAGCATCCTGGACCACGCGATCGGGTGGGAGCGGCAAACGCCGCAGCGCGCGTGCAGCCCGAAGGCGAGCAGTTTCTCAACGCGATCCAGAACTATGTCTGGACGCCCGGCGCACTGTATCAGGTCTATGCTTCCCCCGGCCAAGTGACCGATATCGCGCTGCAAGAGGGCGAGCAGCTAGTCGGAACCGGGCCGGTCGCGGCCGGCGATACTGTGCGTTGGCTGATCGGCGATACAATCAGCGGACGTGGGCCCACGGCGCGCGTCCATATTCTGGTGAAGCCGATCCGCTCGGACATTACCACCAACCTCGTCATCAACACCGACCGGCGCACTTACCATATCGAGCTACGCGCCAATCCGTCGGTCTATATGGCGTCGGTCTCGTGGACCTATCCGCAGGACGAGTTGATCGCGCTCAGACAAGCGCAGGAGGCCGAGGCGCGGGCTATGCCGGTTGCCGCGAATATTCCGATTGCGGCACTCAATTTCGCCTATCGGGTATCGGGTGATCGTCCGGCATGGCGACCAGTGCGCGTATTCGATGACGGTCGGCAGACCTTTGTCGAGTTCCCCGAAAACGTTGCCCAAGGCGAAATGCCGCCGCTGTTCGTGCTCGGTGAAGGCGATCAGGCTGAGCTGGTCAACTACCGCGTTTCGGGCAGGTTTATGATCGTAGACCGGCTGCTCGACCGCGCCGAGCTCCGCCTCGGCGATCGCCGCTCACAGCAGCGTGTCGAAATTCGGGGCGCGCGCCGGAGGGCTGCACAATGAACGAGTATGCAGCAACGACAGCTGAAGAGGCAGTCAAACTGCGCGGCGACCCGCCGCGCGTTATGCGGCTGTCGCGCAAAGCGATCGGTATTGCTTCGGCCTGCGGCTTTGCCCTTGTCGGCGGTGCGCTGATCTATGCCCTGCAGCCCGCGAGCCAGGCCGAGCGCGAGGAGCTGCTCAACACCGAAGGCGCGGCGCGGCCCGATGCATTGGCCGATGCGCCTCGCGACTATGGTGATGTCCCCAAGCTGGGCCCGCCCCTGCCCGGCGATCTCGGCGCGCCGATCCTGGCGGCACAACAGCGCGGCGATGTTGCAGAGCTTCCGCCGATCGGCGCTTCGCCGCCCACTGGCCCTGCACCAACGCCCGCGCAAACGGCAGCCGAGACGGAACGACAGCGGCTTCTGCAGGAACGCAGCGCGGCACGCGAAAGCGGCCTGTTCTTTGGTGGCGGTGCGGGGGCAGCTGCGGTCGGTGGCGGATCGGAAGTTGCCGATGCCAGCGGTGGGCCGCCCGTGCCGCAGCTTGCAGCAGGGGCTCAGCGTCCCGCCTTTGCCGAGCGCCCCGCCGAGCGTCGGACGGTATCAGCCAGTCGTATCGAGCCACCGGCGGGCACCCATGTCTTGCAGGCGGGCAGCATCATTCCTGCTGCCCTCATCACCGGGATTCGTTCCGATCTTCCAGGTCAGGTCACCGCGCAGGTCACCGAACCTGTCTATGACAGCGTCACCGGGCGCATCTTGCTTATCCCCCAGGGCTCGCGGCTGATCGGCGACTATAACGCCGACGTGTCCTTCGGCCAGCGTCGGGTGCAACTCGCATGGAACCGACTGATCCTACCCGATGGCCGGTCGATCGTGCTCGAACGCCAACCCGGCGGCGACCCGTCCGGCTTTGCCGGGCTGCAGGACGGGGTGGACTTTCATTGGGGCGGCGTGCTGCGCGCAGCACTGGTCTCGACCCTGCTGGGCGTTGGCGGCGAGCTTGGCGCTGGCAATGATGACAACCTCACCCGCGCGCTGCGTCGCGGCTCGCAGGATAGCATTGGCCGCGCGGGCGAACAGGTGGTCAGCCGCGAGCTCGATGTCAGACCGACATTGACCATCCGTCCGGGTTTCCCCGTTCGCGTGCTGGTGACCCGTGACCTGATTTTGGGAGGCGGGTCATGACCCGATTGAAACTGACCGATCTGGCCGACGAAAAGCCGGCCAAACTGACCGTCGAGCTCTCGTCCCGCCTGCACCGCGAACTGCTCGCCTATGGCTTGGCTATCAACGGCGGCGATGCCAAAGATGCTCCGACACCCGAGCGGCTGATTCCCCCGATGATCGAGCGCTTCATCGCAACCGACCGGTCTTTCGCCAAATTGCGCCGTTCGGGTCAGCCGGGATAGCGTTCTTCGAGCAGCGTGTGAAACCGCTTGAGCGCCGGGTTCTCATTGTCCTCGCGCCAATACAGAGAATAGTCGAGCCTCGCGGGGCCGCCTTGATCCATGATCTCTCGAAACACGAGTTTCGGCCATGTGACACCAAGCGATGCTTCGGTAGCGATCGTGACATAACGCCCGATGCTGACTGTGCTCAAAATCGCTTCGAGGCCGGTATTTTGAACGACGACGTTCCGCTGAAAGCCTTGCGAAAGCAGCTTGGCTGTTAGGATACCGCCAATGGTAGGGCCGATGCCTGTCGCTGACAGAACGAAATACTCGTCGCGAAGATCAGTCCATAGCAGGGTTTCGCGACGAGCCAGCTCATGATCGTGAGGCAAAACAACTAGAAGCCGCTCAGGCCAAAGGCGTCGCTGCTTTATCCCGGCGTCGTTCAAACCCGTAGGAAATACAATTGCGTCAATAATGCGCGCCTGCAAACCACTCAGCAAAAGTTCCGCTCCGCCCTCAGTGCCATCAAACTGAACATCGGGATAGCGGCCCATATAGTCCGTGATGGCCATCAACAAATTTCCAACCATCAACGATGAAGCGAAGCCAAGCGAGAAACGGCCCTCTTCACCATAGCTGACGGCGCGCGCGGTCGTCTGAAGATTGTCGATATCGGTAATAATACGCCGAGCAACATTCAAAAACGCCTTGCCATGCTCGGTAGGGATGGTGCCACGGGTGCTGCGCTCGAACAGCTGTATACCAAGGCGGTCTTCCAGCGCCAGAATGCGACGGCTCAGCGAAGACTGTTTTGTGTTGAGCAGCTGAGCTGCCCTCGAAAAGCTGTGAGTCTCTGCCGTAAGCACAGCATAGCGAAGTTGGCGGATGTCGATCATTCGTCCCGACCTAGTTCTGGCGTCTGTCTAGGTCGGGACGACTGTCGTGCATGTCAGAAACGCAATGATGCTTGAAGGCCGAAAGTCCGAGGTTCCCCGCGCTGGGTATAAAGCAGCAGACCGGGAACCGTTGTCGAAGCGTCGATGAGATAGCGCTTGTTGAACAGATTAGAGACATAGCCGCGGACTGACAGATTTTCTCCAAAGCCCAAGCCAGCGCTGGCATTAACCAGCGAATAGCCGCTCTGACGCACGAACGCTTCGTTTGACGGACGGAAGAATTGGCTTGAGCGATAGCTATATTCGAGGCGGCCCAGCAGGCGCGTGGTGCCGGCGAGAGGGGTGTCGAGGTCAGCTATCAGGCTGCCACTAAACCGAGGCGCACGCACCAGCCGGTTGCCTGAGAAGTTTTCGCCAGGATTAGGGATGAAGGTTCCGTAGTTCACATCCTGCCACGCCACTCCCCCGCTGATCGTCAGTCCAGCGACCGGCAAAGCGATGACGTTCAACTCCACGCCGTTGCCATTCGCCGTTGCAGCGTTGCGCGTGATCACCGAACCGGCGAAATTCACCAGCACTTGAAGGTCACTATAGTCGAAATGATAGGCCGAGATATCGAACCTAAGCCGTCGATCGAAGAGATCGCCCTTCAATCCAATCTCATAGCTCCAAATGCCCTCAGGGTTAAATGCCAAGCTCGGCGAAAGCTGATTAAAGCCGCCAGCCTTGTAACCCCGTGTGATCGACGCATAGCCGGATACATCATCCGTCAGATCATAATTAAGCGCGACACGCGGTTGCCAATTTGAATCGCGATAGGTCTGGCGCAAAGTCCCATCTGGTCCAAGCGTGCCCAACGTCGCCAGCACGGCATCTGAAGGGGGTACGATGATGTTGGCGCCAAGTAGGTTGGCATTACGCGGCAGCAGCAGGCTGAAGTTTTTGCGATCACGGCTGAACCGCAATCCGGCGATGAGGTCGAGCCGATCGGTTACGGTAAACGTAACATCGCCGTAGATGCCCAAGCTGGTGTTTCGCGACACAGCGATCGATTGTTCAGTTACGCGCAAGCTGCCCGGTGCGCCAACACCCGTTGTGCAATCGGCGCCGAACAGCACAGCGCAAAAGTCTTCTTCCGAATATTGAGCGAACTGATTGGAACGCGCGATATCGCGGGCGAAGCTGGCCCCCAAGAACCATGTCAGGCGATCGCTCTCGCCGTTCAGGCGAAGTTCCTGACTATAGCTGTCCTGTGACCCCGTCGTGCCGAATTCCAGCAAACTCAGCGGCGAGGCGTCTGTATCTTCGAGATAGCGATTGTCGAAGCCGTTATAGGCGGTGATCGACGTTAACGTGATGTCGTCGTTCAGGTCATGGCTGATCCGCAATGTTCCGCGATAGCTGTCGATATCGTCACGAGCGACGTCAGCGGTGCCATCGACCAAATTTGATGTGATTGGTCCGAAGGGGTCGGTGCCTACCAAGACCGGGTTGATATAGGGGCCAGGCTGGTTGTCCGAATTGCGATATTCAAAACTCAGCGTGGCGCGCGTGGAAGACCCGTCATAGCCGAGCGTTGCACGCACCGCTTGGGAATCAATTGCGCCGATACGACCGCCTGCGGTGTTGCGCACAAATCCGTCCCTTGTCCGGCTCGATCCCGCAATGCGGAACGCCCAGTCTTCCCCGAGCGGCAGATTGAGCGCACCACGGACGTCGAATTGATCGAAGCGACCGTAAGAGGCTTCGACCATGCCTTCGAATTCGTCGCCAGGGCGGTTCGTTGTGATACTGATCGCCCCCGCAGTCGTGTTGCGGCCAAAGAGGGTTCCTTGCGGCCCCTTGACGATCTCGACACGGGCAACATCAAACAGATCGGAGACTGAACTCACCCCCCGGCCGAGATAAACATCATCGACATAGATGCCGAGCGCAGGGTCAGAGCCAACACCGAAATCTTCTGTCGAAATACCGCGCACCACGATGCGCGGCGTGGTTTGGGACACGGTTGTACCCGTTACGCCAGGAGTAAAGGCCACCAGATCGCTCACAGTGGCGACGCGGCTGCGCTCGACGAAGTTTTCATCAAATACCGAAACGGAAATCGGCACGTCCTGCAGCGTTTGCTCGCGCCGCTGCGCTGTGACAACAATGTCGTCCAGCTGGGCTGCGTTTTGCTCTTGTGCGGGAGGTGCTTCCTGTGCAGCCACCGGCACGCTAAGCCCAGCAATGGCCATTGCGATTACACTTGTAATACCTTTTTTCATCTCTCCGTCCCTTTCGTTTATGTCTTTTATCCGCGCCCGAAACGCGCGCTCACTTCAGCCGCAGCCCGCGCCACCCGACCGAAATCGATGGGGGTCTGCGCGAGCCGGTTGATCATGTTGGTGAAAATATTGGCGGCGACATTGCCGGTGATCTCGATCATTTCCCGATCGGTCAGGCCTTGCGCCCGCGCGGCTTCATAGGCTGCAGGGTCCGCATCGCCGACATCGTCGAGCAGGCTTTTTGCGAAGCTAAGTGCCGCCGCCTCGCGGGCGTCACTCGCATTGCCTTGTTCAGCTGCCGCAATTTCATCATGCGACAGTTTCGCCATTCGTCCGGTGACCCGGTGGGCCGCCAGGCAATAGTCACACGCATTTTGGGCAGCGCACATCAACGCAATCTGTTCGCGAACACGCTTTGTCAGATGGCCCTGATCAAGCATTCGGGCGAGCGCATCATAGCCCGTAAGCGTTGCCGGGCTGTGGGCGAACACGCGGTACACATTAGGCAACATGCCCATGTCTTTTTTAGCACGCTGCAAGACAGCCTGCGCTTGGGGATCGGCCTCATTGACGGCAATCGGTTCGATACGGGGCTGGGTCATAGGGAACCAAAATCTCCTTCCGGGGGCTGCAATCGGCCCAGAGCATTTTCAACAAGGGTGGCAATTGACATCAGGCGGCGATCGGAGCCGCGTCGCCCAACGATCTGCAGGCCGACAGGCATGCGCCCGACCTTTCCTGCTGGCAGGGAGAGTGCAGGATGCCCCGTCGCGTTGAACGGCGCAGTTAGCATCGTATCACCATAAAATTCGTCGAAGCTGGGTGCTGCAGCAGGTATCAGCGGAGCGACGGTGCGACAGGTCGGCAACAGAATGGCGTCAAATGCACCGAGCGCATGATCTAGTTTGTCAGCCAATCGGATGGCTTCACCAATTGCGCGATTGAGCAAGCCGGGATCGTTGTCGCGCAAGGCAAGGCCTGTCGCGTAGGCAAGCGGCAGCGGCGCGGGCAAATCTGTTACCATGACGGACTGGCGCCATTCGCGCCAACCGGGCGGATCGCTGGCTTCAGTGCCTGTGCCTGGTCCTGCGCCATTCAATGCGTCGCTGATCAGGTAGATGGCAAGATGAACGGCGTGCGTCGCTTCAAAATCGGGCCAATCGAAGTGCGTTATCTCTGCGCCGCCATTTTGCAGGCGGTTTACCGATGCATCGAATATCTTTTGAACTTCGGCCTCGCACAATTTTGCCGCTGCACCAAAGACGCCAAAGCGTATCTGGGGCAGCGAGCGCGGCGGCGCTTCATCGCGGACCGGCGGTGCCCAACCGCAGCGTATGTCCAAGGTATCACTGCCCGCTATGATCTCAAAGAGAGCTGCTGCGTCAGCAACGCTGCGCGCCATAGGCCCCGCGACTTCAAGCCACGGCGCGAGCGGGGCGATGCCTGTATAGGGCACAACACCGCGGCTCGGCTTGAAGCCAACGATGCCGCAATGGCTTGCTGGAATTCGGATCGATCCGCCGCTGTCGGTTCCGATGGCACAGTCGCTCAAGCCTGCGGCCACCATTGCGGCAGAACCTGATGACGATCCTCCTGCCGAGCGTGTCAGGTCATGCGGATTACGGACGGGTTCGGGCCGGGAACTGAAACTGTTCGCGCCCAAAAGGAACGCCTCGCATTGCGACTTGGCGCTTATGGTGCAGCCAGCAGCAGCAATGCGGGCCACGATCGTTGCATCCTCATCGCCGACAAAGCCCTGCAGACCAGACCCAAGCGCCGTGGCAATATTGGCAACAGCGATATTGTCTTTGATCGCAATCGTCTTGCCCGATAGCGGTCCTGCATCCGCAGCCGGGCGATTTATAACGCGGGCAATGGCGTTCAATGGATCTCCCATTGGCGCGCGAGACTGGTCGATTTTCGATGCCACCGGCCAGGCACCTGCAAGACCTTCAACCATGTCTGCTGCCATTGATGCCGTCTCGACATCGATGGACAGACCAATTTGTTCGGCTTGCTCAATAATGGCGCCCGGCGCGATCAAGCTGGCACCCGATCGCGAACAAAAGTGAGGAATGGCGTCGTGACTGCCGCTATGGCTGCGAGTTCAGTGAAATAGTCACTTGGGTCGAAGGCCTCTTCAGGAGCCAACACGCCGGATCGCTTCACCTTGCCGTCAAGGATCAGGTTCAGCCCTGCAACTGCGGGAGCCGCTGTAATCGTATTGATCTCGGACATTCGGCCATAATCGGGGATGTAGGCCGATGCGCGGTCTGTGCCATTGTCGGCAATCGCCCAGACGCCGGGATAGACGGGCAGATGCGGTCCCGCACCCGGTACATAATCCGAGAACGCAGTTCGGCTCGCATCCATAAGGGCCAGCCCGTCCTGATCGACCAGCGCGGCTGCGCGCTTTAAGACCACTTCTAGGCCGCCCGGCAATGTCATGACGTTCACGCAAAGCTGAAGATTCGGGAAAACCCGGGGCAACGTCACGGCTTCGGGGTGGCCGATGGTCAGAGCGTGTCGCGGCTCAAAACCCGGCATTACGACCGGGATTGACGCCAATGGCCGCTCATCGACATAGGCACCATCGCGCCAGACACGAATTGTGCCAGTGGCTTGGTGAATCCAATGTTCGTTCGCTGCCCCATCGGGGTTGCCGGGATCGTCATCGAGCGACCAGCCGGTGATCAGCGTGCGGGGATTATCGATGCTGTTGGCTACGAAGGCGGCAATCATGTTGGCTGTGCCAGGGCTCGCGCCCATGCCTATGATCATGCTCAGCGACTTCGTTTCTGCGGCGGGGCTATGCGACAGCATATCAAGCGTCGGCTCCCAATCATCGCAGACATCGACATAGGGAATGCCTGCCGCAAGCGCCGCCGCCAGGACGGGGGGGCCAAACCGATAATATGGGCCGACACAGTTGATGACCGCATCGGCGCGCGCCATCAGGGCACCAAGCGCAGCCGCATCGGTCACATCGATGGCAACGGCTTCGGCATGTTCTAACCGTTCTGCAACCTTTTGCGCGGCCTCTATGGCTCGGTCAGCGATGATCAGCTTGCCAGCGTGACGGCTTTCAGCCGCAAACTGCGCAGCTGCTCCGCCAATGCCGCCAGCGCCTAAGATGAGGATTGTTTTCGTCATGACATCGCCTTTGCGTTGAGGGGGGAGGCGCGCAGTGGCAGCAGCGGGATGATTGCCAGCAGCATGAAAATCGCAGCGAGAGGGCCGAAAATCCACGGGATGGCGGCGAGCGTTCCAGGAGTCTGCACGCTCGCGCCGCTCTGGTAACCGACAGCGCCGAGCAGCACTCCGGCCAAACCTGCGCCCGCCGCCAGCCCTAGTTTTTCCCCGGCCACCCAGATGCCCGTCATTGCCCCGGCATTGGCACGTGCGAGATCAGGGTTTCGCGCTTCGAAAGCGCTGGGCAGCATGGCGAATGGCAACGACGTCCCACCGGCCTGACCCAGTCCGAACAGCCCAGCGGCAATCAGTATGATGCTTGCAGCAGCAGGAGCGGCAAATGCCATCGCGGCAACGCCAGCAGCCGATAAGAGAAGCGACAGTATATAGCTCGTCACTGAACCTTGACGGGCGGCAAACCGCACCGTGAGCGGCATGGCAAGCAAGGTGCCAAGGGTCATGACAATGAAAATGACACTGACAAAATCAGCGCCCGCGCGCAGCTGATATTCAACGGCATAGGGCAGCATCGCTGCGTTCACGCTGATGCCGAGAAGCTGCAACATATAGCTGACCCAAAGCCGCTGATACTCGCGCGACTGCAACAACACCGTTTTAACCGATGACAGGCTGACGCCCTGTCGCGTGTCTATAATGGTCCCTGTTGCGATTGGTGGAACGCCGCGTGCTGCAACAATCGATGCGCCCATGACGACGACCGCCAAAATGGCGAACAAAGCCCCCATTGCCGCATAGCCCGCCCGACCTCCGCCAAAGCTGCCAATCAGCTCGGGCGCGACACCGCCCGCAATCAGCACGCCGATGGCGACAAAGGCCATTCGCCAGGCCGTTATGCGCAGCCGCATCGCAGGCGTTGGTGAAAGCTCTCCTGCCAAGGTGATGTAGGGCACCGAAAACAAGGTATAAGCCGAGGTTGCCATAAGCATGGCAACGACCACCCAAGCGAGCGCCATCGGCCAAGCCAGACTGGAAGGAACCGCAAACACTGCTGCGAACGCGAACGGGAAGAGCCACGCACCAACGCGCATGAACGGTAGCCGACGACCGTGCTTACCCACCTGACGGTCCGACCATGTTCCGACACCGATATCGAGAAAGAACTCGATTAATTTAGGGACGAGGATTGCAAGGCCGGCATAGGCCGCGGGGATACCGAGCGTATCGGTCATGAAATAAAGCAGCAACAGTTGCGGCGTGATGACAAAAATGACGGTGCCGATCGATGCCACGCCGAACGCGGCTGCACGGCCATGAGAGACAGGCCGGTCTATGAATGCGAAGCCGAATTCATTTTTGAGGGCTGCGTCAGTCATAGGCACCGGCGGATGCTGCTTCCTTCAGCTTGCGCTTGTCGATTTTTCCGATGGGCAGCAGAGGAAGCTCGGAACGAATGATCATCCGTTTGGGCATTTTGTAATTGGCCAGTCTTGCACGAGCGTATGCAGCAAGGTCGGCTTCAGAGACGTCCGAAGACGCCATCAAAAAGGCCCAACCCACTTCATCCCATCGCGGGTCGGGCATGGCAATGACCGCTGCCGCCTCAATCGCGGGATGCTCTTCTAGTGCCACCTCAATCTCGCGCGGATAGACGTTATATCCGCCCGACTTGTACATTTCCTTCAGTCGGCCAACGAGGCGCACGTCCCCGGCTTTGCCAATCAACCCAAGATCGCCTGTGTGCAACCAGCCATCAATCAAAGCGGCGGCGGTGGCCTCTGGCCGGTTGAAATACCCTTTCATCAATGACGCGCCGCGAACCAGAATTTCCCCCGCCTCGCCATCTTCGACAAGCCTGCCGTCGATACTTACAATTCTGATTAACCCTGGCTGGGCTGGCATGCCGACGCCATCGGCCAGCATGTCAATAGTTGCATCAGGTGGGGAGAACGTAACCGATCCTGTGCACTCCGTTTGGCCGTAACATGTCGACAGCTCGACGCCCTTATTATGATAGCGCTCGATAAAGGCGCGCGGCATCGATGCGCCTGACCAGACCAGATGCTTGAGATGGGATAGGGCAGTCGGATCATATCCCGTTGCCGCTTCGATCATCAAATGCATCGTTGGCACTTGTCCCAGAATTGAAATTCTCTCCGCGGCCAGGACTGCCGGAATAGTAGCAGGATCGAAGCTCGGCATGGCGACCAGCGTACCTTCCATCGCAATCGCAGCGGACGTGAGATCGATCAATGCGCCAACATGATTGATCGGCAGATTCAGCAGCGACCGCAATTCTGGATGACGATAACGCTCCGCATAGAGCCGTGCCGCCTCAACCATGCCTATATGCGAAAGGCATGCCCCCTTCGGTGCGCCGGTGGTGCCCGAGGTATAGACAATCAGCGCCGTGCCTTCTGGAGGCGCTGTTGCTGTGTCGGAAAGCGGCGCGGTG
The DNA here is from genome assembly GCA_013911715.1 of Sphingopyxis sp. GTDB lineage: Bacteria > Pseudomonadota > Alphaproteobacteria > Sphingomonadales > Sphingomonadaceae > Sphingopyxis. Next base: position 5,915 of record JACEST010000013.1, on the reverse strand, counting down.
ATGGACGTCAGTTCACGCCAATGATCCACCGTCTGAATAATTGCATGAGAACCGGCAATCGCCACCGCTTCTTCGATTTTGTTGAGCGCCTGCGGATCGGCTTCACGTTCCACAACGATCAGACTGGGCTCCGCATCCGAGATGACATGGGCAAGCTCTGCGGCGGTATATCTGGGGTTAAGACCCATCCAGACGCCGTCCGCCACATGGGTTGCTGCCATACTGAGCAGAAAGCCGGGTGCAGGCACCCCCATATAAGCGACGCGCGCGCCAGGCTTCAGCCCTGATGACGAAAGTGATTTCGCAATATCCCGGATGCTTTGAGCCGCGAGGCCATAAGTTACCCGGTCGGCACCACTTACAATAAGTTCCCGCGCCGCATCGCGTTCAGCGATAGCGAAAATCTGATCAACAATGCGGGGTGGTGGCACCATCGATCAGGCCACCAGCTTGGTTTGCGCCGAAGGCGGATAGAAGACGCCAAGCCATTGGCCCGTCAGCGCGGGTTTGTCCTGCCCTTCAATCTCTATCGACACATCGGTCACGGTTTTGATGCCGCCATCGGGCCGCGCCTCGGCAGACGTCAGCGTGAAATGCCCCCTGATCCGACTGCCAACCGGCACCGGCGAGATGAAGCGGAGGCGGTCAAACCCATAATTGAGCGCATAAATGCCCTCGGGCCAAGGTCGCGCCTCATGGCTCATATGGGTGATGAATGACATGGTCAGAAAGCCGAAAGCGACGGTGGACGGGAATGGCCCTTTCTCGCGGCACCACTCTGGATCGACATGCATTGGGTCCCAATCACGCGTAACCCGGCCGAAATCGTCAATGTCTTTTTGCTCAATCATTATCCATGGCGACACACCCAATTTTTCACTTACTGTCATATTGAGTTCGGCTAACGCAGCCGAGAGATCATTGCTCTTCATATTCAGACTTTCGGAGAAGCGCCGTAAACCGCGCGATACCAGAGGATAGAAAGCTGCATCGCCAACGCTTCGGGGTCGCTGGCAAAGTCGGCCAAAGCTGGGTCGCGATAGGCGTAGGTTTGCAGCAAAATGGAATCGAGCATCGCTTGCAAAGCGAGCGCGCTGAAGAACGGATCGACGTCATGCGGCCCAGGACCCATCCGACGTTCCATGCGGTGCGCAATACGCTGAGCGATCTCGGCATTGGCCTTTTGCCAAGCCGTCCGGGCTTCAGGAAGTGTATCGACAATCTGGCCGATTGCGCGGTTCAGACCTCTACCTGCAGCAAACAGGGCGACATAGGCTCGGTTGGCGCTGAGCACGGCCTTGAAATGATCATCTTCGTGCGGCGCGCTCAAAACGATATCGGTATTCCGCGCGATCATCTCGGCCATCAGGGCAAGAACGATCTCATTCTTGTCGGCAAAATAGGTGTAAAACACACCAGCTGCGACGCCGGCGTGGCGTGCAATTTCGGTGGTTTTGAGATCGTGAAAACCCACGTCGCTGAGAAGCTCTAGCGTCGCGTCCATCAAACGTCGCCTCGTCCTCTCGCCCTTGGTGAGCGACACCTCTTCCGTGCTGCGAATCAACGTCGTGCTTTTTGTCATGTCACAGAGATGACACACTCGTTCCGAGTGTCAATGGAAATGAATTCATTTTCATATATTCGGATCCTGCCGTTTTGCGACGCACCTGCGTTGGCGCAGACTTTATTTTCTAATGATACTCTCCGAAGTCCTGGGACAGCCCTAGCGTCTGGAACAACGACACTAACGGCGCGGGGGACAGGTTTTCCGCCGCACGGTGATCGCGAATTGGGGATCATCGCCTATGTCACGAAGGGGTGCCATCGCTCACCGCTACAATCAGCGCAATGCGGGGCGCACCATCGCTGGCGACGTCCAAGTGATGTAGGCGGGCGAGAGCATCGAACATCGGGAATAGAATTGGGAGCAGGCGAGCCACGAAATCTTCCAGATCTGGATTATGCCTGACCGCACCGGCCATGCGCCCGAGCTGACGGGACGCGCGCTTTTCCAAAGGCGAATCGCTCAGGTGGATTCACCGTCCTGGCATCCGGAGTCTCAGATGATTATGCCCTGCCGATTCACGCCGATGTACGGGTTGCGGGTGTCATGCTCGGGGCGGAATAGTGTGTTACCTGCCCCACGTGGCATGACCGTCACCTCCATCTTGTCGCGGCGACGGGTGCTTTCAAGATAGGGAATACCATTGCCGCTGCCCGCGATGGTACCAGGTTTACCGATATTGAAACAATCTCACCTACCGCTCTTGCACATAGCGAGATCAGTTTGGTTGATACAAGCGGGTGACTTTAGGCCTGTTCCGAATGTGCGTGCAGCCAAGTGAGGGCTCCGGGACTGCACCGAATGCTACCATCGATTTTGCCTCTGATAATTTTCAGAACAGCAAAACAGCTGCCAATACTACGCCACTCTTGTCTGATGAAATGTGCGGGCTTCCGAAGAACAGGACTTTCGGCTTCTATCACGCACAATCGACAAACGAAGGTCCGACGTCATGGCTAGTAGCGAAAGAACGGCATACTCACGAACCATTCGCAGACAGCAGCTCAAAGAAATGGTGCCGCTAGCGGACAGCACAATTTTCAGCATGGAACAGCGCGGCGAGTTCCCGCGCCGTTTTGCGCTTTCGCCGCGCTGCGTAGTGTGGGATTTGTCCGAAGTTGAGGAATGGCTGGCCTCCCGGCGGACGCGACCAATCGAGCGCGGCCAGCAAGTCGATGTAAGGCATCGCCGCACCCGCCGGGTTAAAGACTCGGATCAAGTTCCAGCATAGGCGCAGCGGGCAAGATAATCGCTGGCGCATATTTCTGGCCCGCGATCCAGGCATCCACCGTGTTGGACCATTCCTGCATCATGTGGCGGCGCTGCATCTCATACTCCGCCTTGTTATAGACGCCGCGGGACGACCGGCGATCTTCATGCGCCAGACACTTCTCAATCCAGTCACTGTTGAAGCCGAGCTCGTTGAGCAGCGTCGAGCCTGTGCGGCGCAGATCGTGAACGGTAAAAGGCTCAAGCGGCAGCCCGTCCTTCCGTGCTTGATCGACGACCGAGTACGTCACCCGGTTAAATGTGGCGCGCGACATGGGTGCATCGGCGTCGTAGCGTGATGGCAGGAGGTATCGCGAATTTCCTGCGCATGTCTTGAGCGCGATCAGGATGTCGAGCATCTGTAGCGACAGATAGACGTTGTGCGGCTTGGATCGTTTCATCCGTTCCTTGGGTATCGACCAGACGGCATTCTCAAAATCCACTTCATCCCACACTGCGTCCTGCAACTCGCTCTTTCGAACCATCGACAGCAAATAGAACTTCATGCCGAGCCTAATGGTGGGCAGCGTTGCTACCTTCTCGATACACCGAAACAGCACCCGAATTTCAGACGGCGACAACGAGCGGTCCTTGGGGACGAAGGTTGCGATCGACGAAGGGCCAACCTCATCAGCCGGGTTGGCAATCATTTCTCCGTGCAGGATCGCAAAGCCGTATATCTGTTTCACGATGTCACGAACATGGATCGCGGTCGCTGGTGCGCCTCGATCAACGATAGCAAGGCAGTGCGCACGCAGGTCGCCAGGCGTTATCTCTGTCAGCAGCCGGTTGCGCCAGTGCGGCACCAATTCGCGTTCGAAGATCGAGCGACGCATGGCGCGCGTACTGTCAGCCATCGGTCCAGCGGTCAGCCATTTCTCGCCGAACTCGCCGAAGCTCTTTGCTTCTTTGATTCTGCGCTTGTCCCGCTGCTTCTCGATGGCGGGGGACAGTCCTTCTTGGACCATCCGCTTGGCATCTATGCACTTCTCCCTGGCGCGAGCCAGAGAGAGACCGGAAGCGCAATATTTCCCAAAGGTCACTGTTTCGCGCCGTCCATGCATCCGATAGTCGTAACGGAATGAAATCGTGCCGTTTGTCCCGACCCGAACATACATGCCGTCGCGATCGGTTACCTTGTAGGGTTTGTCTTTGGGTTTCAAGCTTTTAAGGGCTGCATCAGTCAGCATGGCCACATACTCCTTTCATTTTGACCGTCAGCCCGAAACGCACCTCTCCAACTCGAAAAAGCACAGGCTTTTCCGATTGTTAGCGAGAAAAATTGACCGTCAGGGGCTGTTGTGACCCTGACGGTAACGAGGGATTTTGAGGGTGGCAAGAGCAGGCGATACCGTCAGCGCGGCCGCGAATTTCGAACGCTGCCCACCGATTGTGGCTGAATGTCAGTGAATGAAAGTTGTTTTAGTTCAGTGCTTTACGTCGTAGTATTTCGCACTCTCGGACCCCTCTGGAGGGGTGAAAATCATTCCCACTCGATTGTTCCGGGCGGTTTGGACGTATAGTCATAGACCACGCGGTTGATGCCCTTGACCTCGTTGATGATGCGCGTCGCGACGCGGCTGAGGAACGCGGCGTCGAAGGGATAAATGTCGGCGGTCATGCCGTCGGTGCTGGTCACGGCGCGCAGCGCCAGCACATTGTCATATGTGCGCCCGTCGCCCATCACCCCGACCGTCCGCACAGGCAATAGCACGGCAAAGGCCTGCCAGATTTCGTCATAAAGCCCGGCCTTGCGGATTTCGTCGAGATAGACAGCGTCGGCGAGCCGCAGGATGTCGCAGCGTTCTTTCGTGACTTCGCCCGGGATGCGGATCGCGAGGCCGGGGCCGGGGAAGGGGTGGCGCCCGACAAACGCCTCGTTCAACCCCAGCTCGCGGCCCAGCGCGCGCACCTCGTCCTTGAACAATTCGCGTAAGGGTTCGACCAATTGCATATTCATGCGTTCGGGCAGGCCGCCGACATTGTGGTGGCTTTTGATCGTGACGCTCGGCCCGCCGGTGAAGGACACGCTTTCGATCACGTCGGGATAGAGCGTGCCTTGCGCTAAATAATCGGCGCCGCCGATTTTCCGCGCCACTTCTTCAAATACATTGATGAATTCGGTGCCGATAAACTTGCGCTTCTTCTCGGGGTCAGTGACGCCCGCCAGCCCTGCGGTGAAGCGCGCCTCGGCATCGACCACCACCAGCGGAATATTATAATGGTCGCGGAACAGGCGCTCGACCTGGTCGCGCTCGCCCAGCCGCAACAGGCCATGGTCGACAAACACACAGGTCAGTTGTTCGCCGATGGCTTCATGGATCAAAATCGCCGCGACCGAACTGTCTACGCCGCCCGACAGGCCGCAGATCACCCGGCCCGACCCGACCTGCGCGCGGATGTCCGCAATCTTGGTGGCGCGAAATTCGGCCATCGTCCAATCGCCGCCCAGCCCGCAAATCCGATGGACAAAATTGGCGATCAGCTTGCCGCCGTCAGGGGTGTGCACCACTTCGGGGTGGAACATGGTGGTGTAATGCCGCCGCGCCTCGTCAACACAGATGGCAAAGGGGGCGTTGGGTGAGGTGCCGATAACCTCGAAACCCTTGGGTGCCGTCGTCACTCGGTCGCCGTGGCTCATCCACACCGGATATTGGCCGCCAACCGCCCAGACGCCTTCGAACAGCGGGCTGACCTTGTGAATCTCAATGTCGGCGCGGCCAAATTCGGCGGCATGCCCGCCCTCGACCGTTCCGCCAAGCTGCGTGCACAGCACCTGCTGTCCATAGCAGATGGCAAGAATGGGCAGGCCGCTATCAAGGATCGGCTGCGGGATGCGCGGGCTGCCGTCGGCGGTTACCGACGCGGGGCCGCCCGACAGGATGATGCCCTTGGGCGCGAGCCGCGCAAACGCACCCTCGGCGGCGTTGAACGGCGCGATTTCGCTATAGACCCCGGCTTCACGCACGCGGCGCGCGATCAGCTGGGTCACTTGCGACCCGAAATCGACGATCAGGATGGTTTCCGAAGGCTGGATTGTCATGGCGGCGCGATAGGCAAAGGGGCGGGGCGAGTCCAGTGG
>JACEST010000129.1 GCA_013911715.1 Sphingopyxis sp. | reverse complement strand
CGCTGGCGGTGAAATCGGGTGCGCGTTTTTCGAGGAAGCTGACGACGCCTTCCTTGGCGTCGGGACTGCGTCCGCGCGCAAAGACGGCGCGGCTGTCCCAGCGGTGCGCGACCATCGGGTGCGGCGCGCCGAGCATCCGCCACAGCATCGCGCGCGTCAGCGCGACCGACACCGGGGCGCTGCCTTCGGTCATCTGGCGGGCCTTGGCGATGGCGGCGTCGATGAGATCGCCGGGAGCGTGGACCGATTGGGCGAGGCCCGCCGCCAGTGCTTCCTCGGCCCCGATCAGGCGGCCCGAATAGCACCAGTCGGCGGCCGCCGCGATGCCGACGAGGCGCGGCAGGAACCAGCTCGACGCAGCTTCGGGAACAATCCCGCGCCGCGCGAACACAAAGCCATAGCGCGCCGTATCACTGAGCAGCCGCGCGTCCATGGGCAGCGTCATCGTCGCGCCAATTCCCACCGCCGCGCCATTGATTGCGCCGATCACCGGCTTGCGGCTCTCAAATATCCGCAGGCTGACCCGCCCGCCGGTGTCGCGGATCAACGGGTGCGACCAATTGATGCTGCCGTCCTCGGCGACCGGGCTGGTGTCGGTCGAGCCAGTGATAACCGCTTTGCGACCGCTCTTTTCATAGTCGAAGGTGGCGGCTCCGGCGGACAGGTCGGCGCCGGCGCAAAAGGCACGCTCGCCCTCGCCAGTGAAAATGACCGCGCGCACGCCATCATCGGCGTCGCATTCGTCGAGCGCGGCGACCAGTTCCAGCGCCATGTGCGCGGTGAAGGCGTTCATCCGGTCGGGCCGGTCGAGGGTGATGATGGCAATGCCATTATGGCGGTCGAGCCGCGTCTGCCGGGGCGATGCTTCGGTCATGTCCGGCAATGTGCGGTAAGCGGCGCACACTGGCAAGCTGATGTTCGGTCCTTCGGCCCTCACTCTTTGGCCCCGGAGCAATGCGGCGATGCGTGATTGACCCGTTCCGCGACCCACGAAAAATGACGGAAGCGCGCCCCAAAAAGGCACAACGGTCAGGAAAAAATTCTGAAATTCAACAAAATTGGCCTGCTCGGCTTGCTTAATGAAAGATGAACAATAGTCTCGTGGGTCCAAGGTGACGAGTCGCGGCTGTGACTGACGATTTCCGGCACCAAAAATAGCGACTGGGGAGAGCTTTATGATCAAATCAAATCGTTTGTCGGGCTATCGCGCCGTCCTTCTGGCCGCATCGGCGTTGGTCACTTTGCCAGCTGCGGTGCAGGCGCAAGAGGCTGGTAACCAAGACACTGCGGCCCGCCCGGTTTCTTCCGAAGAAACCAGCGATATCGTGCCGTCAACGGGTCAGTCACCCAATTTGCCTGCGCCTGCGGGCTTGCTCGACAATGCGGTTAATATCACCGGGGTTGGGCAATTTGTCATCCGCCCAAGCCAGGCGACGACGGGGCTAAGCCTTTGCACGGCGTCGCTGATCAATCCGCGCACGGTGATTTTGGCCTCGCACTGTGTGAACACCCGGCCTGCCAACAGCTATGGCACCGATATTGCTGGCGGTGCCGTCGCCGCGAGCGTCGGGTTCGAATTCAACAATTTGCCGGCAGTCCGGCAATGGCTTGGCCTGTCCTCCGCTCCAGGCGCACCCGATGCCAATCCGGCGCTGCGCAATGCCACCAATATTGCGCGGAATCTGTTCGCGGTCGAGCAGGTCGTCTGGCACCCTGGGTCGGTGACCAATCCGGCGGCGCTGGGGTTCATCCAATCCGACATTGCCATTGCCACGCTTGATACCCCGGCGACGGACATTCCGACATGGACCTTGCTTTTCTCCCCGCTCGAAGGGCCGACCCATGGCGCGCTGGTCGGCTATGGCAACAGCGGTGCTTCGGGCACCAGCGGCGCAAATCAGGCGATCGACTTCCGCCGCCGCGCGGCCGAAAACATGATCGATTTCCTGGGGTCATTGGACGATCGCAACAATTTCCTGTTCGGGCCGGGCAATACGACCTTGCCGCAAAGCCTGTATCAGCTTGATTTCGACAGTCCGGCGGGCGAGGCGGCCTTTAATCCGGCGGCCGGCAATTTCGATTTCGACCTGTTCAACGGCGGGGCACTGCCGCGCGAGGCGACCACGGCGGGCGGCGATTCGGGCGGCCCGTTGATCGCCGATCAGGCCTTTGACAAACCTGTGGTTGTCGGCGTGCTTTCGGGCGGCAGCCGGTTCTTTGGTGCGCAACCCTTCTCAAGCTATGGGACGTCCAGCTTTTACCAGCCGCTGTTCCTCTATTGGGACTGGATCGTCCAGAATAACCCCTATAAATATGCGTCAAACCTCGCCGGTGATGCTGACTGGACCGATGCCAGCCATTGGATCCAGACGCTGGATCCCAATTATGCGGTTTCGCGCGACGGGCAGCTGGTAAACGCGCTGCCGGGCAATCTGGGGCTGGGCACCGCCACCAACACCAGCAAATTCGGCGAAGTCTGCTTCCTTGCTAACTGTGTGAATGTCGCGGCCAATGGCGCCGAGGACGCCGGAACGGGCGCCGGGCTGGTGATTCCGGGCGGCCCGGGATCGACCAACTTTGTCCCCAACAATGTGCGTGCTGCGCCGTTGATCGGGGTCAATGCCCGCTATTATGACGTGACGCTGTCGGCCGCCGGGACGACGCGTGCGACCACCACGATCGAAATCGATCGGCTGTCGATTGACGGCGCAACCAAGCTCGACGTCCAGGGCAGCGGCGATCTGACCATATTGGGCGATTTCACCCAATATTTCGGCTGGACCAACGTCGATGGCCGGTTGAAGACCGGGGAGGCGCTGATCTCGAGCGGCATAGTCTCTGGTTCGGGGATCATTGATCCGACCTTCCTGACCGTTGCCAATGCCTTTGTCGTGCCGGGCGGCGACGGCAATACCGGCACGCTGACCGTCAAGGGCGATCTGATTCTGAGTTCGGCGTCGACGCTGCTCTTCGATGCGTCGCGCAATGGGGCCGACAAGATCGTGGTCACCGGCGATGCGCAAAACAGCGGCATCGCTTCGCTCGGCGGCACCATCTACTTCCAGAAAAATGGTCCCGCGCCGCGCCACGGCCAAAGCTTTGAAGTGTTGACCGCCACCGGCGGGGTGGAACGGACTTTTGACACGGTGCTCGGCAAGCAGGGCGTGTTGCGCCCGACGCTCAGCTATGGTTCCAATGCCGTCACGGTAACGCTGTTCGCGGGCAAGCTCACGGACGAACTTCTGTCCAAGGGCACGGTCGAGCAAGCCTTTGCCGCCACGCTCGATTCGTTGCGGGCCACCAGCTACACCAGCCTTTACAGCCTCTATGGCGCCATCGATGTCCTGGACCCGGAACGGTTGACCGTAGCGCTGCGCGGCCTCAATCCGACGATTCTCGGCGAATCGGCGTCGCTTGGCCGACTCCAGGTCGACAAGCTCAATTCGCTGGTCGGCGGTCGCCTTGCCCGGTTGGGCACAGCATCGGCGGGTGGCGGACGGCTTGACGTGGTCGGCACGCCCGGCTCGCTGATCCAGCTTGCCTCGGGACAGGGCGGCAATGCAGGGGCGATTGCCCACAACAGCTTCGCGCGCAGCCTGACGCCGTCGTCCAGCTTTGCCGCGGCCCTGCCCGAGGCGATGAGCGGGTTTATTTCCGGCAACATCGAACGCAGCCAGGTCGCCAATGCCGATGTGGCGGTCCGCGGCGAGAGCGAGCGCAACAGCTGGAACCTTGCCATGGGCCTCGAGACCGAAGTGTCGGACCGCTTCACCCTGGGTTCGGCCGTGGGTTTGGCGGAAGGGACCGCCAACCTTGCCGGCTCCACCACCGACATCCGCACCAGCCAAGCCGCTGTCTATGGCACCTATCGGCTCAGCGCGCGGGCCTATGTCGCCGGATTGGCGAGCATGGCGGTCAGCCGGATCGGCACCGAACGCTTGGCATCGAACGGTGAATTTGCCGCGCGACTCAATGGCGGCAGCAATGCCAAATCCTATTCGGCGCATCTCGAGGCGGGCTATAATTTCGCTGTCGCGCGCGGCTTGACGCTGACTCCGCACGTTGCGCTGCGTTACAATGGATTTTCGATGGACCGCCTGCGCGAAGGCGGCAGCGAACTGGCGCTGCGGCTCAGTGACATTGGCGAACAACGGCTTGAAAGCCGGGTCGGACTGGCGTTCGATGGGACATATAAGACGGCGGGCGACTGGGCGATTACGCCGCAGCTCTCCGCCGAACATGTCAATCGCCTCGCCGGTGACGGCGGTTCGCTGACAGCCCGTTTCGATGCTGCCGATGCGATCGCCTTCAACCTGCCGTTCGGTTCGCAGGACGGCAGCTGGAGCGAGCTCAAATCGGGCCTGCGTGTCGCGCGCGGGCGGATTTCGTTCGGAGCCGGCATCGAAACCAGCATCGGCCGCTATGATTTCCGCGATGACCGCGCGGTTGCTGACTTCGCCGTCCGCTTCTGATCGGCAACGTGAATAATGCGGGGCCGCGGCGCAATCCGCGGCCCCTTTTGATCGGTTGGCATAGCGCTATCCGGAAACATCCTAAGCAACATTCCGGATGCCCTTATTGGGGCAGCGCAAAGCAGATCGCAGCATGATGTCCCCAGCCAAGACGGCCGCCTTTTCAAAGTCGGCGCGGGCGGGCTCGACCGGACCAGGTTGGTCCCAAGTCCGGTTGGAAAGAATCGATGCCCCGGCTCCCCACGGCCGGGGCATCAGCTTGTGCAGGCGTGGCCAGCGACACCGGCGCGCTGATGACGATCAACCGCTGCGACAACTGGCCTGTGGTAGGCGCTAAGGTGACGGTTGCAATAACCCCCAAATGCAAATGCGCGGCGGAGTGTTGAGGAGATTTTTCGGGGACGCCGTGTTCCGTGAACCCGTTTCCAAGGAGCGAGGGCGGTGTCAACCTGAAGCGCAACACTGGGTTACGGTGACCGGGGTTACGGTGCCAGTTTGCTTGACCCCCAAATTCGTCCATGCCTGCGGGGTGGGGACATGCGGGTAGCATGTCCCCTGGGTGCAAACTGAAGGCCATAGCTTGGCCCGTCTCCCCCGTCTGTCATAGCCCAGCGCGTTCGTCCCCGCGCTCGTCAGTTGGCGCGCAATTCCATGACATGTGCGCCTGACATCGTATTTATCCGTAATTATCCATCCTAATTATCTGGCGCACTCCGGCGGCGCCACAATGGGAATTGGAGATCGGCGTCCATCAAATTTTGGTTGGCGGCAATTCCGCAGAGCTGATTTCAGCCTCGTCCGCACGATGGTGTCACTGGCCGACCAGGGCGGCCAATGGACGCCCGAAGGCAAGACACCGGATGGCATGCATACTATATGGTGCGGTCGAGAAGACTCGAACTTCCACGGCCTTTCGGCCACAACGACCTCAACGTTGCGCGTCTACCAGTTCCGCCACGACCGCACATCATGAGAGGGCCGGATGGGACCGGCACCTGGCAGGAGCGGGCGCTTAGCAAAGCCCCTGCGGGGATGCAAGCGGCGCGGTGAACGAGCGTGAGACAGTGTCGCCAAAGTGAATTGCAGTGGTCACCATTTTGTCATCGAAGCTGCGTCGCAGCGTCATCTAGTCCCCCTATTTGCCCTCCCGTCCGGGGGGCAGTTTCGGTGCGAATCGCCGAAATATGGTGCCTCCGACATGGTTAATCATTTTCAGCACGCCTGCCTTTTGCAGCGGGGACGGAGATCATAATGGCGGCTTTTTCACGCGTTCGTTCGGTCATGCTTGCGGGCGTGGCATGTTCCATCCTTTCGGCCTGCGGTGCCGACGGTGTCGCTTCGCCGGGTGAAGGCGTGATCGTCCTGCCCGCGCCCGCAAGCA
>JACEST010000128.1 GCA_013911715.1 Sphingopyxis sp. | reverse complement strand
ATCGGGCGCAGTTCGATGACGTTCCTGTTCGAACTGCACGGCGCAGGGGGCGACGACCTGCGCGCTGCCGGCGTCGAGATTTCAGTCCATGTCAGCGAAGCGCGCGGGCCGAGTACGCCAGTGCCCGACGCGGTTGCGGCGATGTTCGAGGCCTATGAAGGGCGAGCCTTGCGGGCGTGATTAGCCCTCCCCTGAAGCGGAGGGGGTTAAGTAGTTTCAAATCGCCACTGGTGCGATATACTCGAATCCATGACCAAATATCTCCACACCATGATCCGCGTCAGCGACCCTGACGCAACCGTTCGTTTTTTCAGCCTGATCGGGCTGGAAGAAGTGCGGCGCTTCGACAGCGAAGCGGGACGTTTCACGCTGATTTTCCTCGCCTGCCCCGGGCAGGCGGGCGTGGCCGAGGTCGAGCTCACCTATAATTGGCCACCCGCCGACGGCAGCGCACCCGAAGCCTATGGCGGCGGGCGCAATTTCGGCCACCTCGCCTATCGCGTGGATAACATCTACGACACGTGCCAGCGACTGATGGACGCCGGCATCACGATCAACCGCCCGCCGCGCGACGGGCACATGGCCTTTGTGCGATCACCCAACGGCATTTCGGTCGAATTGTTGCAGGACGGCCATCTGCCGCCGCAGGAACCCTGGGCGTCGATGCCCAATATCGGGGAGTGGTAAGAGCGATGGCCTTGGAAATCGTCCGCATCCCCGTTCTCAGCGACAATTATGTCTGGCTGGTGCACGAACCCGCTAGCAAGGCAACGATGGTGGTCGATCCCGCTGTCGCCGATCCGGTGCTGGCCGAAGCGGCGGCACGGGGCTGGACGATCACCGACATCTGGAACACCCATTGGCACCCCGACCACACCGGCGGCAATGCCGCGATTAAGGCCGCCACCGGTTGCACGATTACCGGCCCCGCTGCTGAAGCCGCGCGGATCCCGACGCTCGAACGGTTGGTGACGGGCGGCGATATGGTGATGCTGGGCGGCGTCACGGCGCAGGTGTGGGACGTGCCCGCGCATACCGCTGGCCACATCGCCTATCATTTCGCCGATGACGCTGCGATTTTTGTCGGTGACACCATGTTTGCAATGGGTTGCGGGCGATTATTCGAAGGCACCGCCGATCAGATGTTCGCCAATATGCAGGCCTTGGGCGCGCTGCCCGATGCCACGCGCGTTTATTGCGCGCATGAATATACCCTATCAAACGCTCGTTTTGCGGTGACCGTCGAACCCGACAACAGGGCACTGGCCGCGCGGCTGGCAGAGGTTGAGGCAATGCGCGCGCGCGGCGAACCCACCGTGCCGACCAGCATTGGCGCCGAACGCGCCACCAACCCGTTCCTGCGCGCGCCAAGTGCAACGCGGCTGGGCGAAATTCGCAGCGCAAAGGATGCGGCATAATCACATGCTTCAGCGCGCGTTCAGCATCAGGCGCGCAGCTTTCCGAGTGGAGCGAAGGAGACAGGACATGACGCCACGGATTTTGCCCCTGGTCGCGAGCGGAGCGATGATGGCGATGCTCGCCGGATGTGCACCGGCGGGTTCGGCAGAGCCGGGCGCGGCGGCGCTGACCCCAAAGCAGGCAGAGGTGCTGGACAAGCAATTGGCCGGCAAGGTGGCGGGCAAACCCATACAGTGCCTGACCAGCACCAGCCGCAATTATCAGACCATTCGTGTGTCTGACGACATCCTGCTCTATCGCGCTTCGGGCAATCTGGTCTATCGCAACACGCTGCTCGGCAGTTGCCCGGGGCTGACGCGCAATGATGATATCCTGGTGATCCGGTCGTTTGGTTCCGGCACGTGCAAGGGCGATTTCATCCATCTGGTTGACCGGACCAGCGGCATTCGGGGGCCGACGTGCGTGCTCGGCGAATTTGTGCCCTATCGCAAGGCGCCGGAAACAGGGCGCTAACCGCCCCCGTACAGCGCCGCAATCCGGACGCCATAAACCTCGCGCAGCACATGGCGGCGGATTTTCATCGACGGGGTCATTTGTTCGTTTTCGATGGTGAAGGCTTCGTCGGCGAAGTCGAACTTGCGCACCTTTTCGATCACCGAGACTTGCTCGTTGACGCGGTCGACCGCCGCGCGCACGGCGGTGCGGAATTTGTCATGTTCGCGCAGCAACGCATAATCGTGCGGCAGCCCTTCTGCCTCGGCCCATTCGTCCATCCATTCAGGATCGGGCATGATGATGCCGACGAGGTGCGGGCGTTTATCGCCATAGACCATCGCTTGCAGGATTTCGGGCTGGAGCGTGAGCATCCCTTCGACCCGCTGCGGCGAAACATTGTCGCCCTTGTCGTTGACGATCAGGTCTTTCTTGCGGTCGGTAATGACGATCCGGCCCGCCTCGTCGATATGGCCGATGTCGCCGGTGTGGAGCCACGGCCCCTTGTCGGGCTCCGCCGGATCGGCGATGAGCACGCGCGCGCTCTCGGTCTCATTGCGCCAATAACCGTGCATCACCAGTTCGCCGCGCACCAATATTTCGCCATCGTCGGCGATGCGCACTTCGGTATTCATTAGCGGCGGGCCAACTGTGTCCATCTTCAGCCCGACGCTCGGGCGGTTGCAGCTGATCACCGGCCCCGCCTCGGTCTGGCCATAGCCTTGAAGCAAGGTCAGGCCGATCGAATGGAAGAACACACCTATTTCCGGGTTGAGCGGTGCACCGCCCGAAACGAGCGCCTTGAGCCGTCCGCCGAACTTGGTCTGTATCTTCGGTCGAAACATCTTGTCGAGCAGCTTGTCGAGCGGTCGATCGAGCAGGCCCTTGCGCCCGTCATAATCCTTGGCACCGACGCGCATCGCCTGTTTCAGCATGAAGTTGGCAAGCTTGCCCTGCTTCTCGACGCTTTTGATCATCCGCGCGCGGATAACCTCGAACAGCCGCGGGACGACGACCATGATCGTCGGGCGCGTTTCTTCGATGTTCGAGACCAGCTTTTCGAGGCCCTCGCTGTAATAAATTTGCGCGCCGACTATGATCGGCAGAAACTGCCCGCCCGAATGCTCATAGGCGTGACTGAGGGGCAAGAAAGAGAGGAACACCTCTTCATCGCCGATGCCGAAATCATTGACCAGCACTTCGGCTGCCCCCGCCGCGTTGTGGAGGATCGCACCATGGTGCTGCATCACGCCGCGCGGCGCGCCGCCGGTACCGCTGGTGTAGATCAGACACGCCAGATCGCTGCGCTGCATGGCATTCCCGCGCGCAACCGCATCACCGAGCCAGGTTGCGCCGCCGGTGACGAGCGGAGCCCAGTCGTGCACCGCAACATCGCCCTGCTGCCCAACGCGCAGCGATTCCATCGTGATGACGATGCTGGCGTCGGAGCGGGTGACCGCGGGCATCAGCGCGCGGGCAAGTTTGGCGGTCGAGACGATCACCGCCCGCGCGCCGCTGTTGTCAAGGATATGCTGGTGGTCGCGTTCGGTGTTGGTGGTATAGGTCGGCACGGTCACACAGCCCGCCGCCATGATGCCAAGATCGGCGATGCACCATTCGGGGCGGTTTTCGCTGACCAGCACGACGCGGTCGCCGTCCTTGAGCCCCAGTTCGCGCAAATTATGCGCCAGCGCCGCAACCTGGTTGGCGACCTGCCGCCAACTGAGCGGATGCCAGACGCGATCAGATTTGCGCCACAGGAACGGGCTTTCCCCGCCTTGCTCGGCGCGGGCAAAGAACATCGCGACCAGGCTGGGAAACTGGTCGAGGTGCGGATTGGTCAGTTGCATTTTGTCCTGCTCTCCCGGGGCAGAGGTTTGTCCAAAGCACCATAGGGTCTAACTGACCAAGGTTGAAGTCTTAAGCCTCTCCCCTTCAGTGGAGGGGTTGGGGCGGGGTCTGTCGGCCTTGCGCAAGGCGGCCAGTCCCCACCCCGCTCGCCTAAGGCCCGGCTAAGCCGGACCAAGTCTTACTGCCCCTCCCCTGAAGGGGAGGGGGTCAAAAACTACCCCTGCGGCGGGGCGTCGTCGACCGCCGAGCTGCCGGGACCGCGGGGATCGGCAGCGCCGCGCCAGCCTTCGCCAACGCGCTCGACAGCGTTGAGTTTTGAGCCAAGGTCGGTCGGGGTGACCGTATAGCCAAAGGGCTTCATCCGCTCGGCCAGCGCCTTGCCGGCATCGTCGTCTTCGATCAGCACGCCAGCGCGGCCGAAATAGATATTGGGCAGCTTGATCGCCTCCTCTGCCGTCAGGCCCCAGTCGAGCACGCCGATCAGCGTTTTGGTGACATGCATGATGATGCGCTTGCCGCCTGCCGAGCCGACCGCAAGGATGACCTTGCCATCGGGGCCGTAAACGATGGTCGGCGACATCGACGACAGCGGCCGCTTGCCGGGCGCGACGCGGTTGGCGGCAGGGGCACCATCGCGCGCGTTGACCGGGCTGTGATCGAAGTCGGTCAGCTCGTTGTTGAGGAAATAGCCATTGGCGATGAGGTGGCTGCCGAATACGCTTTCGATGGTCGAGGTATAGCTCGCGACATTTCCGGACCGGTCGACCGCGACAAAGTGGGTGGTGCCCGCTTCTTCCACCGGGCCAGAGCGGGTGCGCGGTTCAGCGCCCGGCGGGGTGCCCGGGCCATAGCTGTCGGACTTGCCAAAGGGCGAAATCGCTTGCGCGCGTTCCGCCAGATAGACCTTGTCGAGCAGCCCCGCGACCGGCACCTTCACGAAATCACCATCGCCCAAATAGGTTTCGCGGTCGGCGTAGGCGAGCTGCATCGCCTCGGCGAGAAGATGCCAGCTCATCGGGCTGTCCTTGCCCATCGCCTTCATGTCGAAGCCTCCGAGCATGCCGAGAATGCCAAAGACGGTGGTTGCACCCGACGACGGCGGGCCCATGCCGCAGACCTTATAGACGCGGTAGGTGGTGCAGACGGCGTCGCGCGGCTTGGCCTGATAGTCGCCGAGATCCTTGGCGGTCAGGACAGCAGGATTGCGCGGGGCTTTCGCCACCGCATTGCTGATCGCGCGGGCATTTGCGCCGGTGTAAAACGCCGCCGGTCCGCGCTTGGCAACATCGCGCAGCAACGCAGCATAGGCGGGGTTGCGGATGCGCGTGCCGACGGGGGCGGGCTTGCCATCGACATAATACAGCGCGCGCGCGTCCGGGAAATCCTTCCAGAGCGGCTCGAAGCGGGTCAGCCAGCCGTGGAGCGCGGGGGTAACCAAGAAACCCTCGTCAGCCAGGCGAATGGCCGGCGCAAACAGGTCGGCCCAGCCGAGCTTGCCCCATTGTTTGTGCGCCAGTTCGGCCAGACGGATATTGCCGGGGACACCGACGGAGAGGCCGCCGGGTACGACGTCAAAAAATCCGCGCGCTTTGCCATCGGGGCCAAGGAAGCGGTCAGGCGTAGCAGCAGCGGGGGCCTTCTCACGGCCGTCGATGGTGGCGATCTTATTGTCTGCGGCGCTGTGATGGACCAGAAAACCGCCGCCGCCGACCCCGCTCGATTGCGGTTCGACAAGGGTCAGCACCAGCATCATCGCGAGCGCCGCGTCGCTGGCGGAGCCGCCTTTGGCCAGGATTTCCTTGCCCGCAGTCGTCGCGCGCGGATCGGCGCTGCTGGTAACGCCCTGCGCGGCGGAGATGTGCGGGATTGCCAGCAGGAGCGAGGCGAAGAGGGCAAGGAGTTTTTTGATCATGCTGTGACATTGGCGTGTGCGGGTGGTTAGTGCAAGCATGACATACCATATGCAGACACGTTGCCTCCCCCGCGAAAGCGGGGGCCCAGAGCAGCATTTAATGGGTCCTGACTCTAGTCACCTGAATCTAAAGTCCGTTGGATAAAGCTATTTCGGTCTTTTGGCAGAAGCGCTTGACCGAGGCGAGGATTTCGTCGGCTGA
>JACEST010000127.1 GCA_013911715.1 Sphingopyxis sp. | reverse complement strand
ACATAGAGCATGCCGGTGCCATAGGGCGACAATTGCCATTTATACCCCGCCGCGACGGCAAAATCGGGCTGCACCGCCGCCGCATCGAACGGCAGCGCGCCGAGCGATTGGGTGAGATCGAGCACCAGCGCCGCGCCGACGGCGCGGCACGCGGTGCCGACTTGGGCCAGATCGACCAGCCGCCCATCCGCCCAGTGGCAGTGCGGCACCGCGACGATGGCGGTATCGGCATCGATGCTGGCGAGCACCGCAGCGGTCCAATCGTCATCGGTATCGCGCCGCGCAACCCGGACTTCGGCTCCGGCAGCGGCGGCCTTGGCGGTCCAGACATAATAGTTGGACGGAAATTGTTCACCCAGCACGACGATATTCTGCCCGGCGGCAAGTGGCAGGTTTTTGGCGGCAATGGCCAGCGCATAACTTACCGACGGGACCAGTGCGATATCATCGACCGCGCCGCCCATCAGCCGCGCGGCGCGGGTGCGATAGGCCTCGATATGCGCAAAGAAATCCGCGGGGCGATAGGTCCAGGGACTGGCCTTCGACGCCGCGCCTGCCGCCACCGCCGCGCTCACGCGCAGCGGCAGCGGCCCCATATAGGCGCAGTTAAGGTAATGGACGTCGCGCGGCATGGCGAACAGGCCGCGCTGGCAGGGCAAGATGGTCATGCCACGCGTTTATCGGCGCGCGGCGATGCTGGCAATTGGCGCGGCCCCGCGCCATAGCAAGCAAATGTATGTCGCCCTTATCGCCATCTTTTGCGCCGGGATCGCCAATTTCGCGATGCACCGCGCCTTCATGGAAAGCGACGATCCGCTGGTGCAGTCGATCGTTGGTCCGTTCGTCCAGCGCGTCGGCCCATGGACCAGCTATGCGTTCGAATTCATCCTGTTGCTCGGCGCGCTGATGCTGGCGGAGCGCAACGGGTTCGCGGGGCTGTTGCTCTATGGTCTGTACACGATTTTCAACGCGATGGCGTTCAGCTGGATCCGCAACCGGCCGCGCTGAAGTTTATTTCACGCGAAGGGCGCGAAGGTGCGAAGTTTCGCGAAGGGCATGGGTCGTTGCCTGATTTGGTCGGGTAATTTTTCGTTTCACGCAGAGGGCGCAGAGGTAGCAGAGATCGCAGAGGTATTGCGCTTGCCGCGAAGCGCCTTCATTCCGCAACGCCGCGTCAAACGCGTGATCGGATTTGGGGGGCGGCCGTTCGGTCGCAGAACTATATCTCCGCGGCCTCTGCTACCTCTGCGCCCTCTGCGTGCAACGAACTTAAGGCCGAGCGGCTGCTGGACTAAGCATATCTCTTCGCGAAACTTCGTCCCTTCGTGAACTTCGCGCGAAATCCTTTACGCCGCAGCGTGATACCACCACACCCCGTCGCGGTCCTCGCGCACGACGCGGCCTTCGACTTCCAGCCGCTTGAGATGCGCAAAAGCCTCGCCCGTGGCCAGTTCGGCATTATGCTCGGCGATGGGCCGGTTGAACAGCAACGGAAAACTGTCAATCGCGCGCAGCGGCGCCTCGGCAATCGCCTCAGCCAGCTTGTAGAGCCGCATCCGATGCTCGTCGCGCAGCGCGTGGAGCCGCACGTGCAGCCCCTTGAACGGCTCGCCATGCGCGGGACACACCGTCAAGTCGGCGGGCAATATGGCCAGCAATTTGTCAATCGATGCCAGCCATTCGCCCAATGGATCTGCATCGGGTTCGGTGATGTTCACGGAGACATTAGAGCTGATGCGCGGCAGCACCTGATCGCCCGACACCAGCACGCCGTCGGCTTCGTTCCACAGACAGGCATGTTCGGGGCTGTGGCCTGATCCCACGACCACGCGCCAACGGTGCGCGCCCATGCCGAGCACATCGCCGTCCTGGATGCGCACATAGCCGCGCGGCAACGGATAGACGACGCGCGCAAACCGGCCCCAGCCGCGCGCTTTCATGCCATCGAGCACGGCATCATCCCAGCCCGCCGCGCGCTGGATCGCGACCGCCTCGTCGGGCATGGTTTCGCTGGAATTGGACACGATCATCCGCGCGGTCAACATTTCGCCGCGCGTCATCCACAATTTGACGTCGTGCTTCTTGGTAAGCCACCCGGCGAGGCCGATATGATCGGGGTGGAGGTGCGTGCCGATGACGCGGCTGACCCGTTCACCCGCCAGCGCGCCAGCGAACAGGCTCTTCCAAGCGTCCGAACAGTCGCGCAGCATCAGCCCCGTGTCGACCACGGCAAAACCATCGGCATCGTCGAGCAGCCAGCTGTTGATATGGCCCAGCGACCCCGGCATCGGGATGCGCACCCAGCGCAGCGACGGCGCTATGCGGATCGCCTCACCCGTCCCCGGCGCGGCATCGCCCCAGGGATAGGTCAGCCCGGCATGGCTGGTCGCGGTATAGCTGTCGTCCTGCGTCAGCGACGCGTCGGGCGAACCGCTGATCGCGGGGATGTCGTCTTCGTCGCTGCTACCTGACACGCGCGGCGTCAGTTTGCGTCGGTTTCGGCCGCCGCTTCTGCCGCAGCCTCGGCTGCGCGCGCTTCCTCATTGGCCGCGCGTTCGGCGCGCAGTTCCTCGAGCAGCGCTTCGCGGTCACCGGCCAGACGATTGTCTTCGGGCGCGACAATGCCTGCCTTCTTCGCAGCACGCGCGACCAGCGCATCAAGCTCGCGCTGCGAGCAAAGCCCCAGCGTGACCGGATCCTTGGGCACGATATTGGCGCTGTTCCAATGGCTGCGTTCACGGATCGCGGTGATGGTGGTGCGGGTCGTGCCGATCAGCTTGCCGATCGCGCCGTCCGAAATTTCGGGGTAGTTTTTGAGCACCCAGGCGATGCCGTCGGGCTTGTCCTGGCGCTTGCTGACGGGTGTATAGCGCGGGCCGCGGGTGCGGCGGATGGGGTCCTGAACCACCGTCATTTTCAGGCGGTAATTGGGGTCATTCTGCCCCTTTTCAATTTCGTCCATCGACAGTTCGTGCGCGCGCACCGGATCGCGCCCGGTATATTTGGTGCCGGCGGTTTCGTCGGCGATCGCCTGCACTTCCAGAATGTGGATGCCGCAATATTCGGCGATCTGCTGAAAGGTCAGGCCGCTGTTGTCGACCAGCCAGGCGGCGGTCGCATGCGGCATGAGCGGAAAGGCTTGAGCCATGGTCATTCTCCGTTGCGCCGGGGCTGGCCCCTGTGCGCCTGAAACAATAAGGGCCGCCCCTCGCGGGACGGCCATTCGATGCATCGCTTAGCCCCATATTGGGCCATGCGCAAGTCAGGCTGGCACAAGCGGTGCCAGCGCGGAGAGGAATTGCTCGGCGCTCGTGCGCCAGCTGAAGGTGCGGCCATAGGCGGCGCAGGCCGCAGGGTCTTTGGTCAGCGCCGCGGCGATGGCCGTGCCCAGATCGTCATCAAGCGCACCGGTGTCGGCGGTGACAATGTCGCGCGGGCCGGTGACCGGATAGGCCGCGACCGGAACGCCGCACGCCATCGCCTCGATCACCACCAGCCCGAAGGTGTCGGTCAGGCTGGGGAAGACGAACACATCGGCGCTGCGATAGGCCGACGCCAGCGCCTCGCCATGCTGCGCGCCCAGCCAGACCGCTTCGGGGAATTTGGCCGACAGGGCGGCGCGCGCCGGGCCGTCGCCGACCACCACTTTGGTGCCGGGGACGTCGGTCGCCAGAAAGGCCTCGAGATTTTTCTCCACCGCCACGCGGCCGACATAGAGCATCACCGGGCCGACAAGGGTATCCATCGCCGGATGGCGCGGCCCGTCGGGGCGAAACAGATCAAGGTCCACGCCGCGCCCCCAGTGCACGACATGCTCAATCCCATGCGCGCCGAGTTCGGCGCGAATCGACGGCGTCGCAGTCAGCACATTTTGCGCCGGCCGATGGAACCAGCGGATATAGCGCCAGATCGCGCTCGCCGGGATGCCCGTGCGCCGCTCGACATAGTCGGGGAATTGGGTGTGATAGGCGGTGGTAAAGGGAACATTGTTCCGCACGCACCAGCGCCGCGCCGACAGGCACATCGGGCCTTCGGTGGCGATATGCACCGCGTCGGGGCGAAAGGCCGCAATCCGCTCACCCACCGTCCGCGCGCGCGGAAACGCCAGCCGGATTTCAGGGTAAGTCGGGCACGGCCAGTTGCGATATTGGTCGGGCGATAGCACCGCGACTTCATGCCCCATCGCCGTCAGCTCGCGCCGCACACTGTCGAGGCTGCGCACAACGCCGTTAATTTGCGGGAACCAGGCGTCGCTGGCGATGAGTATCCGCATCAGGCCGCCGCCGGGAAGGCGAGCGGTTCGGGTGCCGCGACGGGCGCGGGCAGCAGCGGGGTGACCTTGGTCCGCGCCGCGACTTCGTCGGCCCAGTGGAGGATTTCCATGCGTCCGTCATGATGTTCGACCAGCGCGGTGCAGCCTTCGACCCAGTCGCCATCATTATAATAGGCGACGCCGCCAATTTCGCGCATTTCGGCGTTGTGGATATGGCCGCACACCACGCCATCGACGCCGCGCGCACCAGCCTCGCGCGCCACCACTTCTTCGAAGCGGGTGATGAAGGCGACGGCGTTCTTAACCTTATGCTTGGCGACCTTTGACAGCGACCAATAGGGCAGGCCGAGCCAGGTGCGCACGCGGTTGACCAGCACATTGACGCGCATCAGCCATGTGTATGCCGCATCACCAACGAAGGCGAGCCAGCGATGCGCCAGCATTACCGCGTCAAATTCATCGCCGTGGATCACCAGCAGGCGGCGACCATCGGCGGTCTGGTGGATCGCTTTCTTGCGGATTTTGACCCCGCCGAAATCCATGCCGACGAACTGGCGGAACATTTCGTCATGGTTGCCGGGGATATAGACGACGCGGGTGCCGCGTTTCGCACGCTTCATGATCCGCCACACCACATCATTGTGCGCGGTCGGCCAATAAAAGCGCTTTTTCAGCCGCCAGCCGTCGATGATGTCGCCGACCAGATACATATTGTCGCAATCGACATGGTCGAGGAAATCGATCAGCAGCGGTGCATTACAACCGCGCGTGCCAAGGTGGATGTCCGAAATCCAGACCGAACGATAGTGACGCCGAGTCCCGTCTTTTGCCGACCCATTCGCGGCCGAAATCCGGCCCACTTGCGCATTCATCCCGCGTCCTTCGCGTTACCAAGGCTCTGTCCGCCTTGGACCCCGCCAATGGCCGCGCAATGTGACAATCGGAATCGTAAAGCGATGACAGGGCGGGGACGATGATGTGACGATGGGGTTACTGAAGAGCCGCACCAACTCCCTAACCCCGTCCGCCCTGAGCTTGTCGAAGGGCTGTCCTTTTCTTCAACACTGCAAAGAAAGAACGACCCTTCGACAAGCTCAGGGTGGACGGGTTGAGAGTAATTTTTGATCCCTACCCCACCGTCAGCACAATTTTCCCCACATGGTCCCCCGCCTCCATCCGCGCGTGCGCGGCGGCCGCTTCCGCCAGCGAAAAAGTTTGGTCCATCACCGGTTTCAGCCGCCCTTCGATCACATGCGGCCACACATTGGCATAGATTTCATCAGCCAGCAGCGCCTTGAACTCGGCATCGCGCGCGCGCAGCGTCGATCCAGTCAGCGTCAGGCGGCGGCGCATGATGTCGGCAATATTAAACTCACCCTTGATCCCGCGCTGGAACGCAATCGACACATGGCGGCCATCGTCGGCGAGGCACGCCAGATTGCGCGGCAGATAATCGCCGCCGACCATGTCGAGCACCGCATCGACCCCGCGCCCGCCGGTCAGCTCGGCCACGCGCGCGGCGAAATCTTCCGCGGAATAATCAATCGCCGCATCGGCCCCCAGCGCCAGCGCGCTCGCGCATTTTTCGGCACTGCCGCAGGTCACGAAAATCTTTATAT